>NZ_SMFX01000001.1:1805778-2177316 GCF_004339085.1 Thiogranum longum | reverse complement strand
GTAGTAGTGATCCGCTGGGTTTATCCGGTGTTTCACCAGGCAGTGTTGTTGCGGGCAGTACTCTGGACATGACCATCACCGGCACGGGCATACAGGACGGAGTCGCAGTGCTGGTCTGCCGCACCGGTGGCGCGACCACTAACTCGGTGACGGTACAGGATGCCAACACACTGGTTACCAATGTCACCATAGCCGCGGATGCGCCAGCGACCTGTGGGGTGACTGCTACCAATCCTGATGGAGCGGTTGCTACGCTGAGCCGTGGCTCAGTAACAGTCGATCCCGACAGTGGTAGTGGAGGTGGTAGTGATCCACTGGGTTTATCCGGTGTTTCACCAGGCAGTGTTGTTGCGGGCAGTACTCTGGACATGACCATCACCGGCACGGGCATACAGGACGGAGTCGCAGTGCTGGTCTGCCGCACCGGTGGCGCGACCACTAACTCGGTGACGGTACAGGATGCCAACACACTGGTTACCAATGTCACCATAGCCGCGGATGCGCCAGCGACCTGTGGGGTGACTGCTACCAATCCTGATGGAGCGGTTGCTGCGCTGGCTCGTGGTTCGGTTTCGGTTACAGCTCAGTAGATACAGCAGTTTGGAATCTCTGTCACAGAGATCGGTTGTTTGATCGCTTGAGGGTGCGGGTTATGCCGTAAATGTCAGGCAGGCCATTGAAGCCGGAACTACTGACTATGTGGTCAAACCCATAAACACAGAAACTATTATGTCCAAGCTGATTGCTGTTCTGTCCAGGTCCGGAGAGTAAGTACCCTTCGGAGATCCTAATATGCAGGAAATTGGTGGAGCCGAGGAGGATCGAACTCCCGACCTTCGCATTGCGAACGCGACGCTCTCCCAGCTGAGCTACGGCCCCATGTCTTCTAAATCAATAGGTTAAGATACTGTTGATCTGTACTGCTATTTTCACGCACACTACACGCACAATGTGAAAGTGACGTGAGGGTTTGGCGCGTGACCATTTACCCACAGTATGGGAGCGATCAACAATGGCAACTTATTCCAAAGAATACGTCTGGATTATACCCAATGCCCCTAAGCCGATAAAGACGTATTCCGTGGGCAAGGCGAGAAGCCTCGCCACCCACTACGGATTGCCCTGGGGTGATATAAAGAAAAAGCAGCGAGGTGTTCGGGTGCAGATCCGGCGGCGTGGGCAGCCCCCGCTATCCAGGACCTTCAAGACAAAGGGGCAAGCTGAAAGCTGGGCTACCCTCCAGGAGCCTAAGATACTGTCGGGTACCTACCGCGATCATTCGGTTGCAAAATCAATGACGGTCGCCGACCTGTTGAATGCTTACACCGAGCATGAGGCATTTAACAAACAGGACCGGTCGCGCGCTGCCCTGTTGAAACGGCTCATGGGCACCATCGGTATGGATGCATTGCATGTCGCCGATTGCATGCAGTTCATACGAACACGTCGTGGAACGAAAACCGAACGGCTTAAAAGATACAAGGCCTGGCTAAATCGGCAAGTAGCTGCTGGATACGAAACTGAAGAAGATGTGCTGGAGCTTTTCGAGGATGCCAGCAAGGGCGGGGTAGAGGTGCCAGCTCTGGTACAAGATGCCACCATACATCGTGATCTTGATGTACTCGGGTCGGCGATCAAATGGGCGCAAAGCCATTTACGCTTGCAGTTGGCCGAGCATCCATTACCGGAGGCCAAGAAAACACTGGTTGTCAAAAATCAGCGTGATCGACGGCCGACCAGGAAAGAACTGGAAGAAATACGTCTTGCATCTGATTCACCTGTACTCAATGTGTTCGTCGAATTGGCCATTGAAACCTGTATGCGGAGAGGCGAGCTCTGTAACCTCCGATGTGAAGATATCGATTGGGAAAATGAAACACTCAAAATAACCAGCGCCAAATCGGACCGCCTGAAAAAAGGTCGTCACAAGGGACGTACCATACCGCTTACCCTAAAGGCAGCTGAGCTTCTGCGAAAAGTCGTCGGCGACCGAAGTAATGGATCAGTTTTGGCGACCAAACCTGATTCTATTACCCAGGCATTCACACGCGCCTGCCAGCGCACAGGTGTAAAAGACCTCGTGGTGCACGATCTTCGCCACCATGGGATATCCTTGCTGTTTGAAGAAACAGGACTGTCTATCGCGGAAGTAAGACTGATGAGTGGGCACGCGAGTATCCGGTCGCTGGAACGCTATGTAAACATGCGTGTAGAGTCTGTGAAAGACAAGTTGCGCGCGGCAGGCAAGTAAAGTGGCGTTGATAATAAAAACCACGACGACTCGATGACAGATTATCTACGGTTTCTACGCAGATATCTGTGATATATCTTACTTCGGACAAATGAAAACATACATATGCCGGAGGTACGAGGTGGCTGTAAAACAGACGTTGGAAGAGGATACATACTACACGGATGAGGACATTGCCCACCTGCTCGGTATCACGATCGGTCGCTTGCGAAATAAGGTAAGCGCTGGCCTACCGTTACCGCCGCGTATTCAACCGCCGTGTTGTCGTAACCGTCTTTGGCCGTGTAAAGCTGTGCACGCATGGCTGGAGCAGTTCAAAGTCACGGAATCACCGATCTGCGATTTTAACGCAAGACATCGTGGCTACAGGTAAGCGGAAAAACACGTACTCCCTGAAGAACATCATTTTCAATTATTACACTGTAATAATGTATCTGGCCCTTATTTTGCCTGACACCTAGAGCTTATATCCCTCAAGCATGCAGCCTTGCTTTGTGTGTATGAATCGTTCGTGGTAGCCCAGGTTTCCACAGTTCACATATTCTCCCGAAAACCATTTCAGCAGCCGTCGGAATCTATCGCCCGAATTTTGTGCGCATAGAAATGACGATGTCAATCTGGAAACAGCATATTTTGACCGAAGGTGCCCTCGTCACTGGCGAGCGTAGCGGGGTAGTGACGAGGGCGGCAATCCCGGTATCCGCGCGGGTATGCGACCGAATTCTAACGTGACCGGCGCGTGATGCGTTCCTAAACTGCCGCCCTCTGATCGATTTTAACCGTGGCCACTGCGTGTACAGTGGCGATTGAGCACAACAGGGCCCTTTGACGTGCTGCGGTTTTTTACCGTGGGTCCATCTTCCAGCCAGAACGGCTACCTATCATTTAAAGGAGGTAATGTAAGCCATAATTGAAGAACGCCCATCCATGGGCATGTTGGTCTACGCGGCCCCATCCTGACAAGGAGAACCCGCGTTGCCTGTGACCAGGCGCATTCAGTTCAGACGGGAGTAGTGTCCCATGACCGTTCCGCGTGAGCGAACCTGGACGGCTACGGCCTCCGGGTGGTCAGAAACACTAACCTGAAAGCGAGAACACTGTGAGAGAACTGAACTACCAACTCAAACAACTCTGCCGGAAAAATCGAGATGGCAGATACAGAGTAAACGTATGAAACGCTCCGACTTTACCGGAGACTCCATTTCTTGAGAGGATGGAGTTATGAACAAGAGAACGGGATACTCGCCAGGGGTACGGGAACGGGCGGTGCGGATGGTATTCGAGCACCAGGCGGAAAATAACTCACCGTGGGCAGCACTGAAGTCGATTGCTGTGAAGATTGGCTGTACGGCTGAGACCCTCAGAAAATGGGTGCGTCGAGCCGACCCTGGGCGGTTACCGCTTCGGGAAACGGTATCGGAGGTAGAATCCCAACAGGAAGCGGACTGGAAACTAACTAGCTTTCTGAATAAAAACAGCTTGCTCAAGCTGCTCTGCATGGAAATTCACCCGCAGCGGTTTACTTCGCATTCTGTGATTGGCATAGCAATGAATTAGCGCAGGTTGACCTTGATTATGGCCCTGTATATAGTTCCACGTTAATAAGAAGTACAAGAATAAAAATATCAATCGTTAGGGGATAGCATGTCGGGGGCGACTCACTCAGTCTACGCTTGTTTTTTGCCATCAGTCGGTATTGCGTGATGGCTAAGTGTTTGGTTGTGTGTCGTTTCATCAGTCTTGCGCTATCCGTGTTGCTGTTGTCGTCGTGTTTTGTCCAGACGAGCTCACCTGCCAAAGAATTCTACACGTGGAACGGTCTTGAACCGGATAAGTGGGCGTCTGCCTGGCTCATCAACCGGCACATTGCACCAACCTCGAAGTTAAGTATCCTTCCTGCTGGCGCCCAGTTGAGTGGCGCTATCGCCTTTGATATTCCCGAGGCGACCTACCGTCGTCGTCACGGGCTGTCAACCTACGAAGGTTTGATACAAGCACATGGCCTCGAAAATGACCCGGTGCTCAAACGGATTGGCGAAATCATCAACCATATTGAAATTTCGCCATGGACCACACCGGACAGTGATGATGCGATTGTGGTTGAGAACCGCTATCGAGATCTGCAACAGAAATTTTCCCGTAACCATGTTCCGGTTCGTTGTTACAGCGGGTTTTTTGACCGCCTCTACCAGATGCTTGAAAGTAACCCGTCCACAATGAATACCATTGGTCTGGAAGCCAGCCTCGATGTGGCTTCCATATGTGGTGAGGATGTAGCGCCCAACGTTGAATACATGCAACAGGCCGTATTGGAGTACCCCATCAACAACATACTGGAGATGATTGCCAAGGGTAAGAAGGTAGTGTTTGTCGATACGCGCGAAGAACCAGAATACGACGAATTTCATATTCCAGGGGCCATCAATATACGCCTTCGTGACGTTAGTTTTGAAACTGTCACGCAGCTTGATGGAGCGGACTTGGTGATCAGTTACTGCATCAAGGACTTTCGTGGTTACGAGGTTGCTCAAGCACTGCGCCGTGTGGGAGTGCAGCCAGTCGGTATTATGAAACCGTATGGACTGAAGGGCTGGAAAGATCTGGGGTTACCGGTTGCTGAGCGTGATGCTGTTTCTGATGAAGCGGCCTTGACGCTATTGCAGCACTGTGCACAACAAAAGGCATGTAGAAACACTAATAATAAATCGTAACGAGAGCGGCTTTACAACGGATATGAATAAAGCGCTGAAAACAACATCGTTGAGCATCAATCAAGCTACCAGGGTAGTACCGTGGTTGCTGTGGGTGTGCGCCTTGGTGGTGGGTGTTTCCATCTTGTTCTCGGTAAGTGAAAGCTTGATAACAGCCTTAACGCGAGCCACCCCACCTGGGCAACTACTTTACGTGTTTTCCAAGCTGACCGGTCTGTTAGCGATTGTGCTGGTTTGGCTGCAGCTTATGCTGTCGTTATCAAGCAGAATCTTCGGGCGGATGGTGTATGCCGGGAGCTGGATACACAGAGCAAGCGGTTTGGCGCTGTTGCTGCTGTTATTTCTTCATGCAGTGCTGTTTGTTGCGGCTGTTTCTGTTCGTAACGGCGAACTTTCGGCAGGCATACTCGTGCCAGACTTTACGTCAGGATATTACACCTCCAGTGTCTCGTTGGGGATTCTGGGTTTATTGCTGTTTGGGCTGGGATCAGGAATATATGTGCTCCGCCAAAAACGTGAACGGTTGTTCCGATGGGGCCACCGATGTGTGATTCTGGCATGTCTGTTGGTATTTGCGCACAGTTATTTAATCGGCAGTGACACTCAAAGCACTCTCATGAGAGCTTTGTACTTACTTTCTTCTACATTCCTGTTGGTAGCGCTGGTGGTTTTATACCTTAAGCCCTTCGTCATGCGGCGTATGCAATATGACTAATCATGCGCTCGATAAAGTCACCCCGTCCGCGACACTGATGGATGCCATGGTCTGTATAAGCAGAAACGCTGCTTTACGGTTGTTTCGATCGAATCTACTTCAGTTTCTCGTTATTTGCTTCCTCTGGGCCCCCATAAACGCTGCGGCAGCTGTCGTGGTGACACCTGCTACAGGGCCGATTTACGGTGGTGCGACAGTGACAATCACGGGCACTGGTTTCGTTTCTGATCCTGTGACCGAAATTTATTTAGGGAGCTCTCTTGCTACAAACTTGGTCATCATCGATGACACAACATTGACCGTTACAACGCCAGTAGGGCCGAGTGCAGGTCCTGTTGCCGTCGATGTCTTTTTCCAGAGCATGACAAATGACTACACAGCCAATGCGTATACCTATGAAGATGTCAGTATCACATCCGTCACCCCTTCTGCGGGGCCGTTAAGTGGTGGTACATCGGTAACCATCCTTGGCAACCATTTTGCTGCACCATTAACCGTGGCATTCGGACCTAATCAGGCTGTTACGGTCAACGTGATTGACAGTCAAACATTGTCGGTTATTACTCCGCCTGAATCTATGACACCAGGGCCTGTCGATGTGGTGGTTACACTCACCAGTGCTATGGCGACTGCCACGCTAGCCAATGGATTTACTTATGGCCAACCGTCGGTGACGGATATATTACCTACTAGCGGCCCGCTGAGTGGTAGCACGGCGATTACGATAAATGGTAGTGGTTTTTCGGGTGTTAGCACGGTTGACATAAACATTGATGGTATCCCGGCGACGGGTGTCACGATAGTCAGTGATGTTGTGATGACTGCTATAACGCCATCAGGAATGACGCTTGGCCCAGTTGATGTTGACATACAATATGATTCTGGCGCTTCAGGATCGACATTCCTTCCGGGTGGGTTTACCTATGAGGACGTCACGGTCACCTCCGCTACACCTTCTTCAGGCCCAATCCTTGGTGGAACGACGGTAACCATCTTGGGAACGTTGTTTTCAGAACCACTTACCGTGACGTTTGATGGAGTACAAGCAACCACCGTTAGCGTTGTTGATAGTCAGACGCTGTCCGTTGTTACACCACCCGCATCAATGTTGGCGGGGTTAGTCGATGTGGTAGTCAGTACCACTGCGCCTGCAGCAACCGGAACGCTGATTAATGGATTTACCTATGTACAGCCGACAGTCTCAGGGGTTAATCCTTCAAACGGTCCATTATACGGTGGGACACCATTCGCTATCAGCGGTAGCGGCTTTTCGGATATAACGACAGTAGAGATAATGGTGGATAGGTTATCAGCTACCGGTATTACTATCGTTGATGACAACACTATAACCGCCACCACCCCGCAGGGCTTGATCAGTGGTCCAACTGATATTAATTTGCAGTATGACTCGGGTGCCTCAGGGGCAGATTTTTTAGCGGGTGCCTTTACGTATGACAATATCAGCATAACCTCAATCTCGCCTTTACAGGGGCCTGCGGGTGGTGGCACGCAGTTACGTGTCGAAGGGTCGCTTTTCACTAGCCCTATGAGTGTTTTAATTGGAGGAGTTTCGGCTACCGATATCAATGTTCTCGATGAGGGCTTGCTTCTCGTAACAACGCCCTCGGGTGTTTCGTCCACGACAGTCGATGTGTCACTGAGCGTACCTGGCACACCCGTATCGGCTACTTTAGCTAACGTTTTTTCTTACGCCGCCTCAAACATAGGATCGATAACGCCTTCCACCGGGTCTACGCAGGGTGGAGCACTTGTGACTATTAACGGTAGCGATATGCCTAACAATGCAACCGTATCATTTGGAGGGGTGCTTGCTACCAATGTAACCCTGATCGACAAGGACACGTTATCTGCGATTGCCCCACCAAACTCAGCAGGAACAATAACGGTCAGCGTTTCTGACGCTTCAGGAACGTTGAATCTCCCCAACGCCTTTACCTACGTGGCACCACCGCCCCAGATAAGCAGTATATCGCCTTCGTCAGGACTGGCAGCAGGTGGGTCAAATGTCACAATTTCCGGTAGTGACTTCCAGTCAGGGCTGAGTGCAACAATTGGTGGTCAGAACTTAACTGCACTAGCGTATGTCGATAGCAACACCGTGACCGGTGCGGTACCGGTGCTGCCGCTAGGTACAGCTGATGTCACCGTGACGAACTCAGATGGCCAGAGCACTACGTTCCCGGCAGGGTTTAACGTGGTTTCCCAGTTACCTCAGGTCTCTAATGTCGCGGGCGATGTGGCACCGTACGGTGCGCCGGATGGGGCGCTAAATGCGGGTGACCTTGTGATAATGCAGCAGTTTGTGACAGGGTCGAAGACACCCACGGCACAAGAGTTACTGGTCGCCGATGTGGCCCCATTAAATAGTCCCGATGGCACCCTGAATGTGGGTGACTCTTTGGTGCTCACGCGCGCTGTGTTGGGACAGATCACGCTCAATCCCATTAGCAACGGTAGCGGGACGCCTTCGGTGGACAGTGCTACGCCGGTCTCCGGCCAGAACCCGTATGTCATTTCAGGCACCGCACTGCCCAATACTACCGTGAGTATCTATGTGAATGGCGTTGTACAACAACAAGTCACCAGTGACGGAAGCGGGGTTTATACGGCCAATGTTGTACTGGAAGATGGACAGAACGCTATCTATGCGAGCGCAGATGATGGAACCGGAAATATCACCACCACCAACCAGGTGCAAGCGACTTACGAGAACAACATCAGCCGAAGTCAGGGCGGCATCGTCCCAACGGATACCGCCTGGACAGCAGGTTCACCACCACAGGCCTATCGGATCACGTCGGATTTGGTTATTACTGCCGGTACCCGCCTGACGCTTCAGCCGGGTGTTGTGCTTGAATTTGATGATAATGTCGGCTTGGTTATAAATGGAGAATTACAGGTGCTGGGCTCACCGGAACAACCAGTAACCTTCACGTCTTCTAATCAAGCAGCCCCCGTTAAGGGCATCTGGACGGGCATCCAGTTTGGCGCCACCTCGGGAAATTCCGTTATTGACGGGGCGGTTATCGAATGGGCCGTCAACGGCATCACTGCGTCAACTGCAAGCAATCTTGTCGTGACGAATAGTAATATCCGCAATTACAGCGTTAGTGGTATTAGTTTTAGCGGTGGCTCAACAGGCTCGATTACCAACAACGTCATTAACAATTTTGATCAAACCGGCAGCGGAATTCTTGTTGACCAGTCATCGCCACTAATCGATGGGAATACACTTCGGAACAACCTGTATGGTATTGATATCTCTTCGGCCTCCCCGCTGGTACAGAACAATGTCATTCAGGAAAATGTGATTGGCATCCTTATACGGGGCGATAATGCAAACCCGGTTGTCAGTGGGAACACCTTGGCAGCCAATACCAATTACGGTGTGCAAGTGACCGGTACCGGCCTGGATGCTACCAACCCACAACCGGTGGTCAGCGGAAACAATCTCTACGGAAATGCTACGGCGGGGTTATATGTTACGGGATATGGCTCCAGTAGCAGTGTGGTGCTGGACGTTACAAATAACTGGTGGGGTGATGCAACACCTGTTCTAGGAAACCAGATACTGGTGAATGCCGGTGATACGCCAGCATCGGCTGTAGACTTCAGCAGCCCACAGACTGGAATATCGGCAGGTCCTGTCATTACGGGGTTGACGGTAACAGAAACCTATATTTCCCCTTCAATCAGCCCTGGGATCAAAGACAGCAGTACTGTCAGCGCCACACTCAGTGAAGCGGCCAATTGGTCAGTTAACATCAGTGGTGGCACCGGGATAGCCCGTACCTTTAACGGGTCAGGCACGACGGTTCTGGCGAACTGGGACGGTCGCGACAACAGTGCCGTGGTACTTCCTGATGGTCGGTATTCGGTGTCGATTAATGCTACATCCAGTAGCAGCGGTTTGAGCTTAGTTGGGAGCCATAATTTCACGATAACCGTGGATAACACGGTACCAGTGGCTGATCTTGACTATGCGCTTCAGAATGCGACCTACCAGAGTGTGCTGAGTATCCCGATTACGGGCAGTGCCGCAGACACCAACCCGAGTAGTTATCAGATTGAGTATGGGGTTGGCTCTGCACCGTCCTCATGGGTGGTTATTTCAAATATACAGAACAAGAATGTGTCTTCCGGTGTACTGGCTAACTGGGCTATTGCAGATACCAGTGGCCTTCAGATACCCAATGGTCTTTACTCAGTTCGAGTCACGGTAAATGATCTGGCTGGGAGTAGTAGTACCGATGTCGTCACTATCGGCGTTCAGAATAGCCTGCTCTACAATGTGTCAGCTGTTGCTACAACAACCATAAGACCAGCCTTTGATGAAATGGCGTCGGTATCGTTTAGTGTATTACTGCCCTCTACCACGGTCACGTACACAATATCCGATGAGCGAACCGGGCAAGTCGTTCGTACGCTTCAACAAGTCTACGGCGCATCTACCAGCAATACCCTTGCATGGGATGGGAAAGATGACATCGGGAACTATGTGCCCGACGAGGCATATGTTTATACGCTTGCTGCGCTTACCGGCCCCGAGTTACAGAGCGTCACGCCAGTTTCTTATCAGAACGCGTTTGGCGGCATAATTGGAGACTTCAACACTAGCTTTGATCCCATTCGAAATGAATTTTGGAATAACAATGTAACCCTGCTAGGGCTGAGCCGAGTGACACTTTGTATTTCGGGTACAAATGCACAAACGTTTTGTGAGGGAACCTCAACCGATGGCTTCAAGGCACTGGACGGTGTCCCGTTTGAGGGAGGCCTCCAGATCGCTTACTGGGATGGCTATGATCCTTCTGGCAATCCATTTTCCGGTAATACCTACGGTTTCTATGCTGCTGCGCCCATACCGTTACCCATCAACACAATTCTCGTAAAGGGAACGACCCCCTTTATTTCAGGTGAGAACACGGCACCCAATATCGAAGTAAAGTCAAACCCATACATCGTCACGCACAGCTACGAGGAGCAAACACAAATACGATTCCAGCTTGATCAGGATTCTGTGGTGAGTGTAAAACTGCTACCGCCGGGCATATCTGACGCCAATGACCCGTCGGCACAAATTCTGGTCAACGCCGCCACGCTATCGGCAGAAGTTTCACCGGGTGTGGCACAAACACACACGGCGATCTGGAAGGGTTATGACGATTCTGTGCCTGTCCCGGATACCAATAACATTCTGGTGGAAACTGAAGGCACGTATACCTTCACCATTGAAGCGACCAGCGTGGTGACGGGCTTGACGTCAATCTACCGTGGCGCAGTGACGTTGTACCATTAGTGATCAATAAAATGCCCTTGAAGCCTAAACGAATCCACACGCCTTTACGCATCGCGGTATTACTGTTGCTGTTGTTACCGCTGAAAGTATTTTCAGCGAACGAGAAAATCGCCTACCTGGCACACAGTAAAAACTTTTGGCAGGTGTGGACGATGCAGGCCGATGGAACAGATCCCCAGCAGATTACCCATACACCGTTCGACAAGAGCCACATCAGTTGGTATCCCGACGGGACACACCTTCTAGTCAATGGTAGTCAAGGACAGATACGCAAGGTCAACGTTCAGACAAAGCAAGAAACCATTCTGGAGTTGCCGATCAAGGGCACGGTCGATGCTGTGGTTTCGCCAGATGGCCTGTCTATTGCCTTTTCACTCAGCGTAGCGGGAAGTATCGATAACAACCATATCTGGCTGGTTAAGGAAGATGGAAGCGGCCTTAAAAAACTCACTGCGATGAAAGGGCTTCAACACGAGCCAGTATGGTCCAGGGATGGAAAAGCCGTGTACTTTTTATCCGGCGAGGGCGATCAGTCACACGATGTGTGGCGGGTTGAACGCGCCAGTAAACGGATAGAAAAGCTGACCGCAGGAAAGCTGTACCACTTTGATATGGCTTTTGCGAACGATAATGCCATGGCTTTTTCCAATAACCAGACCGGTAATTATGAAATCTGGATAAAGCAAAGTGACGGAAGTAACCGTCAGCTTACCCAACATGAATCCATTGATGCACGGCCTTCCTGGTCACCGGATGGCAAGGCCATTGTCTTTGAATCATCGCGAAGCGGGGTGATGAATATCTGGATGAAACCAATCAGCAACAGTGAAGCAGTACAGCTGACACATGAAAAAGTCGGTGCAAGATTTCCGGTGTGGTCAGCAGGCGGGCCGGAGGAATGATGAAATCTGTTTCTGCCCTCATTGCTGCGGTCGTCTTTTCAGCGACATCTATGGGCGTCTATGCGCTCGAAATTGAGCGCGTCTCCCATGCGCCAGCGCAGTTTATTCCGACAAAAGGGAAGTTCACCAACATCAACTTCGCATTGTCTGAGAAGGCTGATGTTGAACTCAAAGTGTTCGATGACCGAGATAAGTTAGTGCGCCGCATTGCGCGCAAGGATCTTGCAGCTGGCGAGCAAACTATCCCGTGGTCAGGACAAGACGAAGCAGGGCATACCGTACCCGCTGAAGCCTATCGGTACACCCTCACGGCAAATACGACCGTTGAGCATGATTTGAGCGATTTGACTGGCGGCGAAACGGTACGCAGCAAGATTCTCTGGAATTCGGACAAGATGCAGTTCGAATACAGCCTCGATAAACCGTCCAGAGTCCTGATTCGTGTGGGTCTTGAAAATCATGGACCGTTGATGGCGACCATCCGTAATTGGGTGCCTCGGCAGGCAGGGAGTCACATTGAGCGCTGGGATGGTAAAGATGCCTCCGGCGAACTTGATCTGTCAAAACACCCGAAGTTGGTGGTCAGTATGCGTGCCTACACGCTTAGCCAGAATACTATCCTGGTCGGGCCCGAGCCGAATCAAGTGTCATTCATCAGAGCGATGACATGGCCATCCGAGAGCCGCAAGGTCAAGAAAAAACCTGTGAAACGGATGATTGCTGCACAACAACAGTCAGCGGAGACGCGTGGCGATTATCTGGTCAATCTTAACTTGCCAGAGGGACTAAAGACCGACAAGCACGGCGTTCCTATTGTCACCGGCCACATTCCTGTTATGTTAGATGTGGATGAGAAACATCGCACCATTGCGCTCAATCGCCGTTCGGAAACAGTATTCTACATTGATGGCCAGTTTACCTTTGAGAATGAGGTGGGTTTTCTGCCGATGGCGTGGATGTTAGATACCACGCACCTGAATAACGGAGAGCACTTCCTCAGCGTCAACCTTCGAGGTTATGAAGGAAACTTTGGCCTGGCCACCCGCAAGATTATTGTTCAGCACCCCAGAACGTCCAAGGTGCCATGATGCGAACGAAAACAATGTATCTTGCTGCCATCCTGCTTACGCAGGTTGTGATTGCTTCAAACGCGTATGCGGCTTCTACGCTTGAAGAAGCGAATCTGGCGTATAAAAATCAGAATATCGATCAAGCTACCCAACTCTATCAGCAAAGCTTGCAAGATGACCCTCAATCACCCGATGCAAAAGTTGGTCTGGCATACTGCTATTTCGTTAAAAGGCAGTACCCAAGAGCGACTGATCAGGTTAATGAGGTACTAGCCATCAATAGCACGCATATTCGAGGCTTGTTGCTACGGGGTCGACTGAACATGCAATCGGGCAATCTGGTCGCCGCGAAAGAGGCTTTTCAGCAGGTCGTTGCCGTTGACCCGAATAATGTTGAGGCGCATACCTCGCTGGGGAATGCGCTGTTCGGCCTTGGTGATGAGGCAGGTGCCGATGCGCATTACAACACTGTCCGATCTCTGGTCAGTCCAGGCCAATAGCCAGGAGCTTATTGCACATGCAAAATTATAAAAGCGATACCCTGTTGAACAAACAACCGAGGCACAAGCTGCTCAGTATTGCGCTGGGGATCTGTTTAAGTTTTACGCTGTGGGTTTTGCAGATTGAACCATCCGGGTGGATTTCTGTCGTCGGAGTGGCTACTGCGGATGACTTTGGGGGTAGTGGTAGCCCAGGAGCGGGGTTGCCGACACAACCGACAGCTTCGCAGCCACCTTTGCAAAACGGGGCGGGTGATGAAAATAAAGATGACGCCGCCGAGAAAGATGAGGGGAACACCGAATGTAAAGGAATGAAAGGCGCCGAAGGAGGCCCCATAAGTCTTTATGATGGTGCCGAACGATTTCGGCGTTTAGATGTTGTTGTCAATGGTCTTTACCCGATTCGCCTCGAGCGGCGTTACGACAGCCGCGCAACGTACGACAGTACATTGGGCTATGGCTGGTCGTTCAACTTCGATCAAAGGTTGTTTGAATATCCTGATAACTCAATAGTGATTCGCTACAACTGTGGTCGCAAGGATCGTTTTGTCTTGACAGGTAACGCTTATCAAGGTGAAACCGGCACACTGCTTGGAACCTTACAGGGGTTGCCCAACGGGGCCTTTGTGTTCGAACACCAGGATGCAGTTAAGGATTACTATGACGCCCAGGGACGGTTGACGGCAAAAGAAAACCGGGACGGTCACCGCTTAGTCATGACGTATAACCCTGCCGGTAAAATGCCGCTAACCGGCACCTCACCTTATGCGGTCGATCCCACACAACCGATGGTGGTTGGGTACCACTACCAGCTAACCAAAGTCGAAGAACAAACGGTAGATGGTACCCTGACCGGGAATGCGCTGACGTTTACCTACGATGTGAACACCGGACGTGTCGCCACGGTGACCGACAACAACAGCCGACAGATCGGCTATGTGCACGACGTCACTACCGGAGGGCTGACGATTGGGAACCTGACGCAGGTCAATGGTCTGGAGAGCCATACCTCTGCCTATATCTATGATGACCGAGATGCACAGTCCAATCTTCAGGACTTGCACAATATTACCACCGTTCAGGAAGGCAGTGCGGCCATTCCGTATGTAATGACCTACGATGTGGAGGATCGTATTGCCACGCAAACACATGGCAATACCTTGCGCGTGATCACCTACGTTATAAACAACCAGCAGACACAGGTCACTAAAACCGTAACGGATTCGGCAGGACTAAACCCATACAATGTTTTGACAGAATACTGGTTTGATCCGGTCAGCCGGCGCACCTCCCGTTTTGAAGACGGTATGGGTAACTGGTTTGAGTACGACTATGATGCGGCAGGATTTCCCGATGTCACGCGTATCTACCACAACCAGGGTACTAAGGCGGTACCCGCACGCGTCTTGCAAAAAACCATCGACTACACCTATGACAGCCTGGGGAATCGCACGGCCGAAGTTGTCACACTTGACAGTGGCGAAATAATCACAAAAACCTGGAGCTATGATACCGGCAAGCTATCATCCACCAGTGTCATCTCTAGCCTTGATCCCAAAGTATTTCAGACAGATTTCACCTTTTATCGAGATGGAAACAACCTTCCGACGACCATCAAAGAAATCAAGCGCCTGAAAGACGACGGCGTCAGTTATCAGACCACAACCTATACCTACGATACGCTTAATCGGTCTGCAACGATTGTGTATCCCGATGGACATAAACGCGTGCTGCTCTATGAGAATGGTAGTCAGTTTGTGACAAAGATCTATCATGAGATATCAGGTGCGGAAAGCCCATTCGATATCACTCGATATGGCTATGATGCCAAAGGCAGCATTTCCGATATCTGGGATGCAAACAACAACCGGACACAGTTTGAATACGACAACCGTTTACGATTAACAAAGCAGACCAATGCACTACTGGAAGAGACGATCTACACCTACGCGAATGACCGTTTACAACAAATTGAGGTAGGAAGAACGGTCGCCGATGGTGAAGGACAGATTGTCAAGCTGAATTACAATGCGAATAACCGGTTAGCTAATCTTCAGCGTAAGGATGACAGTGCTCAGTTCATCACGATTGAGTCCTACACCTACGACAGTGAGGGCCGAAAAACCACCCAAACCGATGGTGAGAACAAAACCTGGACATATGCTTATGATGAAGCGGGCAACCTGAAGACTGTGACTGATCCGCTGCTCAATATAACAAGTTACACCTATGATGCCACCAACCACAGCATCTCTATCATCGATGCCAATTCGAATGAGACCCGAAATACCTACGATGATATCGGACGCATCATCCAGCGTGACGAACTGGGTATCACCCCTAACATCCAGACTTTGTTTGGCTACGATGCGGCTGATAATCTGATTTCAGTCACAGACGGAGAGTTGAACACAACATCATATAGCTACGATAGTTTGTCTCGCAAGACGAGAGAGACCAGACCACTATTGCAAAGCATCCAGTATTTCTATGACGACCGTGACCGGCTGGACTATCTGCTCAACGCTCGGGGTCAAAAGATAGACTACACCTACAATGAGTGGGGTCCGGTCAATGATATTAAGTATTACGCCGACAATGTAACCACCGCGGTTGATCGTACCATCACCTATCAATACTACAACACTGGAAATATCCAGAACATCACCGATACCTACCTCGGCTCCACGCCACTCTACAGTTATACCTACGACGCTTTGAATCGTGCAGATGTTACTAGTCTGTTGCTATATCCAGGTGGGACCATAACCCTTGACGATGACTATGACCGGTACGGTAATCGCGATGCTTTTACGCTAATCGATAGTGGTGGTACTTATGCCCATCAGTATACTCGAAACAAACTGAATCACTTAGTTAGTGTCGTATTACCCGGGACACAAACATTCAGTAGTATTGATTACGATAAAAATGACCGGCTGAAACAGCTAGTCACTCCATCAGGCCTCACCACTAATATCCTGTTCGCTGACAATGGTCCGGTCCGGGATATCTCGATCAATGATGGGGTGCCCACGTTAGAGCAGTGGGTTTACACTCACGACAATGTCCGCAATGTCGACACAATGACGGATGCATCCGGACTGCATGATTATGGTTATGACAATGTTAACCGCTTGACTAGCGCCACCCACCCAGCAGGTTTGGGCATCCCCACGGCCGAGAGTTTTGGCTACGATAAGGCTGGTAACCGGGAGGATCCCATTGATGCCTTGCTGTATGACTATGACGCCAACAACAGGATGCTCACATCACCCGGAGTAACGAGCTACAGCTTCGATGCCGATGGTAACCCTATCACCACGAGCTCCGGAGAGGTCTTCAACTACGATCACGATAATCGCCTGGCTGGGTACAGCAACCCGGGCAACAGCACCACCGCCAGTTATCAATACGATCCACAGGGGCGGCGCATCAACAAGACTGTAAACGGAATCACCACTTGGTATCTATGGGACAGGACGAGCCTGATGATGGAATACAGCAACATAGGTAGTCAGCAAACGCGTTATGCTTATCTGCCGAACCAGTTCACACCAATCCAGATGCAGGATGCTAACGGTATTTATGATGTACACAGCGACAATCTGGATACGCCGAAGTTTCTGACCAATAGCAGCAAGCAGACTGTGTGGAAAGCGGATAATGAGAGTTTTGGAAAAGCTAGCGTTAATGATGATGTGGATGGGGACACAAACATAGTAGCTTTTAACATGCGTTTCCCGGGTCAGTACTTCGATAGTGAAACGGGACTTCACTACAACTTGCAAAGATACTATTCCCCGGATACTGGGCGTTACTTAACCAGTGACCCTATCGGGTTGGATGGCGGCTTGAATTCATACCTTTACGTAGATGCTAATCCAGTTCAATATATCGATCCATTAGGTTTGTATAAATGGACGGGGACTATTATTGAGGGGGAATTTATTGTTGGTATTGGGTCAGGTGGTGCACTTATTGATGTTGAGTCAGAATGTGTGAATGGAAAAAAAGCGTTTGTTAAAGCGACTGGCGTCGGCCCTGGCTTAGGTGTCGGAATTAAGGGAAGCCCGAAGAAAATACCGGGAGGTGAAGGAGGGGATATAGAATTTGATGATTTCAATTTTGTTGGAGATATAGACCCTTCTGTATTTAACGGTACTTTCGGATCTGTGGGTGCCGGATTAGTTATAGGGATTGGTTATTCAGCTTCTAAAATTCAATGTGGGAGTGCTTATGCCAATGATAGTGGATTTACGTTTGGGCTAAACCTTGGGGCTTCGGGTGTAATGGGAACATGCACCGTAATTGAGTATAAAATTGAGGACTGCGATGATTGCCAAAAATAAGGATTTGTCGTTATTCGGATCTATGCTGAGGACTCTTAGAATTACTTCAGCAGTGGCGAAATATATATCTATTCTGAGCGTGGCGTTTATTTTATTTTATGCATCGTTGATATGGTCATTCAAAACTTCGCCAATCGGACTGACAAGTACGGATGTTCTAGTATTTTTCGTTGTTAATCTTATATCTGTAAGTGTATTAGGGATTTCTACTTGGCTGGGATTTAGTAGAAAAGGGTGCAAATATTTGGAAAGGCTGTTTCACGATGACGCAGAAGATATTAAAATATTGCGCGTGATAAAGGTGCTATTTGCCTCTGGGGCTTTAGCATTCTCAATTTATGTAATAATTTTTGTTCTTCTATTATTTGTTGGTGGTTCTAATGCAGTATTGATACTTTTTAATGGAAAAGTAACAGGGGCAGTATTTTTTCTTCTTGCAATTCTATTACTGCCATTCGTTAGAAAGCGATTGAAATAGTATGTAGTGTATGGTTAGCTTCTGAATCCTGGCTTGCTTGTTGAAACGCAGTAGCCAGAGTCCTAGCGCCGTGATTTAAATCAACAAAATTATTTCTGTATTGGTTCAATGTAAATCAGTTCGTAAAAAGCCCTGAAATGGTTTGCATTTGTTCGGCGAGTATCCCTCGGTTGTGTCGGTTATAGGTAAGTGAAAATATAACCACGCCATCGCCATATAACCATACAATGTTATGACGGAATACTGGTTTGATCCGGTCACCCGACGTACCTCCCGATTTGTAGCGGTCAAGTTATTTTGGCCACGGCTTTCTGGGCATTCCAGTACTGCTGTTCGGCCATCACCGGTGGCAAGCCATCATTGTGTGCGTGCGGCCTGAAGCAGCTGTAATAACCGAGTACGTAGTCCGTAATTCCTCGTTTTGCTTCTTCGAACGATCGATAACCGGTTTCCGGTATCCATTCACTTTTCAGACTCCGGAAGAACCGTTCCATTGGGCTGTTGACGCTCCTATGTCAAGCTGCTGTCGCAGCGTCACTCAAATCGGCCAGGATAAGCGGATACAATTTTCGAACAATGTAAAGAGGTGGCCCCAGAAATCTGTGTCATCCCACTAAACTGGTATCAGGAGGAGTGATACATGAAAGACGACATCAAATTCGATGTGGATACTGCGATCAAGGCCCTGCGTGAAAGCAAAGACCTGAGCTTGGTTGAAATCAGGCGGATCGGGCGGGTTTAATTTGGGAAATAACAGCGCCTCACGCACAATTCACGCACAATATTTTCAAAAACAGGTGTGAACGGGGGTGATGAGACATTAACGAATAACTCGGACTCTATGCTGTAATAATAGGATGAAAACGAAATAAAAGAGAAGAATTAAAAGCTTGGGGAAAGAGGGGAATAGCATTGCGAACGCGACGCTCTCCCAGCTGAGCTACGGCCCCATACGGGAAGTCTATCTTACCGTACTGGCCTGCATTTACAATCCTGACCGCGTTGCCGCAACCGGTTCAGACGGGGTTGTGACGCCTTCGCTTGCGTTGTTGTTCGGCGAGAAAGTGAGCGATGATGCGTTCCTGGTTTTTGTCCAGGCTGACGAAGCGGCCACCGATTCTGAGTGAATGGTGTATTTCGTCAACCCGTGCAAAGCGAATTTCTATACTTGTCTTGAAAGACGGAGCTTGCGGCAGGGCAATAGCCACTTCGGAAAGGATCTGGCCGCGGCTGGGGACATCGCTTGTGTGTATGAACGCACCTACACCTCCGGCAGACAGGTCGAAGGCCTCTCCCGATGCACAATGTCCTTCAAGGCGCGGGACGGTAACAGGTATCACTAGTCCGGCATTCAGGCGCAGGCGGAAGTGTTCGCGCCGTTGTATTCGGACAATGCGCTTCGGCAGGCCGATTTTGTACAGCGCAATACCCTTGTCGCTGCTCGCCTTGAGCAGTTTGCAAGGGATACGCACCTCCATACCCTGCAGCCGGCAATGAATGACCGCTTTACGTTTCTTCAGGAATGCCTTGTGGGATATTGGCAGATTGAGTTCATCCAGGTAGTAACAGTCCTGGTCTTCCTTGATGCCGAGAATCGCGCTGCTTGCGGTGTCGGGGCAGCCGGACACGCGCACACTGAGCAGTTCGTGTTCTGCCTTGAGCTGGTGCAGGGTGGCGATAATCATGCAACGGCTGGTGACAGTTTCTTCACCGCTGTTGTGCGCTTCCCCCTGAAGTGCATGTGTCAGTGTCGCTGGCATTGGCCCCGTACCACGCCGCCGGTTGCCGGCGCCGGTTCTTTAATTGGTATGTGTAGTGATTATCCTTATAGGGGATATAATCGGCCCGGGGCCGGCTGTCTTGAGTGCCAGGTCAGACTTTTCCGAGTTCCCGTTGGCCGAGATTTGCCCGTGTTTCGCCGTCCTGTGCATAGACAGACGGGGCACCGGTCTGTCCGCGCAGAATGCAAAGCGCCTGTTCAACGTGCTGGCGTCCGGATTCCAGGATACTTCCGTTGCTGAGGTTGGTGGCCCGGCAGGATTCTATATTGCCCAGGACTTGCTGCCACAGGGTGGAGAGTCGTTCGGCGCAGGGAAGTGTTTTAAAACAGCGCTGCAGGCTGTCGGGGGTATTTTCGAAACCCAGTGATTCAACCAGCGAGCCACGCCGGGTTTCAAGTTGCTCAAGTTGCTGGCTGCAGTCCAGTTTTTGCTGCGTGGTCGTTTCAAGCGCATCCAGATCACGTTCAATCAGCGCGCTACGCTCGGAATCCAGGCACCCCATCAGTTGCCGGCTGCACTCGACTTCCTGCGCCAATGTGGTTTCCAGTGGATGTCGATTCCCTTCGCTGTGCATAGTTCCTACCTCATATCGGTGAGTGCCTGCTCAAGGCTGATCATCTTGTCTGCAATGCGTTCCGGGTTAATGGTAAAGGTCCCGTTTTCAACTGCCGCATGGACGGCCTGGACACGCTGGGTGTCGACCACCGGTTCTCTGGCAATCTGCGCTTCTAACATCTGCAGTTGCCGTGCCTGCCCCGTCAGATTGACGCTGTCGGCGGTTGAACTGCCGGTGCTGGCTTTACCGGATGCCGGGCCGGACTGACTGTTATCCTGTTTTTCAACCGGTTTACCTTGCCCGCTGTCCGATGTCACCAGCGTTGCTACTCGGCTGTTATCTATCTCCATTTCTGGATCCTCATTCGTTATTTCACACTGTTACAGACCCAATATCGCCCGTTACTTCAATAACTTTAGGCGCTTTTTGCGGGGCTGTCACTAAAGCGTCACTTTTACGACGCCCTGTGAAACAACAATACCATCAACGATCCGTCGAGAGCCAGCTGCCTCGATACGGACAACATCGCCGGATTTACCATCGTTGAGCGCCTTACCGCTGCTGCGGATGCTCAGATTGCCCGATTCTGCCACTACAATGACCTGTTCGCCACGTCGTACCAGCTTCGGTGCTTCTACCATCTGTGGTGTGATCACGTCCGCTGCAGACACCATGCGCTTGATGACCATGCCGTCGACAGCGCCGGTATCGGTATAGTAGCCGTAGTTCAGGTTGGCCAGGTTGCGTTCCCGGTATTCCAGGTCGGAGGCCTGTACTCTGGCACCACGCACAAGGGGTTGGCGAGCAACCAGTACCGGGGCGAAAACATCAATGCGTGCAGATATATAGATATTCCATCCAGCTTCGTCCGGACAGCGTACCCCTACAGTGGTGTTGCCGGTTGGCCGGCTGCCGGATGGCGTGTAACTTTCCAGCGGTGAATGGCAGGCTTTCAGACGCAGGCGCGGATCGAGTTGCCCAAGATGGATTTCGGTGCGTGCATTGTGCTGTTCACGTGTAATGGCCTGCAGGTAGCTTTCCGCCGTGGTGCGGATAGCGGCACGGTCTTGCCACGCAGTTGCCGGTTGTCCGGCCAGGATGACCGGGCTGTGTAATGCACTAATAGCCAACAGCATGAAAACCCGGATGAAATCTGATCGGTTCATGGTATTCCCCATTCTCTGTTCGAGTGTTATAGCGTGGAATTGCAATTCGTGTGCCATGTGTTATTCCAGTCAAGCTTCACAGCCTGTCGCCGATAGCCCGTTCGAGAATATGTCACTGTATACAAGGGAGTGAGCACCATGAGCGGTGTTTTGGCTAATGTTGATCTGCGTACCCAGCTGGCTGGGCATAATCGGCTGGAATTACTGTTGTTCCGCCTTGCGGGAAAGCAGTTGTTCGGAATCAACGTGTTCAAGGTCCAGGAAGTCATTCAGTGTCCACACCTGACCAGTATTCCGGATTCACACTCAGTAGTGCGTGGAATTGCCAATATGCGGGGTCGCACGATCACTGTGATGGATCTCGATCGGGCCGTAGGTGGCGCAGGAGTGGAAAATCCTGAGGAAAATTTCGTCGTAGTTACAGAATATAATCAGTATGTACAGGGCTTCCTGGTCGGTGGTGTTGATCGCATTGTAAATATGAACTGGTCAGAAATTTTGCCACCGCCGCAGGGAATCGGTGATGATAACTACCTGACAGCAGTGACCAGGGTAGAAGGTGAGCTGGTCGAGATTATCGATGTCGAAAAAGTGCTTGCAGAAGTGATCGGCTGGAACGAGGAAGTCTCGCAGGAGTTTATCGAGGAAGCAGAAAACCAGGATGATGAACGCAAACCAGTTGTACTGGTCGCAGATGATTCTTCGGTTGCGCGTAACCAGATCAAACGGACACTCGACAAGCTCGGTATAGAGTGTGTGCTGGCCATGGATGGTAAGCGGGCTCTGGAACAGTTGCAGCAGTGGGCAGGCGATGAAGTGGATATACCGCTGCACGAACGGATCTTTATGGTGATCTCTGACATCGAGATGCCTGAGATGGACGGGTATACGTTTACAACCGAAGTGCGCAGGGATCCACGTCTTGAAAATTTACATATCTTGTTACATACCTCTCTGAGTGGTGTTTTTAACAATGCCATGGTCGAGAAGGTCGGTGCCAATGATTTCATAGCCAAGTTCCAGCCCGATGTACTCGCCAAGACAGTGCTTAACCGGCTCAAGTTGTGGCGTGACGAAAAAACAGCCTGCTAGAGCAGGTTTATAATAACAACACGGGCACGGGAGTACGCGTGTCCGACTAGTGACGAAACAGGGAAATTACGTTTGCCACTGTCGAGTATCAGGCCCAGCGAATATGAAGAATTCCGCCGTTTTCTGGAAGACGCGTGTGGTATATTGCTGGGTGAAAACAAGCATTACCTTGTACAGAGCCGGCTGGGAAAACTGGTTCGTGAGAATGCGCAGGGCGGACTTGGCGAACTGGTCATAAAGCTACGCGCGGAGCGGCAGGGGGGTGTGCTGCGCGAGCGTGTGATAGAGGCCATGACGACCAACGAAACCTTCTGGTTCCGTGACAGGCATCCTTTCACGATTCTGGAAGAGACAGTTCTCCCGGACCTGTCGGAACGACGCACGAGGAATGTGCGTATCTGGTCTGCCGCCTGTTCAACCGGGCAGGAGCCCTACTCGATCAGTATGGCGGTTCAGCAGTACCTGTCGCGAAATACCGCTGCACTGTCCGATGTGAAAATCATGGCGACAGATATTTCTACCGCTGTCCTTGAAGAGGCAAAGGCAGCTTACTACGATACTATGCAGCTTGCCCGTGGTCTGGATAATGATATGAAGCAGCGTTATTTCGAGCGCGATGCCTCTCATTGGGAAGAACGTTGGCAGGTTCGCAGGGAAATCCGCCAGCGAGTGCAATTCACGCTGGTTAATCTGCAAGGCAGTTACAGCTCGCTGGGCAAGTTCGATATTGTTTTCTGCCGCAATGTCCTGATCTATTTTTCCGGTGACTCCAAGAAGGACATCCTGTCTCGCATGGCAGGTGCACTGAATCCAGGGGGGTACCTTTTCCTTGGTGCCTCTGAATCCATTTCACAGTACTCGGATGCTTTCGAAATGGTTCGCTGCCCCTCAGGTACGGTGTACCGGAAAAAGTAATTGCTGGTGCCGCCAGGCTTTGCCGCCCTGGCGGTCAGTGATTGCCGCCGGCAACCGTACGGAAAGGCCAAAACCCACGCAAGTCTTTGATTCCCCGTCCCAAGTTCTGTTTGGCACAGCTGTTGCTGTAGTTCCTGCAAAGACGATATTGCAGGAACAGCGAGAATGCCGAACATCATCGACAAAGCAATCGGAATCATGCCTGAGCACCTTTCGGTGTACGGCAAGCGTTCCAGTCTTCTGGCATCCAATATTGCAAATGCCAATACCCCTGGCTACAAGGCGCGGGATATAGATTTCAGGGCTGCGCTTGCGCAGGCCGGTGGAGAGCAGATGGCCCTCAAAACAACACGCGGCAATCACATTGCTGATGCCGGCAGCACTATGTCTGGTCCGGAAATACTCTATCGCACACCACTACAACCGTCGCTTGATGGTAATACCGTCGATTCCCAGCAGGAGAAAGCCCGGTTTACCGAAAATGCTATCCGTTACCAGTCAACACTGACTTTTCTTGGCGGTAAATTCACCAGCCTGAAACTGGCCATCAAGGGAGAATGATAAATGTCCCTGTTTAATATCTTTAGTATTTCCGGTTCGGCCATGAGCGCCGAGTCGCTGCGACTGAACACTACAGCCAGCAACCTGGCAAACGCCCAGAGTATCGGTAGCAGCGAAGCTACTACCTACCGTGCCAAGAACCCGGTATTTGCCGCAATGATGCAGTCATTGCAGGGCGACAATGTCAGCTTCGGTGTCGAGGTAAAGGGTGTCGTAGACAGTACAACACCGCTTGAAACGCGTTACCAGCCTGAGCACCCCATGGCAAATGAGGAAGGTTATGTCTTTCTCCCGAATGTCAACGTTGTGGATGAAATGGCAAACATGATTTCCGCCTCGCGCGCCTACCAGAGCAACGTCGAGGTACTGAATACATCCAAGCAGCTGATGATGGCGACGCTGCGGCTTGGTCAGTAACTGAAAAGACAGCACACAGGACAATCCGATGATTGATTCACAGAATGGAATACCAGGGGTTGAGTTCAGGTCTGTGCAGGACCTGAACAAGGAAAGCACCCGCAAGGAACTTGGTCAGGAAGAATTCCTGAAACTGATGACGACCCAGTTACAGAACCAGGACCCGTTCAAGCCAATGGAGAATGGTGACTTCCTGGCGCAGATCGCCCAGTTCTCCACCGTAGAAGGTATTGGCAATCTGAATACCGGGTTTGAAGAACTGAGTTCATCACTGGTATCGAATCAGGCATTACAGGCTTCCAATCTGATCGGCAGGTCCGTACTCGCCCCGACCGGGGTAGCCTCACTGGATCAGGGTGGAACTATTCGTGGTACAGCACAGATACCTGCAGCCAGTAGTGATGTGACCGTAAGCGTCTTTGACCAGGCGGGCCAGGTGGTTCGTCGTATCAACCTGGGATCGCAGGCTGCCGGTGATGTCGAGTTCCAGTGGGACGGACTGCGCGACGATGGCCAGTACGCTACACCGGGTAATTATTTTGTGTCTGCTGAAGCCAGTGTTGATGGCCGCAACGAAGCGGTTGAAACACTGCTGGCTTCAGAAGTCAGAAGTGTCACATTAAGCAACAGCGGTGGGCTGTTGCTGGATCTTGATGGTATCGGGTCGATGGACTTCAACGAAGTCCGGCAGATCCTGTAACCGATTGGCTGAAGGAGAGACATCATGCCGTTTCGTACAGCACTAAGTGGTTTAAACGCAGCATCCTCGGAGTTACGCATTATTGGTAACAACGTTGCCAATGCCGGCACAACAGGCTTCAAGGAATCGCGTGCCGAATTTGCGGATATTTTTGCAACCTCGAACCTGGGCGTTGCATCCAACGCGATTGGCACCGGTGTCAGGGTGTCTTCGGTTTCACAGCAGTTTACCCAGGGCAACATCGGTTTCACCGACAATAACCTGGACCTGGCAATCAGTGGTCAGGGCTTCCTGATCATGAACGATAACGGCATTAACAATTACACACGTGCCGGCGCACTGGGCGTTGACCGTGATGGCTTTGTCGTCAATAACCAGCAGCAGCAATTGACAATCTTCCAGGCTGATAACAGCGGAAATATTACCGGTGCCACCGGACCGTTGCAGCTGGATCGCTCGGATATCGCCCCGGCAGCAACCACCGCGATCGATGTGCAGGCCAACCTGGATGCTTCCGCAGTCGCACCGACGGCGCCCTTTGATCCGACCAATGCAAGCTCCTACAACAACTCGACGTCATTGACGGTTTTCGACAGCCTGGGTTCGCCGCACCTCAATACCATGTACTTCCGCAAGACAGCGGACAACACCTGGGATGCCTTCCAGTTTGTTGACGGTGCTCAGGTGAATGCTGGTGCGCCAGCCGGTGAAACTATTAATTTTGATTCAACAGGTGCTATTACAAGCGGCTCCCCGACCAGCATGACATTTACGCCTTCCGGCGGTGCTGCAGCTATGACAGTGAATGTTGATTACAACAACACTTCCCAGTTTGGCAGTCCTTTCAGTGTTAATGCACTGGTGCAGGATGGCTTCGCAACCGGGCGCCTGAGCGGTATCGATATCAGTGATACCGGAATCATTACCTCGCGCTTCACCAATGGGCAGTCACGTACACTGGGTCAGATTGCAATAGCAACCTTCAATAATCCGCAGGGTCTGCGTCAGCTGGGTGATACCAGTTGGGCGGAAACTTTCGACTCCGGTGCACCACTGGTCGGTGGTCCGGGTGCCGGTTCCGCCGGACTCATCGAGTCCGGTGCCCTGGAAGGTTCTAACGTGGATCTCACCGAGGAACTGGTCAACATGATAACCGCACAGCGTAATTTCCAGGCCAATGCCCAGGTCATTACCACTGCGGACACCATCACCCAGACTATCATCAATATCCGTTAATAGCGGACGGGAGTAGCACATGGATCGCGTCGTATTTGTTGCCGCCAGTGGAGCCAAGCAGTTACTTGGACGGCAGACGATCAGCAGCAACAATCTGGCCAATGCCAATACCGTCGGTTTCCAGGCTGATATGACGGCTTTCCGTACCCGCATGGTGCAGGGTGCAGGTTTTGATACCCGTGCCTTTGCCCTCGACCAGAGTGTTGGTGTCAGTGGCGCAAAGGGTACAACGCAGATTACCGGCCGCCCCCTCGATGTTGCTGTGAATGGCAACGGATGGGTTGCTGTACAGGCGCCGGATGGTAGTGAGGCCTATACACGCGGTGGCAGTTTGCGCGTCAATATCAACGGCCAGCTGACGACGGCTGCAGGGCACCCGGTGCTGGGAACTGCAGGTCCGGTGCTTATTCCCGAGTATGAAAATCTTGAAATCGGCAGTGACGGAACTATCAGTGTAAAACCGATTGGTCAGCAGCCTTCCACACTGGCCGAGGTGTCGCGTATCAAGGTGGTTTCGCCACCCCACGCTGACCTGGTCAAGGGTGAAGATGGTTTGCTGCGTATGCGTGATGGCAGCACGGCACCACCGAGTACAGATGTCACCCTGATAAGCGGGTCACTGGAAAACAGTAATGTGAACAGTGTGGAAGCCATGACAGACATGATCAGCATGGCCAGGCAATATGAAATGTCGGTAAAGATCATGTCGACAGCCAAGGAAATGGACGAAAAGGCAACCCAGCTGCTGAATATGGGTTAGCGATAAACAGATTAGTGAGGTACTAGCATGAACAAGGCATTATGGGTCGCAAAGACCGGACTGGAAGCACAACAGACACGCATGAGCGTGATTTCCAATAACCTGGCGAACGTCAACACCACCGGCTTCAAGCGGGATCGGGCGATGTTCGAGGATATGCTATACCAGAATGTACGCCAGGTTGGTGCACTTTCCTCACAGAACAGCCGCTTGCCTACCGGTCTGCAGATAGGGACCGGTGTGCGTACTGTCGCAACAGAGAAAATTCACACACTGGGTAATATCGTACAGACCAGCAACAGTCTCGATGTTGCAATCCAGGGGCGAGGATTTTTCCAGATCCTCCAGCCTGACGGTAACATTGCCTACAGCCGGGATGGTTCCTTCAAGCTGGATGAGACCGGGCAGCTGGTTAACTCAAGCGGTCTTGTCCTGCAGCCGGCAATTACAATTCCAGGCAATGCTACCAGCGTTACCGTCGGTTCCGATGGAGTTGTTTCGGCACTGACACCCGGCAGCGCCACGCCGACACAGCTTGGCAGTATCCAGCTGGCTGACTTTATCAATCCGACAGGCTTGCAGGCTGCAGGTCAGAACCTTTTCCTTGAAACCGCTTCCAGTGGATCGCCTACGACCGGGACACCTGGATTGAACGGTATCGGGTCAGTGGTGCAGGGTGCTCTCGAGACATCCAATGTCAATGTGGTGGAGGAGCTGGTGAATATGATCGAAACACAGCGTGCCTATGAAATGAATTCAAAGGCGATCCAGACGACTGATAGCATGTTGCAATATGTGACGAATAACCTCTGAGCATGAGCTGACAGGTAGGATGACATGATGACATCTTCACAAAATCCGCGAAAGCGTCAGTTGGTTCTGTTGCCATTGCTGGTACTCCTGGTTCTGGGAGGGTGTGCGACTGCACCATCACCACGGGACAGCTACCGCCCGACGCCGCCACAGACATATACCAGTCAGGAAAGTACCGATGGTTCGATATACCAGGCATCTCGTGATGTCCGCCTGTTTGAAGATGTAAAGGCTCGTCATGTGGGCGATATCATCACAGTTGTTTTGCAGGAGAGTACTTCGGCATCCAAATCCGCCAAGGCTTCAACAGACAAAACACAGGAAACGGCCATAGCAAGTCCGACGATCCTCGGTGCTACGCCGACGTTTAATGTGCCGGGCCTGATTCCACTGGACAGCAACCGAAACAACACACTGGCGGCAAACCTGAGTTCCTCGAATGCGTTTGAGGGTGAGGGTGATGCAAGCCAGAGCAATAGTCTGACGGGTAACATAACCGTCACTATCGCTAATGTCCTTCCCAACGGTAACCTGGTGATTCGCGGCGAAAAGTGGCTGACCCTGAACAAGGGTGAAGAATTTATCCAGATTTCCGGCATCGTGCGCCCGCAGGACATCAGTACCCAGAACACGGTGCAGTCTACCCTGATTGGTGATGCGCGGATTACCTATAGTGGCAAGGGGTTCCTTGCCGATTCCAATGAAATGGGCTGGTTGGCAAAGTTCTTCAACAGCCCGATCTGGCCTTTCTGACCTGGATGGTATGAATATGCACAGAATGATTTTGATCGTTGTCCTGACACTCCTGTCTGGCAGTGTGTTTGCCGAGCGTATCAAGGACCTTACTCATATTGCCGGTGTGCGTACTAACCAGCTGGTGGGTTATGGCCTGGTTGTCGGCCTGGATGGCAGTGGTGACCAGACCAGCCAGACACCTTTTACGGTTCAGAGCCTGCAGAACATGCTGCAGCAATTCGGCATCATACTGCCGCCGGGTACCAATGCACAGTTGAAGAATGTTGCAGCGGTTGCAGTACACGCAAACCTGCCTGCCTTTGCGAAGGTAGGACAGACAATCGATATTACGGTATCTTCTATCGGTAATGCCAAGAGCCTGCGTGGCGGCACCTTGTTGATGATGCCGCTAAAGGGTGCCGACGGGCGGGTATACGCCATGGCACAGGGGGATCTGCTGGTGAGTGGTCTCAACGCTTCCGGCAGTGACGGATCCAGTGTTACCGTGAATATTCCCAGTGTTGGCAGTATACCCAACGGGGCCACCGTGGAACGAGTGGTGCAGAATCCGTTCCTCAGTGGTGATTCCATCACACTTAACCTGAATCGATCCGACTTTACTACCGCAAACCGCCTTGCCCGCGCCATTAATGAAACCGTAGGTCCGGGGATTGCTCAACCACTCGATGCCGTGTCGATAAAAGTCAGTGCCCCAGGTGACCCCGCACAGCGTGTTGCTTTTGCATCAATGGTGGAGAATATTATTGTTCAGCCGGGCAAGGCTGCTGCCAGGGTGATTATCAATTCACGTACCGGCACGGTTGTCATCGGTGAAAAGGTCCGCATCCTTCCCGCAGCGATTTCTCACGGCTCACTTGTAGTGACCATCAGCCAGGCCCTTCAGGTCAGCCAACCGCCTGCCTTGTCGGGAGGATCGACTGCCGTTACTGCAAACAGTGATGTTGATGTGCAGATGGAAGGCGATCGTATGTTCCTTCTGAATACCGGTATTACACTACAGGATGTAGTCGACGCGGTGAACCGTGTTGGCGCCACACCGGCCGACCTGGTATCTATCCTGCAGGCCCTGAAGGGCGCCGGCGCATTGCGCGCCGAACTGATCGTGATATAGCCGGAGAGTTTTAATGACCCAGGGCATTCTTCAGACCGACGTATATACCGATTTCCAGGGCATTAACACCCTGCGTAATCGCGCACGCACGGATGGAGACAGCGAAGAAACCCTGCGCAAGGTTGCTGAGCAGTTCGAGGCACTGTTCCTGCAGATGATGCTGAAAAGCATGCGCGATGCCAGTCTTGGCGATGGCATGCTGGATAACGAACATACCAAAACCTATCAGGCCATGTTTGACAAACAGATTTCCATCGAGATGAGCCAGGGCCAGGGTATAGGCCTGGCCGATATGATGGTGGAGCAGTTACGCAAACAGGGTGATGGGGATTCTTCGCTTGAACCCGGTGAGCTCCAGATGAATCCGGCACAAAGTATCGACAGGGCCGGTGAAAATTTCCGCTTTCCCGTACAGCAGCATACAGCGACAACAGCAAAACCTGATGCAACCCGAGAGAGCGATGACTGGGTGCCGGAATCACCGAAAGAATTTATTCACAAGTTATGGCCACATGCAAAGCGTGCAGCGGATGAAATCGGCGCCAAACCTGAGATGCTGATTGCACAAGCTGCACTGGAAACCGGCTGGGGGCAACATATGATCCGCGGCAAGGATGGCAGTAATTCCTTCAATCTTTTCGGTATCAAGGCGGACTCAGGCTGGCAGGGCGCGCGGGCAACCACCGAGACCATTGAATTCAGGGACGGATTGATGCGCAAGGAGCGCGCACATTTCCGGGCCTATGCTTCCCCGGAAGAAAGTTTCGCGGATTATATCGAATTTCTTAAACGCAACCCGCGCTACAGCGATGCACTGCAGCGGGCTGATGATGCCCCGGAATTTACCCGTGCCCTGACCGATGCGGGATATGCCACGGATCCCGACTACGCCGGGAAAATCAACCGCATTATGGACAGTTCACACCTGCGTGAGGCACTCGGCGAAGTTGATGTTTCAGCTGCCGGGCCACGTGGCTGATAAACAGGAAGGCGAGATGAACAGACAAACAGCAGGTACTCGGGAGACAGCACCATGGCGGTAGGACTGCTCGGTACGGCCACCTCGGGCCTGCAGGCGTTTCAGCGCTCTATTGCGACCACGGGGAACAATATCAGTAACGCCAATACGGAAGGTTACAGCCGTCAGCGCGTTGAGCTTGGAACACGTCCGCCGAGTTTTACCGGGCAGGGCTTCATGGGAAATGGCGTCCAGATAGAAAGTGTCACGCGCCTGTTTGACCAGTTCACAGCTGACCGGCTGCGTGACACCACCAGTACCAGTGCCCAGTATGACACGCTGTTCCAGTATGCAAGCCGGGTCTCGAACCTGCTCGGAGACAGTGATGCCGGTTTGAGTGCGGGACTGGAGAACTTTTTCAGTTCCATGCAGGATCTGGCGGATAACCCTTCAGCGATTCCGCCACGTCAGCTGGTATTGTCGGAAGCCGGGTCGCTGGTTGGACGTATACAGAATCTCAGTCAACAACTGGATTCCATGCGTAGCGAAATAAACGGCGGCCTGGATACGGTGGTTAATGAAATCAACAGTCTCAGCACCGCAATTGCTGACACCAACCGCAATATTCTCGATGCCCGGTCGCAGGGTGCCGGCCAGACACCCAACGACCTGCTGGACAAGCGGGACATGCTTATCAACGAACTGTCCGGACTGGTGTCAGTTCGTACGTTCGAACAGGATGACGGTTCTGTAAATGTATTCGTCGGGAGTGGACAGTCACTGGTGACCGGTTTTCTCGCATCCCCGTTACAAATTACACGGAACGGGTTTGATGCGCGTCGCTCGGAGATATCCGTGGTCAGTGGCGGTATTCCCGCAGAAATCACCAGCAGTCTCACAGGCGGGAAACTGGGCGCGCTTCTGGATTTTCGCGAGCAGACACTGAATACTGCAGATAATGCCCTGGGCCGTATAGCGGTTACCTTTTCGACCGAGTTCAATCTGCAGCAGAATCTGGGTATGGACCTGGATGGTGAAATGGGCGTGGATATGTTTTCCGTCAGTCAGCCGTCTACGTCTGCGCATATCAACAATACCGGTTCTGCCAGTGTCGTTGCGACTTTCGATACGGCCAATATCCAGGATCTGACTACCAGCGATTACGTGCTGGCCTTTGACGGCGCAACCTGGAATCTTTCGCGTGCCATTGACGGTTTGCCGGTTGCTATGACAGGCGCCGGTACTGCGGCCAGTCCGTTTAATGCCCAGGGCCTGGATTTTGTTGTTTCCGGGGCGCCTGCTGCCGGGGATCGTTTTGAGATAAAGCCGACGCGTGAAGGCTCATCCAGTATGAGTCTTCTGATCGGCGACCCGGGGGACATTGCTGCAGCTGCACCGTTAACGCTGGGGGAGGCAACCAATGCCAACGGCTTGCCAACCAATGTGGGCGATGGTGCATTCAGGCTGCAGGCGGTCGACAGTACATTCACGCCACTGGTTGCCGGTATCACCTTTACTTACGATGCAGGCACCCAGCAGTTCAACTATGCCGGTGACGTGGCAGGTTCTTTTGCCTACGACCCGGTCACTGACAGTGGAAGCACGTTCACTGTGGCAGGGACAAGCTTTATTGTGAACGGGGCGCCGGCTGATGGCGACAGCTTTGTTGCCGCGGCAAATACCAATGGTTCGGGTGATAATTTCAATGCCTTGTTACTGGCGGGCCTTCAGGCTGCAAAAACCATGGAAAATGGCGATACCAGTTTCCAGGGGGCCTATGGCCAGTTGATCAGCGATCTTGGTGCACGTACCCGCAGTGCGGAGATCACTTCACAGGCCCAGGCTGCGCTGAAAAGCCAGGCCCAGGAGTCACGCGACGCGCTTTCCGGCGTTAACCTGGACGAGGAGGCGGCCGATCTTATCCGCTTTCAGCAGGCTTATTCTGCAATAGCACAGGTGATTTCTGTGGCAGAATCCACATTCCAGACCTTGCTGGCAGCTGTCGGGAGATAATCATGCGTATTGGTACATTAAGTCTGTTTCGTCAGGGTGTGGATGCCATGCTCGAGCAACAAACAGCGGTATTTCGTACCCAACAGCAGCTTTCTTCCGGCAAGCGTATCAATACGCCCTCCGATGACCCGGCAGGAGCGGCACAGTTGGTTGGTTTGTCTGACTCACTTGATGTCACGCGTCAGTATCAGCGCAATATCGATTTTGTCCGCAGCCGGTTGCAGCTGGAAGACGCCTCGCTGGCCAACGTCGGTGATGCGTTGCAGCGTGCCCGCGAACTGACTGTGCAGGGGCTCAATGATACAAATGGCCCGGAAGTCCGTGCCGGAATTGCACAGGAGGTTCGTCAGATACTGGACGAGGTCATCGGTTTGGCAAACCGTACTGATGCAAACGGTGAGTTCATGTTTGGAGGATTCCAGGGGCAGTCGGCGCCGTTTTCCGGTGATGGTGCAGGTAATTTTTCCTACGCGGGTGACCAGGGGCAGCGGCTTGTCCAGGTCGGGGCAGCACGCCAGATTGCCGATGGTGATTCAGGGATGGATGTTTTTATGAAAATCCCGGCAGCGGGAGGGGGTTATGAAGATGTTTTCAGTACCCTGTACAACCTTGCCACGGATCTCGAGGCAGATGCTCCCGCCCCGGCCAGCCTCGATCAGCTCGATAACGCACTGGATAATATTCTCGGGGTACGCGCAACAATAGGCGCGCGTCTGAATGCGGTCGATCGTGAGGAAACCAGTAATGTGTCATTAATTGAACAGCTGGAAAATACCCGATCCACGATCGAGGACCTGGATTATGCGGAGGCGGCCAGTCGACTCAATCAGCAGAGTATTACCTTGCAGGCTGCACAACAGGCCTTCGTCAAGGTTCAGAATCTGAATCTGTTTAACTTCCTGTAAGTTTTCATCGGCTACGCAATGCCTGGTTTCAGGGCCTGAAATCAAACGGCTTAACACAAATGCGCTTTCTTGCTCCTGCACAACGGTGTAGCGCCAGTGCCACGATGTGTTCCGTATCAGGCTGGATCAGCCGGAATTCCCAGTTGTCCTCACTGTCATCAATTGCATCATCAAAAGTTATGTCGATCTTCTCCTTGACTACATTAAAGCGTAGCTGGCGGGTCGGGAAGCTGATGCCAATACCAAGTGCCTTGACATAAGCTTCGCGCAGGGTCCAGCGCTCGTAGAAATATTTCAGGAAAGCGGTCCCTTCATATTTCTGCAATTGTTCATGTTCGTGTGAGGAGAACATGCGCTTTGCCACACCGAGGGGATTTGTCCGGTCTTTCAGGCGTTCGGCATCAATGCCGCATTTATCATTGTTTGTGACAATACAGGCAGCGAGTCCATTGGTATGGGTGAGATTGAAACGAAGTCGCGCCTGGTTTTCACAAGCGATTTCCGGACGACCGTGCTTCCCATGACTGAAGCGCCAGTCGGAAGGTGCAATGGCGGCATAGCGTGACAGAACACTGCGCACCATGGCATGCGATACCAGGTAACTGTGGCTGTCGCGGGGATGTAAAAACCGGTCGACTTTGCTGCGCTCATCCGGGTCCAGAATTTCATGGCAGTATTGCAGGATGGCGGAGTCAGATATTGACTCCGGCGTAACCAGCCAGACATGCGCTTCGCTGGAGAGAATGTCCGTATTTTGTTTGGCGGGTGGATTCATCAATGCAGTGCGCCGCCACAGCCTTTCAGTTTGCGGTCATCCAGGCTGATGTTTACCGAGACTTCGTACATCTCTCCGATAGTTGCATCATGGCAGGGTGTTCCGGTGAGTTCCACGACCACCTGGTGGTGCTTGTTGCGGGCTGAATACAGTGTCTTGTGTTCACTTTCAATGACGAGTGGCTCGGGCGTGACAAAGTGGTATGCAGTCTTGTCCGGACCTGTCACCAGTTGCATATCGCCATCAAGTTTGATCTCCAGGATCCAGTCGGGCGCATTTCCTGTGGCGCGGAAATCGATACCGTTTAGCCTGGCGTGCTCACGCGCCGCGCGTAGTGGATTGTTCCGGCAATGTTCGTAGCGGGTGCCCGCAAGTTCGAGCCGGGCCTGGCCATTTTTGTGCCGGAACAGGATTTCCTTGCTTTGGTAGCGTGGGCCGGAGTTGTCATCCACCCGTCTGAGCTGCACAGCGTGGTCTGGCAGAAACAGCCACATGGCGTTGCCTTCCTCGCGCGCCACAAAAGCGAAATTGCTTTCGCATTCCCATGCCCATGTGCGTGCTGCTGTGAGTTTCGGTTCGCCGAGAGGTTCGAGTACCGGGTGACGGGCGCAGCCGGCCAGGAGTAGCAGAATCAGTGCATGGGTAATTGTGATGTGACCTGCCCGGCAATAAAAACGGCCACGCGAGGTCATGAAAGCAGGTGTAAATGACATAGATTTCCCGGTTCAGTTCTGAGCCTCCAGCGGGAGCATGCTCGAAGTCGGGCATTTTGCGCAATGTCGACGAGGTTTTCAAAACGATTATGGTACATAAATTGCTTTTTTCCGGGTAGAAACCCAGATCGGAAGGAAGCTCATGCCAAAATCTGCCGCGAATCGGATGTCACCCCTGGTTAATTTCCCGCCAGCGCCACCACGTTATCCACAGGAGTCCCCACAGAATCCTGTCCGGGTCGGGGTGATTGGTTGTGGGTACTGGGGCCCGAAACTGGTGCGAAACTTTGCTCGGGCGAGTGGATGCGAAGTGGGGGGCGTGGCAGATCACAACCCGGCCCAGCTGTCGAGAGTGGGTGAGGACTACCCCAATATCCCGGGGACGACCGATTTATGATGCGAAAAATGCCGTTGCATTGCGGGATCTTGCCTGGCAGAACCTGTTGCCTGGTGCCCGGGCTGTCATGGAAGTCCCGGCCAGCCTGTCCATGGACTTTGTGCCCCGTCGCCTGGACCGGCGCGGTGATGGCCTGATTATTTTGCCCGCAGTTCTGCAGGGTGTATTACAGGATGCCTTGCAACCACATCCTGACCTGCTTGTTTCATCGTCCCTGCCGGTAGAAAGGAGTGTGTGGACGGGCCTGCTGATGAATGCGCAGAATGATCCTGTCGCGCAGGGTGCGGCACGAGCCGCCTTTTACGCGGCCTGGCGGAAACAGTTGGTCGAAAGCGGGCGCAGCAGGTTATTACAGTGTGCAAAGCTTGCGCCCGGCGAGGTCGAGTGCCTGTACAGGATTTTCCCGGATGCAAAATTTGTCGTGAATGAGGAGAGCGATATCCCGGTTTCCGATGCAGATTGCTCACGGTTTATTGTTGTGGGGCAGATAGCCGATGATTCCCTCCCTGACAGTCTTTATAAAGCGCTGGAGTTACCCCTGCTGGCATGCCCGGATCCAGCGCAATTGATCGCACAAGGTGAGCAGTATTTCGCCAAGGGTGATCTTGCTGGTGCAGAGGCCAGTTTCCGCGAGGCCCTGCGCCTGGATGCGTGTGCTCCTGATGCATATAACAATCTTGCCGTAGTCTGTTGGCAGCGTGGGGATTTGGCGGCTGCACTGGACTTGCTTTCACAGGGTCTTGTGCTGGATTCCCGTCACCTCGATCTACTGGAGAACAGCGCGCGTATTTTACTGGAGACCGGGCATCGGGATGACGCAGAAATACTATGTAATCAGTATCTTGCGATAAATCCTGGCAATAAGGAGATGACCGCATTGCTTGCGCTGACGAGACACGCGGTGGGTTGAACCGCCAAATCCGATCGGAACGGTTCTTGCTTTATATGGGGCATATGTCCGCCTCGCAAGGAAAACGCCATGCCCCGCTTTGATGATCAGGGTTCAAACCTGATTTTCCTCCTGTCACTGCCACGCTCCGGGTCAACGTTGTTGCAACGGATCCTGGGAGGGCACTCGCAGATACATACCCTTGCAGAACCCTGGCTGATGCTGAACCCGCTTTATACCCTGCGCAAGACAGGTGTCAGCGCTGAATACGATGCAGACCTGGCGCGACAGGGTCTGGAGGATTTTCTTGCCGAGCTGGACGACGGCAGCCAGGTCCATCTCGATGCGGTGCGTGCCTATGCTGCCCGCCTGTACGGTGCAGCGCTTGCGCAGTCGGGCAAAACGATTTTTCTGGATAAAACACCACGCTACTACCAGATTATCCCGGAATTGCGCGCCTGCTTTCCAAAGGCAAAATTTGTCTTCCTGTTACGAAATCCTGCCGCCGTTCTTTCATCGACCCTGCAAACCTGGTTCGACAATGATCCGGAAAAACTCAATGGGACGAGTAATTGCAGGGACCTGACCGCCGGGGCAGTGTTTCTCGCCGATGCACTCCGTGACTTTGGCGACAATGCCATCGTGGTGCATTACGAAGATCTTGTCAGTGACCCAAAACAGACGATTGATGTCCTGTGCGATCAGCTGGGGCTGACTTTCGAGGAGAATGTGCTTGATTATAGTCACACGGCGTCCTTCAACGGCCATCACGGTGATCAGACGCGAATACACGAGCACGGAAAGGCCGTTGAAGACTATCGCGATGCATGGGTTCACAACCTCCAGGATAAATCTCGCATGCAGTATACGCTGGACTACCTGGAGACCCTGGGGCCGGAGGTGATGGATGGTCTTGGCTATGACGCCGGGGAAATCCGGGGTGCCTTGCAGACGACACAGGAAAATTCCGAATGGATCGCGGCCGATAAAGTCAACGCGGAGGGTGAAGCATTATTCCAGGGAGGTGATACGGAAGGAGCACTTGATAACTTCAGAAAAGCCCTGGCCTTATGCGATGACTTTGTGCTGGCATACAACAATATGGCCGTTCTTTACTGGCACCGGAAAGATGCCGAGCAGGCGGTAATTGCATTAACGGAAGGACTCTCCAGGCAGCCACGTGACCGGGATCTTGTGTTGACGGCAGGGCATATATTCACTGCGCTTGGTATGAAAAACGATGCCTTGGGACTGCTGTCCGCCTATCTGCATGACTCGCCCGATGACGCTGAGGTGCTGGCTCTGCGTGATGAGATCCAGGTCTTGCCCGATGCGGATGACGTGCCGGAAACCGGATCCGCCAGTATTCAGGAGAGGGACGCCAGTGGGCCGGAAATCGTAGAGCCCGCCGCCGGACCCATCGCAGTAATAACCAGCATCGCTCCGACACGTATCGATGTGCAGCAGCGCGCAATTCAATCCTGGCTTGACCATGGATTTGAAGTCATGTCGCTCAATGTCCAGGAAGAAATTGACCGGCTTGAAGCAGATTTTCCCGGCGTTAATTTTATTCGTGCGAGACGTGACGGGCGCAAACGTCTGGGCAAACCCTATGTCTACATCAATGACATGTTTTCGGCCTTGCGTCAGAGTGGACGGGAAATTGTTGGTGTCATTAATTCGGATATCATCCTGCGTGCCGGCGAGACGCTGAACCGGGTTTTGCACAGGGAGGCGCCAGGAGGCCTTCTGTACGGTTCGAGAATTGATGTCGATCATATCGAGGATGAGGCAGGTCGTTATTATAACCGGGGCTTTGATCTGTTCTTCATGGATCGTGATGTACTTCGTGACATACCGGACAATGGTTTTATGCTGGGCATGCCCTGGTGGGATTACTGGTTCCCGTGTCTGATGTTGCAAAAAGGTGTCACGGTAAAGCGTATAGATAACCCTGGGGCTTACCACTGGTGGCACAAGCCTAACTACAGTACGGAAAACTCCGTGGCATTTGGCGCGGATTTTGTAGAGGCATTCCCGCGACTTCCTTTCATGCATATGTATGAACAGAGTATCGAAGCAGGTCTGGGTGGTTTCAGGTACACCGTGCTATCGGACTGCGCCCTTTATTTTGTGGCCCGAAACAGCGAAACAGTCCGCTTGCCCGGTCCGGGGGGAAGCGAAGCTGTTGCCCGCAGTAATCCAAAAATAACCGCAATAGTGTCCACTTATGCCTCCGGGGAGTTTATCGGGGAGTGTCTGCAGGATCTCGTCAATCAGACAATCGCGGATGATATAGAAATCCTGGTGATCGATGCCGCATCCCCCCAGAATGAGCGCGCCGTTGTCGAGGAATTCTGCAAACATCACTCCAATATCCGTTATCACCGTACACCGGAGCGTATTGGTATATATGCGGCCTGGAACCTGGCTGTCGAGATGGCGAGCGGGGACTACCTGATCAGCTGCAGTACCAATGATCGGCTACGTGAAGACGCTTGCGAGATTCTCGCGCGTAGCCTGGATGACCAGCCTGACGTTGCACTGGTCTATGGCAACAGTTTCCTGACCAAACAACTGCACCGGAATTTCGATAACGCTGAACTGTACAGCATGTATATCTGGCCGGAGTACCGCTACGAGGAGTTACTGGACCGAAGTATGGTCGGGCCTCACCCGATGTGGCGGCGCAGCGTACACGATACTGTCGGACGGTTTGATGAATCGCTGCTTGCGCTTGGCGACCAGGATTTCTGGATACGCCTGGGTGAACAGCACAAGTTGCTGGCATTACCGGATTTTACCGGGCTGTATCTGGTTAGCGAGGATTCGTTAACGGGTAATACAGATGTTTCGCGTGTCGAGGAAGACCGTGTTCACCTGCAATGGGGGTGGCATTATCACTATGAAAAATGGTTTAACAGGCGTCTTGAGAACCTCGATCCCGTGCGCTGCCTGGATGGGCCGACAGTACAGATAATTGTCCGTTCGCCTGGCACGGCAGGCAGCGCCGTGGCGGACACGCTCGACGCTGTTGCAGAACAGGCCTATCCGAACTGGAAGCTGGCCGTGATAGCCAATGAGGCTTGCCCGGATCCACTGTTTGATGAGCATCCGCAACTGACCTGGATTCAGGCAACTGCCGGGTGCGGCCTGGATGAAGGTGTCGAGTCCGTGCTGGCTGGCGTGCAGGAAAACTCGTATGTTGTTTTTATGGAGGCCGGCGAGCGCCTCGATGCGTTGTTTTTAAGTGATGCCTGCGCAGCGCTCGAACGCCACCCGGGGTGGCAGGTGCTCTATTGCGATGACGATTGCGTCTCCGCAAGTGGCGAACTTGGCGATCCACGCTTCAAGCCGGATTTCAACCTGGATATGCTGCGTGGTGCGGATTATATCGGTAATGCCTGCCTGTTCAGGGCAGGGTCCGTCGCTGTAGTCGGCGGGGTACAGGTATTCGATCTGCTGTTGCGTGTGTTTGACCATTTTGGCCGGGAAGGGATCGGTCACCTGGATGAGCAGCGTTTTCACCGCAGCGGCGAGCACGACAACTGTTGCAAGGAAGCTGTTGAACAGCGCCGCAATGCCTTGCAGGCACACCTTGAGCGCTGTGGTGAGCAGGCAGTGATCGAAGACGCGCTCGTGCCTGGCTCATTTATGCTGTCTTATATTTCAGATGACAAACCAAAAGTCAGTCTTCTCGTCCTAGCGAACGAATCGGGTGGTGGTGTTGGAAATGCGGTGCACAGCATCCTGGACAAAACCGTCTACCCTGATTTTGAAATCCGTGTATTGGCCGGTCCCGACGTGCCATCTGCAGTTATCGATCGTCTTAAAGAGATTCAGAAAGAAAATCCGGCCCTCCACCTGGAGCGTTGTGCAAACAAACCTTTGCCTTCCCGGCTTAATCAACTGGCCGGTGATTGTGAAGGGGAGTTTTTGTTGTGGCTGAATGAAAATATACTGGTTCTGCAGGAAGAATGGCTGTCCCGGCTGGTTGCAGCCGCGCAACGCAAGCATGTGGGCGTGGTCGGTGCGCGCATCGTAAACCGGAACAAGGCATTGCTGGACGCCGGCGTAATACCGGGCATCGGTGGTCGCGGGGCAGGGGCAGGCATACTTTCAGGTCAGCACATGGGATCGGCAGGCTATATGGGACGTGCCCAACTGGTACAGGAGAGCGGTGCCGTATCGGCATTGTGCATGCTGGTCAGCAAGGAATTATTCAACAAGGCCGGTGGCTTTGACAAATCGCTCGCTGTCGATCTTTACCGTAGCATCGATTTTTGTGAACGCATCAGGACGGATGGTTTTCAGGTGATATGGACTCCCCATGTCACACTGATGTACCTGGGCGCTATTTCCGCCATCGATGGAAAGCCTGAAAGTGAAGCACAGGTTAATCGTGAAATTGACTTGTTGCAGGAACGCTGGCTGGACCGGTTTGCACGAGAACCCGCATTTAACCGGCACCTCAGTCTCTCTCGCGGGGATTACGGTCTGGAGTCTGCAACACCGTCCGCATGGAATCCCGTGCTGGACACTTTGCCGCGGGTGCTGAGTTTTGGCGTTGGTTCATACGGGTCATGGCAATACCGTGTTACGCAACCCCTGGATGCCTTGCAGGACAAGGGAATGGTTCAACGCATGCACACCGCTCTGGCGGGCAAAGACAAGATTTGTTTGCCCGGTGTAGTCGACCTGGAGCGTTTGCAACCGGACACGTTGTTGATGCATAACGCCCTGCATGATGATTACATCGAGGCGATGGAAAAATACAAGCGTGTCAATGATGCGTTCATAGTCTTCGGACAGGATGACCTGATGACGGCCCTGCCCCCGAAAAACCCGTTTTCCAAAACGGTGTACAAGGACATGAAGCGGCGAGTAAGGAAGTGCCTGTCTCTTGCCGATCGGCTGGTGGTAACAACGGAGCCTTTGGCGCAGGCACTGAAAGGTATGGTTGATGATATTTGTATCATTCCAAATGCACTCGATGAGAATATCTGGGGTCGACTGGAGTCACAACGACATACCGGTCGCAAGCCGCGGGTGGGGTGGGCAGGTGCTCAACAACACCAGGGTGACCTCGAGTTGCTGGAGACGGTCGTAAGAGAACTTGCCGATGAGGTTGAGTGGGTATTTTTCGGTATGTGCCCGGCTGTGTTGCGCCCCTGGGTCAGGGAAATACATGATGCTGTGAATTTTGAGGCCTACCCCGGGAAACTTGCCAGCCTCGACCTGGATCTCGCCATCGCGCCGCTCGAACACAATCGTTTTAATGAATCCAAGAGTAATCTTCGTGTACTGGAGTATGGCGTACTGGGTTGGCCGGTCATTGCAACAGATATTCATCCTTACCAGGGCGTGCCTGTCTGCCGGGTTCCCAACCAGCCGCGAGCATGGATAAATGCAATCAGGGAGCGGATTCATGAATTTGATGCGATGGCCCGTGAGGGTGACCAGTTGCGTGACTGGGTAAACAGGAACGCGATGCTGAAACTGCAGCTGGATGCGTGGATGTCAGCACTCAATCTGTCGACATCCGATCACAGCCGGGAACACCCCCGGCACCGGGCGGCAAGCCTGCAACATGCTGTTTATGCAACAAAATAAAAAGTCATAAAAATAACGCATTGCACTAAAGTTTGCTTCCCCCCGAACGCTAACATCACTGGAAGCGGTGAATACCAAATTTGCTGGTATATCCGCTAGTGATAATCAGGATGTACTGATCCGGTGATTCCAGACCGGTCTTGCACCTTCATAATTTGCAGGAGTGTCTATCATGGCATTAACAATCAACACCAATATTGCTTCGCTTAACGCACAACGTAATCTGAGCAGCTCACAGGGTTCTTTGCAGACATCACTGCAGCGCCTTTCTTCCGGCATGCGTGTCAACAGCGCAAAGGATGACGCGGCTGGCCTGTTCAGTATCCAGAAAATGACGGCCGATATCCGTGGCCTGAATCAGGCAGTTCGTAATGCCCAGGACGGCATCTCCCTCGCCCAGACCGGTGAAGGCGCCATGGACCAGGTCCAGAGCGCAATGCAGCGTATTCGTGAAATTGCGGTTCAGTCTTCCAATGCAACCGTTGAAGACCGTTCCGGTCTGCAGGCCGAGGTGGATCAGCTGACCCAGGAAATTTCCCGTATCGTTGATACTACCGAGTTCAACGGCAAGAAACTGCTCGATGGCACAGGCGGTAGCCTGGTATTCCAGATTGGCCAGGATGGCAATGCTGACCAGCAGATCACCGTTACCGGTCTGGATCTGACGGCACTGACTTCCTACGACACCGACCTGACCGCAACCGGCACAGTCGACGTCAGCTCTGCAGCTGCTGCATCAGGCGCTATCGCAGGTCTTGACAGTGCAACGACTGGCCTTGACTTCGTGTCAGGCCAGCGCGCCACTTTCGGTGCGGTGCAGAACCGTTTCGAATCTGTCGTGGTTAACCTGACCAACTACTCGGAGAATCTGTCTGCTGCACGTAGCCGCATCCAGGACACCGATTTTGCGATGGAAACCGCGAATCTGACACGAGCGCAGATCCTGCAGCAGGCCGGTGTAGCCATGCTGTCCCAGGCAAACGCTCTGCCGCAGACCGCGTTGTCACTGCTGCAGTAAGTCTTGTAGTGGTATAGAAGAACCAGGGAGGGTGGAGCAGGGATGCCCCGCCTTTCCAGTTTTAAAGAGCAGGTGACTTATGTCCAGTGATAACATTTCATCAGCGCTGACACAGGGAGTTGTGCCACAGCAGAGTGCACAGAACCCGGTTCAGGTTTTCCGACCGGAAAAATCTGCAGCCGTGAATGCAATGACCGAATTAAAGACCGGGCGGAATGAAAAGGCCGCAGGTGGTGAAGATTTGCCGCCTGCACAGAATAAACAGGAAGTCGATGAGGCCAGCGTGGAATCTGCTGTCAGCCGTATTAGCGATTTTGTACAGAACTTCCAGAGGGATCTGCAATTCAGTATTGACAAGGAAAGTGACCGGGTGGTCGTGAAAGTTGTTGATTCTGAAACACAAGAAGTGATTCGCCAGATTCCGTCAGAAGAAACTTTGCGCATCGCAAAGAATCTCGATTCACCGGAGAGCCTGATTCTTCGTGAACAGGCCTGAGCTGGCATCGCTTTTGCTTTGTAGCTGTCAGGCTACTGAATTACAGAGCGAGGTTGTGTAATGATTACCGCCCCTGGCGTGGGTTCCGGACTTGATGTTTCGTCCATTGTTGATCAGCTTATGTCGATCGAGCGTCTTCCGCTCCGTCGCATGGAAAGCGACAAACAGGGGCTTGAGGCGCAGCTCAGTGCGTTCGGTAAACTCAAGAGTTCGTTGACAACCTTTCAGTCAGCATTCGAAAATCTCAAAACACTCGATTCATTTGAAATTTACAAGGCGGAGTCCTCGAACGAGGCTGCGTTCACCGCGACAGCAGACAGTACTGCTGCTATCGGTTTTAACAGCGTTCAGGTTGTCAGTCTTGCGGAATCCCATAAAATGGGATCTGTCGCCATTGCTGATACCGATACAACGACGCTTGGTGGCGCCGGCGACCAGATGACGTTTACTATCAACGGGAATGCCTTCACGGTTGATGTCGGCGGCCTGACCCTGTCGGGTATTCGTGATGCCATCAATGATGCAACAGACAATACCGGCGTATCAGCCAGTATTATCAGCGAGAATGCCAGTAGTAACCGGTTGGTGCTGACCTCTACCGAAACCGGTAATGCCAATGTCCTCAATATCAGTTCAACAGGGAGTGTGGGTACAGCGCTCGGACTGACCGATATCAACGACCCGGCACAGCTGGACTCAGAGATGCTGATAGACGGCCTGTACACTGTGACGCGTTCCAGTAACATCATTAACGATGCCATCTCCGGTATAACGCTGACACTTTTGTCCGAAACTACCAGTGCAGACCAACTGACAGTCAGTCGTGATGTCGAGTCGGTGCAGGAATCCGTACAGTCTTTCGTCGATTCCTTTAATGAACTCAATACACTGTTTGACAGCCTCTCGGGTGAAGGTAATGACCTCGAGGCAGACAATACCTTGCGCAGTATCGAGAACCAGATCCGTGCGGTTTTCAATACGCCACCATCCGGTCTGACCGGTAGCTACTCCTACCTGTCGGAAGTTGGCGTGTCTTTTCAGAGGAATGGCACATTGTCGCTGGATGCAGCGGCACTTGAGACAGCCATTAATTCAGACTTCTCCGGCATGGCAGAAATGTTTGCCAATGATAACCAGGGTTACCTGTTCCGGATCGACAGCCTGATCGATAATTTTGTCCAGGCGGATGGGCTGATCAATGTGCGCGAGGACGGGATAAACACCCGGATAGATACTACCGAACAGCGTATTCTGGATATGGAATATCGCCTGGAAATTCGTGAACAGAGATTGCTGAGCCAGTTTAATACGCTGGACTCATTGATGGGACAGCTAAACGGAACAAGTGCGTTTCTGACCCAGCAACTGGCGGCCTTGCCATCGCTGGGGTAAAACCAGTCAGACAGATCAGCCTGCATGATGCAGGTGCAGAGAGGGAATAAAAATGAGTTTTGGAAGTGCGCGAAATGCCCTGAATCAATACAGTCAGAATGCAGTGGAGACGGCAATTGAATCAGCCAGTCCCCATCGCCTGATACAAATGCTCATGGAGGGCGCGCTGGGCAAGATTGCGGCGGCCAAGGGGTTTATGGAACGCGGTGAAATACGCGCCAAGGGTGAACAGGTAGGGTCTGCAATATCCATCCTCGAAGGACTGAAAACCAGTCTGGACCACGAAAAGGGTGGAGATATTGCACGAAACCTTGAAGATCTCTATGTCTATATGGAACGCCGCCTGATAGAGGCTAACCGGGAGAATGATCCTGCCCTGCTCGACGAGGTCTCCGACCTGTTGCGTGAGGTGAAGGAAGCCTGGGACGCCATTGCCAATCACCCGGCCGCACAACACACCCCGGCCGCCTGACAGGAAAACAGGATACCCCGACATTATGGATAGCGCACGTCGTGAACAGCTTGATGAAATCGTCCGGCTAAGCAGGGAAATGCTCGAACTGGCTGAAGAGCTGGAATGGGAAAAAATTGCCGTACTCGAAGTACAGCGCAAGCAAATTGTGTTGGAGTGTTTCCAGAAACCTGCCAAACAGCAGGACGCTGCCGAGGTGGCTGTAGTCATCCGCGAAATTCTCAGCCTGAATCAGCAAGTGACCACGCTGGGCAAGCAATGCCAGACACAGCTGGGAACCGAAATTCATAGCCACAATCGCGGTCGCGCGGCGACCAGCGCCTACCTGAGCCATACTCGCTAGTTTCCGGTTTTTGTAATCCGGCGAGCAGAGAAATCTGTCTGCCAGGGGTGGCTTGAGCCAGAAATAATCGGGCCTCTACAGAAAATCTACGATTTCATTATTTAATACAATAGCTTGGTGGACATTTCTGTCCAGGGGTGTATTTACGACAAAATTTTGACATTTGTGCTGTAGAGTGCTTAACTTTAAGTATTCAGTGTTATCCAACAATTTATAACACCATCCGGATCTGGAAGTGACCCGGTTGAGGGGGAATACAGGTGTCAATCAGCGAACCCAGAGTACTCATTATCGAAGCCGATTCAGATCGCGCGCGCGAGCTGGAATCTGTTTTACGGTTTATTAACTACGAGCCGGATCTGGCGACTGATTGTGGCGCCTGGAAGAGCAAGATCGAGGATAGCCAGGATATACTGGCGGTGCTCGTTGGGAGCTGTAAAAGCGACAAAGCACTGCAAAAGCTGCTGAAAGAAATCCACGATTTTGACGAACACCTGCCCATTTTTCTGCTCACCGAAAAGAACCGCGAACCTACTGTTGCGATTGAGCCCAGTTCCTGCATCCTGGGGCGTGTTGAATTACCGGTTCATTACACCCAGCTAACCAGCGCGCTGCATCAGGCCGAGGTGTACCGTGAAACCCAGGCCGACGGTGGGCACCAGCGCCCGGTTGACCTGTTCCGCAGTCTTGTAGGAACCAGTCGTTCGGTCCAGATGGTGCGGCGAATGATCCAGCAGGTCGCCAAATCCGATGCCAATGTACTGATCCTGGGTGAATCCGGTACAGGTAAGGAAGTGGTTGCGCGTAACCTGCACTACTACTCGACTCGTCGAGAGAATGCTTTTGTGCCGGTTAACTGCGGTGCAATTCCGGGCGATCTGCTTGAGTCAGAATTGTTTGGCCATGAGAAGGGCGCTTTCACCGGTGCCATCAGTACACGCCAGGGTCGCTTTGAGCTGGCCGAGAGTGGCACGCTGTTTCTCGATGAAATCGGTGACATGACGCTCAATATGCAGGTCAAGTTGTTGCGTGTCCTGCAGGAGCGCACTTTCGAACGTGTTGGCAGTAACAAGAGTATCGAGGCGGACGTACGCATTATTGCGGCAACACACCGGGATCTTGAAAAAGCCATCACGGATGGTTCATTCCGCGAAGATTTATTCTACCGCCTGAACGTTTTTCCTATCGAAATGCCGCCATTACGTGACCGTGTTGAAGATATACCGCTGCTGGTGAATGAACTTATTCGTCGCATCGAGCACGAGAAACGTGGTTCCGTGAGGTTGACGCAGAGCGCCATTCTGGCCCTGTGCCAGTACAACTGGCCCGGTAATGTCCGTGAGCTGGCCAACATGGTTGAGCGTCTTGCCATTCTTTATCCGTTCGGTGTGGTTGATGTGGGCGATTTACCGGAAAAATTCCAGGTCGATGGTCTGGGTGGTGAAAGGACCCAGTTCGACGAAGAATTGCTTGCCGCGCATGCACAGCCGGTCAGCTATATGGATGATGTCGAGCCGCGCTTGCCGCGCAATGGCCTCGATCTCAAGGAGCACCTGAGTAACCTTGAAGTTGGTTTCATCAAACAGGCGCTTGATGACGCCAACGGCGTGGTAGCGCAGGCGGCCAAGCGACTCGGGATGCGTCGTACCACGCTGGTGGAAAAACTCCGAAAATATGGACTTCAACGCTCTGATAGCGCGCCGGGAGTTTGACGTCGCGTTCTAGCAGCATCCGTAACATCCTGTAATAAAAGCTGTTTACAATTTGGGCATACTCCTTGCTTTGTAGCTGGTGGGCGCCAGAGCCCCGCCTAACGAAGCACAGGAGCAGGTCCAATCATGAGCCAGTCGGCCGCAAGCAATCAGCAACTTCAGGATGCTTTTGCCCTGTTTAACCAGGTATCGGAGCAACTCACCGGCTCCTACCAGGCACTGCAGCAGCAAGTGACTTCCCTGACGCAAGAGCTGGGCGTTGCACGAACAGAGCGTAGCCGTTTGCTCGACGAGATGCGCATGCTGCAGGATGAAGTGGCGCATTCCCGTCGCCTGTCCAGCATGGGCCAGATGACAGCCCGCCTGGCTCACCAGATTCGCACTCCCTTGTCCACCGCACTGTTATATGCCTCGCAGCTCAACAGTGCCGAACTGCCCCGCCAACAGCACAACTGCTTTGTTGAGCGCTTGCTCACCGGTCTGCGGCACCTCGATCATATGGTTAATGACATGCTGGTGTTCGCACGGGACAACCGGTCCTGCGATGAGGAAAGTATATTTCTTCCCGATGTGCTCGAGCAGGTACGCCAGTTCCTGCTTCCACAGCTTGAAACACAGAAGGCTGTCTGGACAGTCAACTCAAATGGCGAAATACCACCGACCTGTGGTCAGCGTGAGGTATTGGCCAGCGTGTTTTCCAACCTCGCCAGTAATGCACTCCATGCAGCAGGTGATGGTGTGCAACTGGACTGGACCGTCGAGGCAAACCCGTCAGAGCTGAGGCTGGTACTGGAAGACAACGGTCCGGGCGTTGCCGAGTCCCTGCAGGCACAGATATTCGATCCCTTTTTTACAACCCGTGCCAATGGTACCGGGCTTGGCCTTGCCGTGGTGCGTGCCGTGATAACAGCACACCACGGCACAGTAGAACTTGATCCTTCATATACGAACGGTGCACGTTTTGTGGTTTGTCTGCCGGTACAGCAGCATGAGCAACAGCTTCCCAGTGCAATGATGAAGAAGCAGAAAAAGGCAGGTACTGCCTGTTCGAGGTGTGAGTAATGAGTCAACCGGTAGTTCTGATCGTTGAAGATGATTCCGCGCTGAGAGATGCACTTTGCGCGACAGTCGAACTGGCAGGGTTTTCTGTCATGTCTGCGGAAAATGGAGAGCAGGCATTGTCGCTTGCCAAAGAACATGAACTGCAACTGGTCGTCAGTGATGTGCAGATGGATGGCATTGACGGACATACGCTGCTTAACAGGCTGAAATCAGTCGTTCCCGAGTTGCCGGTTGTATTGATGACAGCCTACGGAACGATTGAAAAAGCCGTACAGTCCATGCGGGCAGGTGCAGCAGATTACCTGGTCAAACCTTTTGATGCGGAAGTGCTGGTGGAAATGATCAGGCGCTACCTGCCTGAAAATGACAGCGCTCCCGGTGTAGTGGCGGAGGACCCGGTTACACGCAAGATCGCCGCACTGGCCAGGCGTGTTGCTACAACCGATGCGACAGTCATGATCAGCGGTGAGTCGGGCGCTGGCAAGGAAGTTTTTGCGCGCATGATTCACGAACATTCATCACGCACCAGTGGCCCGTTTGTTGCCATTAACTGCGCAGCGATTCCGGAGAATATGCTCGAAGCTTCCCTGTTTGGTTATGAGAAAGGTGCCTTCACCGGCGCTTACCAGACGCGTGCCGGTAAATTCGAGCAGGCGCAGGGTGGAACCCTTTTACTCGATGAGATTTCAGAAATGGATCTTGGGCTTCAGGCCAAGTTGTTACGCGTGCTGCAGGAGCGGGAAGTAGAACGACTGGGTGGGCGTGAAATTATCTCCCTGGATGTTCGGGTGCTTGCAACGACCAACAGGAGTATGCGCGAGGAAGTTGCCGCTGGTCGTTTCCGTGAAGATCTTTTCTATCGGCTCAACGTTTTTCCCTTGCATATAACGCCGCTGCGGGAGCGCAAGGCCGACATACTGCCACTCGCCAACCGGCTGATTCAGAAATATTGTCCTGAAGGGCATTGTGTGCCGCACCTTTCGAAGGATGCCCAGCAAGCGCTATTGACACATCCCTGGCCCGGCAATGTTCGTGAACTGGATAACGTCATCCAGCGAGCGCTTATTCTGCTCGGTGGTGACCAGATTGAAGTCGATGGTCTGTGTTTCGAAGTCGATACAGCCAACCTGGCAGAGAAAGTGCCGTCAGCCGATGCACCGGCCATGAAAGCCGGTGGCGAAGGCCTGGGAGATGACCTGAAGTCGAAAGAATTTGAGCTGATTCTGGATGCACTCAACCGTGATCGGGGTAGTCGCAAGGCAGCTGCAGAGCGACTCGGTATCAGCCCGCGCACTCTGCGATACAAGCTTGCCCGCATGCGTGAGCAGGGCATAGCCGTTCCGGCCTAGGAGGATTTGATATGAGTACTATCAGTAACGTCGATCAGGTTCTGGCAGAAATGCGGCGTTTAACAGCCGCTGCACAAAGTACTCCGGCAGAACTGGGTCAGACCCAGTCGGCCAGTGGTGAAAATTTTGCCTCGCTTCTGAAACAGTCTGTCGATGAAGTAAACAATATCCAGCAGACTGCGGGGAAATTATCTTCCGCATTCAGTGCGGGTGATCCCAATGTAGATGTAACCGAGGTCATGGTTGCACTGCAGAAAGCCGGTGTGGCTTTCCAGGCTATGACCGAGGTACGTAACCGGCTGGTATCCGCTTACCAGGAAATCATGAGCATGCAGGTTTAATAAAGGCAGGTAACGGTTATGGCAATGGTTAAACAGGAAACTGTCCAGGGATTTCAGGGTTTGCCCGCACTGCGTCAGATCGGTCTGATGATCGGGCTGGCGGCCAGCGTGGCACTGGGTGTGGCCGTAGTGCTCTGGTCGCAGGAGCCTAATTACACGGTGCTCTACGCAGGGCTTGGCAACAAGGATGCCGGAGAGGTTGTCGATGCACTGAAAAAAACAGGTATTGCATTTGAAGTCGACCAGACTACGGGCGCTGTAATGGTCGCCAGTAACCGGGTGCGTGATGCGCGTATGGAGCTTGCCAGGGAAGGCTTGCCGGAAGGCAGCGCCATGGGATTTGAAATGCTTCAGAAGGATCAGGGGTTTGGTACCAGTCAGTTTATCGAAACCGCGCGTTACCAGCGCGCGCTGGAAGGTGAGCTTGGTCGCACTATCAGCACGCTGCGAAACATAGAGTCTGCAAGGGTGCACCTTGCCATTCCCAAGCGCTCCGTTTTCTTACGTGACCGTGCCAAGCCTACTGCATCCGTTATGGTGGACATGTACTCAGGCCGTTCGCTGGATGAAGAACAGGTCGCGGCTATTGTGCACCTGGTGTCATCCAGTGTGCCGCACCTGGAAGCCGAAAAAGTCACTATCGTTGATCAGAAGGGCAATCTGCTGAGTAACGGATCGGCCAATAACAGCATGGCGCCCAGTTCCAGCCAGTTTTCCTATAATCGCAAACTGGAAACAACCTACACGCAGCGGATTCGCGATTTGCTGGAGCCTGTTGTTGGTCCCGGGCGTGTTCGTGCCACAGTCAATGCTGACCTTGATTTCACTGTGACAGAGCGTACCCAGGAAAGTTATAACCCGGATCTTCCAGCGCTCCGCAGTGAGCAGGTGAGTGAAGATATTTCCAATGCAAGAAGTGCCGGTGCAGGCGGCGGTATACCGGGCGCCTTGTCGAACCAGCCGGCGGAACAACCAACGCTGGTCGACCCGAATGTATCAGCTGACGATGCGGAAACAAGTAGTGCAAGCGGTAATCGCAGCAAGCGCAGTGTGCGAAATTACGAGCTCGACAAGACTATTAGCCATACCAGGCTGGCGACGGGAGGCATTCGCAAGTTGTCAATTGCCGTTGTTATCGATAACAAGCAGGAACTCGATGAGAATGACGAACTGGTCAGCAAACCCTGGAGTGATGACGAAATAAGCCGCTTCTCGAATCTGGTCAAGGAGTCAGTAGGCTTTAATGCACAGCGAGGCGATACAGTAAATATTATCAACGCATCGTTTGTGACACCCCCGGAACCCGAGCCGGTTCCAGAGTTATCACTCATGGAGCAACCCTGGATCTGGGATGTCGCCAAACAGGCAGCCGGTGCACTGGGACTTTTGGTTGTTGTCTTCGGCGTACTCAAACCCGTCATGCGCAGTCTGGCAGAAAAAGGTGAACAGGCCGCACAACACCAGGCCGCGCTGGCTGCTGCAGCGGCAGGTGGTGAAGGTGGTGTGGGCGGGCAGGATCAACTCAGCCTGACCGGTGGCTCCCCGCAACTCGCTGCACCGCAGGGAAACAGTTATGAGCAAAGCCTGGAAACAGCAAAAAGTGTCGTCAACGATGACCCGAAGCGCGTCGCGCAGGTTGTCAAGAACTGGGTAGGCGAAGATGGCTGAGGCCGCCACAAAAATGAACGGTACCGAACGCGCGGCCGTGTTATTGCTGACGTTGGGTGAGGAAAGTGCCGCCCAGGTGCTGAAGCACATGGGTCCCAAGGAAGTACAGAAAGTCGGTGCAGCCATGGCTGCCATGACCAATGTTCCGCGTGACCAGGTGACCGGTGTTCTTGAAAATTTCACCGAAACGGTTCAGGAACAAACTGCACTGGGTGTTGGTGCAGAGGACTATATTCGTACGGTAATGGTTGATGCATTGGGCGAGGACAAGGCCAAGGGGCTGATGGATCGCATCCTGCTGGGTAGCAGCAACAAGGGTCTGGAGGCGCTGAAGTGGATGGATGCACGTGCTGTCGCCGAGCTGATACGGCTTGAGCATCCACAGATACAGGCCATTGTTTTGTCCTATCTTGACAATGACCATGCAGCCGAAGTCATAAAGTTCTTCCCGGAACGTACCCGACACGATGTCCTGCTGCGCATCGCCACACTGGATGGTATCCAGCCAAGCGCACTGCAGGAACTCGATGAAATTCTCGAGAACCAGTTTTCCGGTAACCAGAATGTACAGTCATCCAGCGTGGGTGGTGTCAAGTCCGCAGCAGACATTCTCAACTTTGTGGACAGTTCCATCGAAGGTGAGATTATGGAGGCTATCAAGGACGTCGATGCAGAGCTGGGTCAACAGATACAGGATCTGATGTTTGTCTTCGACAACCTGGTCGATGTGGATGATCGTGGTATCCAGGCCCTGTTGCGTGAAGTATCTTCCGATACGTTAATACTGGCGCTCAAGGGTGCCGATGAGGCCATGAAGGAAAAGATTTTTGCCAACATGTCCAAGCGTGCAGCAGAAATGATGCGCGACGATCTCGAAAACAAGGGTCCGGTGCGTCTGAGTGAAGTAGAAGGCGCGCAAAAGGAAATTCTCGCGATAGCCCGTCGCATGTCCGAGTCCGGCGAACTTGCGCTGGGTGGCAAGGGAGCAGAGCAGTTTGTCTAGGGTCATTCGTGCAGACGATCTGAGAGATTGCGAATCATGGCACGTGCCTGAAGTCGGCGCAGCCGGTGAAGCACAACGCCCCATGACAGCCCGTCAGCTTGAAGAAATCCAGGAGCAGGCGCGTCACGAGGGATACGAACAGGGTTTGAAGGAAGGACGTGAGGCCGGTACGGCTGAATTTGTCGAACGTATACAACGCCTGGAACAGTTGATGATGTCACTTGACCAGCCGCTAGAGGCGCTGGACGAGGCAGTTGAACAGCAACTGTCACAACTTGCCATGATTGTTGCACGGCAATTGATCCGGCGTGAACTCAGGTCCGAGCCGGAACAGGTGATCGGTGTGGTTCGCGATGCCCTGGCAGCCTTGCCGCTGGCGGCGCGCAATGTGCGTCTGTCACTACACCCGGAAGATGCCGTTCTGGTGCGCGAGGCATTGTCGCTAACACAGGGCGAAGCCAGTATCGAGGTGGTCGAGGATCCGGTGCAGACACGGGGTGGGTGCCGTGTGTTGACCGAGAGTTCGCAAATCGATGCCACCGTCGAATCACGACTCAATGCCATTATTGCCAACACGCTGGGCGGTCTGCGCAGCAGTGACGAAGATGAAACGGAAACCTGATGTCCCAAACCAAGCGTAGTGAGATCTGGCAAAAACGTCTGCAACCCTACCTTGAAAGGGCGGGTCAATCACAGACGCTGGTGGTCTCGGGAAAACTGACGCGCATGGTCGGACTAACGCTCGAGGCTGTCGGCTGTCAGGCTGCAATTGGTGGGCGTTGCATGATTGAATCCTCACACGGCGAACCCATCGAGGCCGAAGTTGTCGGTTTCCACGACGATAAAATCTACCTGATGCCGATTGGTGAATTGCGGGGACTGGGGCCGGATGCAAAAGTGATCCCGACGCCCGGTGTCTGTGAAGTGCCGGTTGGCAAGCAATTGCTCGGCCGTGTGATCGACGGCGCCGGCCACCCGCTGGATGCCAAGGGTCCGCTGCACAATGAAGCGCATGCGCCACTCACCGGGCGACCGATAAACCCGCTTTCCCGTGCACCGATTCGTGAGCCACTGGATGTCGGTGTAGCCGCTATCAACGCATTATTGAGCGTGGGCCGCGGTCAACGCATGGGACTGTTTGCCGGTTCCGGTGTTGGCAAGAGTGTGTTGCTCGGTATGATGACGCGTTATACCAATGCCGATGTCATTGTGGTTGGACTGATTGGTGAGCGCGGCCGCGAGGTGAAGGAATTTGTCCAGAATATTCTGGGTGATGAGGGCTTGTCGCGTGCTGTTGTCGTTGCCACGCCTGCCGACACCACACCGCTGATGCGCATGCACGGCGCCATGATGGCAACCAGTATTGCCGAACATTTTCGCGACCAGGGCAAGCAGGTGCTGTTGCTCATGGATTCGCTGACACGCTTTGCACAGGCACAGCGTGAAATTGCTCTCGCCATTGGCGAGCCGCCAGCGACCAAGGGCTATCCGCCTTCCGTATTTGCCAAACTGCCGCAACTGGTTGAACGTGCCGGTACCGGTGACCACGGCGGTTCCATTACCGCCTTTTATACTGTGCTTGCGGAAGGTGATGATCAGAATGATCCGATTGCCGATGCTGCGCGTGCGATTCTCGATGGACATGTGGTGTTGTCGCGCGAGCTGGCGGAAGCCGGTCACTACCCGGCAATTGACATCGAGGCATCGATAAGTCGTGTCATGATCGACATCGTGGCGCCGGAGCATGATCTGGCTGCACGCCGTTTCAAACAGGTATTTGCCATGTACCGGCAGAACCGTGACCTTATCAATGTTGGCGCCTACCAGTCCGGCAGTGACCCGAAAGTGGATGAGGCCATCGCCATGTATCCACAACTTTCACAATTCCTGCAGCAGCACATGCACGAGCGGGTGGCCTGGAACGACAGTCTGGCCGGCCTGGCCACGGCACTTGGTTCGCCACCCGCTGAGGCCGCCACCCATGTTAACGCTCAAGCGGCTGCTGCCGACAACCCGATACACTGAGGAAAAAGACGTTGCACGCCATGAGTCGATCAAAACGCATGAAACCTGTACAGCGAGTCGCGGAATCACGCGAGCAGGCCGCTGTACAGAAACTGGGACAGAGTCAGCAGTTTCTCGATGCCCAGCGCGCCAGGCTGGAAGAGCTGTGCGCCTATCGGAACCAGTACAGCCAGTCTTTCCAGACATCCGGCGGGCAGGGACTTAATGCCAACCGGTTGCAGGATTACCGGGTATTCCTGTCTCGCCTCAACGAGGCGATTCATCAGCAGGAAGCCATTATTGTCCAGTGCACCAGTCAGCATGAACTGACTCGACAACAGTGGGTGGAAACACGCAGTCGCCATCAGGCCATCGACAAGGTGATCGAGCGATATCGCAGCGAGGAACAGAAAAACAGTGACCGTCTGGAACAACAGGAACAGGACGAACGCGCCCAGCGGCCAATGAATAAATCGCGGTAACCGGGAAACTGGCACGCCCATTGCTCTGTTAACAGACAGACAACTTGGGTCGAATCAGGAGCAACGGGATGAATGCGTCCTTGCCAACACTACCGGTACCTTCAGCAGGCGTAGATACAGCCGCCCTGCCACAGGGTGAAGGTGTACTAAATCAATATCTTGCTTCCAAAGGAGGGCAATTCGGACCGCTGCTTCAGCAGGCGGTCGGGGCGTTGGGTGAAACGCCGGGCACAGCTGCCGAGGGTCTGGATGCAATATCACTGTCAGAGCAAGTCTTGCCGCCTGAAGGCAAGCTGTTGCCGCTTCTGCAGCAGGTACTGGATGCCGCCGGGGCCGAGGGCCTCGATCCCGATGCCGTCCTTGAAGGTATCCGTGAGAAGCTTGAGGCCGTGTCTGTAGACACAGATCTTGATCCCGATCAGGCGGTCGCAATCGCTATTCACCAGTTTATTGAAGAGAACCCACAGCTTGCGGCATCGATCGATACCGGTCTGTTGCGCAGTTTACCGGGTTATAACGCACGGGCGGCCCAGGAGCATCCTGGGTTACCGGTGAAAAACCCGATGTCAGCTATGTTGTCTGGTAGCACGTCAAATCAGGCCGCCATGGATGGCGAATCGCCAGAAACCGCTGCCCATCGCGGCCCGGCCGGGCAGGCCCGACACGGGGGTGAATTCATGTCACTCAGCATGACCCGGCAGGAGGGCAATTCACAGCATGAAGCCGCGACACTTTTCAGCCGGCTGGCGGCCGAAGTCCGCTCAGCCAGCGGTATGACCGAGGCATTACCACGCAATGACAGTCTTCTGGGTGCGCTGGGTTCCCTGACACCAACTCCGCCCACTGCCCCGGCCGTACAGCAGCCCGCGGCGTTACAGACCGTCGCTCTCAATGCGCCTTTCAACCAGGCCGGCTGGGACAAGGCGCTGGGTGAACGTCTGCAGTGGATGGTCGGTCAGGGTGTCCAGCGTGCCAGTATCAAGCTTAATCCGGCCCACCTGGGGCCTATGGAGGTCCGCATCCAGGTTACGAACGAGCAGGCAAATGTACATTTCACATCGGCACATACCGTTGTGCGTGAGGCGCTGGAGGCATCCTTGCCACGCTTGCGCGACATGTTTGACAATGCCGGGGTAGAACTTGCCGAGGTGGATGTGTCAGGCCATTCTTTCTCCGGGCATCAGGCCGCAGCGGATGGCCGGCAGGATGAAGCAAGACAAGGCAGAAATGCGGTCTTTGGTGCCGAAGGAGAGGCCGAGATCAGCCGGGAAACCCCCCTGTATTTACTGCCGGCCAGCGGGCGGCTCGACTTGTTTGCCTAAGCACTCAAAATTGCAGGGGAATGTCAGCGTGCGACGAGAATGTTTTGCTAACAGACTGATTGTACTTATGCATCTGCCTGTGATAACGTTTTGACACAATTATAACAACGCTGGATTTGGCAATGCCAACACCCACGAGCAAGCGCAGGCGACCGAAGGAGGAGCGGGCCAGCGCACGACGAAAATCCTCGCATCCTGTTGCCGGCAAGGAAATCAATTACGTCCTTCAGCTGACCGGGGAAGATACCCTGCTGCTTGAACGTTACCAGGACATTCTGGCACAAGGCGCGGCCGGCTTCGCTGAAAAAACCTATAACTACATGTTCGATAATCCGGACATTGCCGACGTCCTGTACGCCTATGAACGACAGGGCGGAAATATCGGTGACCTGGTGCGTGGCCAGCTGGAACATCAGCTCGGCCTTCTGAACGGCGACATTGATGAGAAAGCTACCGCCGAAAGTGAGCGAGTCGGCCGTACTCATCACCGTTGGGGTGTCAAACCCGTCTGGTCGATCGGTGCCTATCGTCTGTTTGTCGATCATTTGAAGCAACTCATCGCCCACGAGCCGGCTATTGATGCCGGTGACCGGGATGCGCTGGAATGCGCGTTGCTCAAAGTCGTTTTCCGCGATATGGCGATTACCTGCGAGGGTTACTGGCGAGCGGCGGTTGAGCAGCTCACCAGCCAGCGGGACGAGCTGGGGCATGAGCAGGATCTTGCCGGTGAGCTGCTGAGCAATATCCCCCAACTGCTGTGGACGGTGGATATCGAATCGAACCGCATCACTTACGCCAGCCCCGGTACCCAGGCATTTTGCAGTGATGAAATGGAGGCACCCATCCCGTGTTTCTTCCGCATCCCCGGCTCCGAGCGTGAACGTGTCCTTACCGCCTGGCAGCAGGTGATTGACGGGAATTCAGTACAGCTGGAAATACCTGTCAATAACGAACAGGAAAGCAATCGCTGGTATCGAATGGCCTTTTATCCGACCGCAAACCGGCGTGGTCGTGTACTTCGCGTGCACTGCCTGATGGAAGATGTTACCGACCTGCGTAATGATCGGGAGCGTCTCGAACAGTTGTCTACCCAGGATGAAGTCACCGGTCTTGCCAACAGAACCCTGTGGTACGACCGACTTGCTTCCGCCCTGGCTGTGGCGCGACGTAATCCCGGTGCATCACTTGCGGTGATGGTGCTGGATATCAACCAGTTCAAAATGTACAACGATACACTCGGACATGAGGCCGGTGACGAGTTGTTGCGCAAGATCGCAGAGCGCGTACAGAAATTATTGCGCGATACCGATACGCTGGCTCGACTGGGAGGCGATGAATTCGGCATTGTCCTGCCAATGGTGCAGGATGCCGAAAAAGCGGCAGAACGTGTGGCGCGTGAGGTGATGAGTGCCTTGAGCGCACCTTTTAGCTTCAAGGGGCGCGAACTTTGCCTGAGCAGTTCTATCGGGATCGCGGTGTACCCGCAGCATGGCGAAGACCCGCACTCACTGGCCAGTCACGCCGACAGCGCCATGTACCGGGCCAAGTGGAATTCAGCGCCATTCCTGTTTTTTGAAACCGAAGAAGATGCTTCAGCTACCGAGCACCTGCAATTCTCCGGGCAATTGCACGGTGCGCTTGAGCGTGAAGAATTTGAACTGCATTACCAGCCGAAAATTGACCTGGCAAGCGGGCGGATCTGCGGCGCAGAAGCTTTGTTGCGCTGGCAACACCCACAGCAGGGGCTGGTATTGCCGAAGCGGTTTATCTCCGTTGCCGAACAGCTCGGCATGATCTCGCCGATTACCGACTGGGTGCTGGATACCGCCCTTGCACACAGCAAGCAGTGGCAGGTGGGTGGCGAGCCCGTTGCAATTTCTATCAACGTATCTGCACGCTCATTCCACTCCCCGGGCCTGATTGCAGGGATCCGGCAGGCGCTGCTGAAGGCCGGTGTCGATGGTTCACAACTGGAAGTGGAAATTACAGAAGATACCCTGATGGCGGATCTTGATCATGGCGCAGGCATCCTGGAAGAACTCAGCAAGCTTGGCGTTTCAATAGCCATTGATGATTTCGGGACGGGTTATTCCTCGTTGTCGTACCTCAAGCGTCTCCCCATCAATACCCTGAAAATTGACCAGTCCTTCCTGCAGGATATGGCCAATGACCCGCGTGATGTTGCCATTGTGCGTTCTATTATCGAACTGGGACATAACCTGAATTGCAAGGTTGTCGCCGAGGGTGTTGAAGCCCAGGGAGTGCGCGAACAACTGAAGGGTCTGGGTTGTGACCTGGTGCAGGGCTTCTACATCAGCAAACCGCTGCCGGATGCCGGTTTCCGCGAGTGGCTTTCACACTCCACACACTGAGTTTATTCTTCCCGCCCGCATCACTGCGAACGTAGTGAAGTAGTCTCCAGACAATAAACACATTCCTGTAAAGATTGCAGGTTGCGGTGATAGCGCTGGCTTGCCGGGGTTTTCCGGTTCAACGGTTTGCCCGCTGCGCGGGTTCCCTGCGCTTCTCGCGACATGTGGCGCGACCCCAAACTCGCTGCTCACAGCGTGAGCCGCTCAAACAGGGATCGCTTCATCCACCTGTCACTGCGATGCTCGGCTGCACCGACGAACCGGAAAACCCCGGCAAGCCAGCGCCTGAAACTTTGCGGCAGATTCTTCGCGCTCACTTACGTCATTCCGATATAAGCTGGAATCCACGTCCTGGTATTCAGTGAGTCCTGTTTGCATGTACTTCCGGAAACGATCCGAATTCGTCCTTCTCATGTCATTACGGGTACCTTACCCTTGCGGGTCAAGGCACCGCAATGACGGGAAGTCGCCGGTAAACCGCCCATTGGATAGCTCAGAATGCCCGTGGTTCCTTCAACAGGCAGGGTACGACCCTAAACGGTCATTCGGGATTTAACTAGAATTGCACACCTCCCAAGAAAATCGCATACAGACTTGCATGACCGACTTATGCGCGTTTGCCTTTCAAACTCCTTATAAGTACTCTGCTTTCAGGGGTCTAGAATAAGCCCCAGCAGTTCCGTAGTTCCCATCTGAAGTTTGTTACAACCATTGCCTGAGGTTGGGCTAAATCACGTCATTATGGAGGATGCATGAAAACACTAATGAATATAAACTCATATTTAGGAAAACTACTTACGATAGCGCTCTTAACAGCAATGCCGCTTATTTCGTTCGCAACACATGATCCGGAATTGGAGGCCCTTGAAGGTAGAGTTACAACGGCAGAAGGTGATATTGCAACGGCACAAAGTGATATTTCGGCGGCCGAAAGTAGGATTACGACGGCCGAAGGTGATATTGCGGCTATCGACAGTAGAATTACAACGCTACATACCCCAGTAATTAATGCTGATGCTGCTGTCGTACAGCTTCGCAAGGATTGCGGAACCCTCGATGACTGTTTTACATCTCTCGGCGTTCTCGATAACTGGATTCACTTCGTTAGACAGCCAAAGCCGAGTGTTAACTCGCCTTTACTGGTCGATATCGGGCCAGGTAATTTTATCGAACAAGGTGCTTTCTTTGAGTGCTGGGAGGTAGGACATATTACGTACAGAGGATCTGGGCGCGACAATACTATTATGCCGGAACTGTGGGGGCACGATTGTGATAATTTGTCTGTTCAGGATCTAAAGATCAAAGCAACACCGGGCGGTGCAAATGGAGACGTAACGGCTGGTGTCATTTGGAGTGGCGCTGGGAGCTCTTCTTACTCAAACGTGGAAGTATTGGCAGAGGGAATTGGTTCTATTTCAAGTGTTTTTGGTTGGTGGGATTATGGGGGTGCCGGTAACGGTCTCTGTGCACCGAAATCAAACCGGCCGATTCACTATTGGTTTGGCTCCAAAGTGACAGCAAAAGGCGGCGTGACTATTAAGGGTTTTCTAAACGAGTGTTTCAGCGAACACTGGTTTTATGGAGGCGAGATAAATGCTATTGCAACTGTTTCAGGGACAAGCACCAGCGTGGCAATAGAGCTCATTGACAGCGCGACAATGCAAGTATTTGGTTCGGCGGTACGTAGTATTACTGAAGTTGGGGCGACATTTGGCGGCGGTTGTTGCATCAACGGAGTTAAAGCAACGGCAAATAGTACGTTCCATATGCACGGCGGCATCATAAGTGCCATAGCGAATGGGTCAGCTAGTACTGATATTAGCGTATCGGGTATAGTAACCGTACAAGATGCGAAAGCTCATATCGTGGACACGGCATTCAATGTCGCCGCCTCGGGGAACGGTATTGCTAAAAGGGCCGCATCCACTTCAAGTAATCCGATCCAGTCACCGTTTCAATGGCCACAGAGTGATACGCCGCCTGATATAATTTCAGTTCAGGGCGCTGATACCTTTGTTGAAACCGACTGTGACAACGGTGGGAACTGTGATACTGGAACAGCCCCGCTCCATCCTCATATGATGGTATACGATAGCTCGTGTATTACTGCCGGACCTTGGTTCGACACAACAACAGGTAGGTGTAGAGGGGAGCCGGAGCCATAACTATAGACGGCGGCCTTCGGGTCGCCGTTTTGCATTACGCTAAAGGTCCGGTTGTGGCCGAAGACGGTCATTCACAGGGCATGCACCGAACAAGTTACGGGTGTGGCACTTTTTCACCGGCTTCGGTGCAGCCGAGCATCGCAGTGACAGGTGGAAGAAGCGATCCCTGTTTGAGTGGTTTCGCAGAAACCGCGAGTTTGGAATCGCGCCACCTGTCGCGAGAAGCGCAGGGAACCCGCGTAGCGGGCAAACCGTTGACGGTGAAAAAGTGCCTCACTCGTGACGATTTCAACCACCATTCACTGAAAGGAAGCTGCCAGTCAGGACAGTACTGGTGAGCTGATTACAAAATTCTCCACCCTTTCTTTCACCTTACCCAGCCAGACTTTCGTCGGCTGATAGGTGTCAATTTAGTCAAAACTCTGTCGCACGAAAATTAAGCATCTATAACCAACTGTAAATAATAGAAATATTGCAAACCGGTTTCGTGGCATACGTCTTGCTAATCCCGTAGTTGAAAGCATAAGGGGATTTGCAAATGGCTAAGGAAGACGATCTGGACCTTGATATCGACGGCGGCGATGAGAAGCCAAAATCGGGTTCAAAGAAGATGATTATCATAATCGCACTGGTGGTCGTGCTGTTGAGTGTATCGGCAGCAGCAACACTGGTGTTGACCGGCGTACTTGGCGGCGACGATGAGGCTGTCGCAGAGGAAACCGACAGTAAGGACAAGCCAGCAAAGGGTGCCGAAAAGAAAGCCAAGGGTAAGAAAAAGGAACCCAAAGCGCCATTGAGTTATGTCCCGCTGGATCCGCCCTTTGTTGTGAACTTCAGTGGTGATACGGACGTACGTTTTTTGCAGATAACGGTTGAAGCCGGTACCCGCAACCCGGAGGTTGTAGAACAGATCAAGGAACATCGTCCGGCCATTCGTAATAACCTGGTGTTTTTGTTCAAGTCCCAGGACCCTGTTGCGCTCGATACCCGCGAAGGCATGGAAAAACTTCGCCAGGAAACACTTGTCGCGGTTCAGGAAGTGCTGAAAGCCGAAACCGGCGAACCGGGTGTCGAGAATGTCTACTTCACCAGCTTTGTCATGCAATAAGGCGATCCCACATTGAATGATCTTCTCTCACAGGATGAAATTGATGCGCTGTTACACGGTGTGTCCGGCGGCGACGTAGAAACTGAATCAGACGAGGAATTGCCGGAAGGCGAAGTCCGCGGTTACGACTTTGCCAGCCAGGACCGCATTGTTCGCGGTCGTATGCCGACGCTGGAGATGATTAACGAGCGTTTCGCCCGTTACTTCCGCATCAGTCTGTTCAATATGTTACGCCGTGCCGGCGAGATTTCTGTATCAGGCGTACAAATGCTCAAGTTTGCCGAGTATGTGCACAGCCTGTTCGTGCCAACCAGCCTTAACCTTGTCAAGGTGCAGCCACTGCGAGGTACAGCACTGTTCGTGCTGGAACCCAAGCTGGTATTTGCGCTGGTTGATAATTTCTTTGGCGGTGGCGGTCGTTTCCACACCAAGATCGAGGGGCGTGAGTTTACGCCTACTGAGTTGCGCGTTATCAATATGGTGCTGGAGATCGCTTTCAAGGACCTGATGCAGGCATGGAAGCCGGTCATGGAACTCGGTTTTGAATACCAGAGTTCTGAAGTCAATCCGCATTTTGCCAATATCGTCAGCCCGACAGAAGTTGTTGTAGTCAATACTTTCCGCATTGAGCTTGAGGGAGGTGGCGGTGATCTTCACGTCACAATGCCGTATTCGATGGTGGAGCCGATTCGTGATTTGCTCGATGCAGGCGTACAGAGTGACAGTTCTGACCGTGATGAACGCTGGATGCGGTCAATCCGTGAGGAAATGAAGGAAGCGAGAGTCGAATTAAGCTCGACGCTCCTGGAAACCTCGCTGTCACTACGCGAGATCAACGGTTTGCAGGCCGGCGATGTGATACCGGTAGATTTGCCTGAGCTGGTGATGCTGGAAGCAGAGGAAACACCGGTATTTCGTGGAACGTACGGCAACCATAACGGTAGCCGGGCTATCAAGATTGTTAAAAAAATTATCCCTGATCGGATCGATTAGTGGAAGTGGCAGCAGGAGAGGCCAATGAGTGAAGAAAACGAAAGCCAGGAAACAGAGCCCACAGATGACTGGGATGACGCCATGGCGGAACAGGCTGTAGCCGAAGCCGGGGGTGGCGAGGATACAGCAGCGGCCGAGTTCGAAAACCTCGAGGATACCTCGGGTGGGCCAGCCGGTAATGAAGCCAATATGGATGTCATCCTCGACATTCCGGTCACCATCTCCATGGAGATTGGTCGTACGCACATCAGTATCCGGAATCTGTTACAGCTGAACCAGGGTTCAGTAGTAGAGCTGGACAGACTGGCAGGCGAACCGATGGATGTTCTGGTCAACGGCACACTGGTTGCGCATGGTGAAGTTGTTGTCGTCAACGAAAAATTCGGTATCCGTCTGACGGATGTCATCAGCCCCGCCGAGCGGGTCAAGAAGTTAAAGTAGGATTCCAGTACATGTTTCAGACCATGCAGTGCAGGGTGCTTGTGTTTGCAGGAATGCTGGTAACGGCATCAGCGCATGCCGTCGAGGAAGCCGGCAATCCATCTTCTCCAGCTTCGGGTGCAAACCCGATGGCCGTAAGCAACCTCTGGCAGTTGACGCTGGGCATGGTTGCAGTGCTTGCTCTCATGCTGGGCCTGGCGTGGATACTGAAGCGCACCGGAAAGTTCCAGATGGCGGCAGGTGGCAGCCTGAAAATTCTTGGCGGTCTGTCAATGGGTACACGCGAACGTGTGGTCCTGCTGCAGGTCGGCGATACACAGTTGCTGGTTGGTGTGGCACCTGGCCGCGTACAAACCCTGCATGTGCTCGACCAGCCGCTGGACGCACAGGATCAACCGGCCGGTGGCGGTTTTGCAGATCAACTTGGACGCATGATGGGCAAGGCCGGTTCAAAATGAAGACTCGTATTATAGTGTTGCTTTCCCTGTTTATGGTTATCCCTTCACTGGCCTCTGCCGCACCAGGCTTCGCTGCCCTGACCGTCGAGCCGTCCGGCAGTGGTGGCGAGACCTATTCCGTTACCCTGCAGGTGCTGGCATTCATGACAGCGCTCAGCTTGTTGCCTGCAGCACTGATGATGATGACCTCGTTTGTCCGTATTCTCATTGTGCTTGGCATTCTGCGACAGGCACTGGGCACACAGTCATCACCGTCCAACCAGGTATTGATCGGGCTGGCCCTGTTTCTCAGCCTGTTCATCATGATGCCGGTATTCGACAATATCTACGATGATGCTGTCGGCCCTTACCTGGAAGAACAGATTCCGGCCGAGGAGGCATTGCAGAAGGCAGCCGTCCCTTTGCGTGGATTCATGCTCGCCCAGACGCGTGACGAGGATCTCATGCTGTTTTCGGATATTTCACGCAGCGGGGAGTTTGAAACACCAGACGATGTACCGTTTACGCTGTTGATGCCCGCCTTTGTAACCAGCGAGTTGAAGACAGCCTTTCAGATCGGTTTCCTGGTGCTGATTCCATTCCTGGTTATCGACCTGGTTGTGGCAACCCTGCTCATGTCCATGGGCATGATGATGTTGTCACCGATGATCATTTCCCTTCCGTTCAAGATCATGCTGTTTGTCCTTATAGATGGCTGGTCACTGATTATGGGCACGCTGGCGGCGAGTTTCGTCGTCTGACCCGGAGCATAAAGTCATGACACCGGAAACCGTTATCGAAGTCGGTACCCAGACAATGATAATTACAGCGTCGCTGGCAGCGCCGCTGTTGCTGTCAGCGCTGGTAGTGGGCCTGTTGGTCGGGATGATCCAGGCGGCCACACAGATCAACGAAATGACACTGACATTTGTTCCCAAGCTGGCCGTTGTTGTGCTGGTATTGTTATTTGCCGGTCCGTCCATGCTCAGCGCACTACTCGATTTTGCTACCGGCATTATCGAGAGTATCCCTAGCAGAATAGGCTGAGCAGGATTGATCTGATGCTGTTCACCACTGCGGACATAACTTCCTGGATCGGCACCTTCTTCTGGCCCTTTGTCCGCATTGCGGCAATGCTTGCGATTGCGCCGATTTTTGGCGCGAAAATGGTTCCGGTACGTGCCCGGCTGGTCATCGCGTTACTGATGACCTGGATCATTATTCCCCTGATACCGCCGATACCGGCAGCAGATCCCCTGTCAGCCTCCGGCGTGCTGGTCACAATCCAGCAGATGCTTATCGGTATGGCGATCGGTTTCAGCCTGCAACTGGTGTTCGCAACGCTGGTTATCGCCGGGCAGACCATTGCCATGGGTATGGGACTGGGTTTTGCGCAGATGGTTGACCCACAGAACGGCATCAATGTACCGGTTATCGGTCAGTATTTTGTTGTGATTGCCACATTATTATTCCTTGCATTGAACGGTCACCTGGCGCTGATTCGCATTCTGGCGGACAGTTTCCAGTCACTTCCGATTGGTACGGACAGTCTGACGCGTGAAGAATTCCGAAATGTGGCGGAATGGGGAACACGTATGTTTGCCGACGCCATGATGGTGGCACTGCCGGCAGTCGCTTCCATTCTGCTGGTCAATCTTTCATTTGGTGTGGTCAGTCGTTCTGCGCCACAGCTCAATGTTTTCGGTGTCGGTTTCCCGGTTACCCTGACGCTCGGCTTCATTGTGCTGGTGTTTGCCATTTCCAACCTGTTGCCGCAAATGCAACATCTGCTTGACGGCGCGTTTGGCGCGGCCAGCAGTTTCGGAAGCGGAGGGCGCTAGCATGGCCGAGAATGAAGACGGTCAGGAAAAAACAGAAGAAGCGACCCCCAAACGACAGGAGGAGGCGCGCGAGAAGGGCCAGGTTCCCCGCTCCAAGGAACTGACCACTATGGCGATGTTGCTCATTGCCTCTTTTGCATTACTCATGCTGGGTGAAAGCATGATCACACAGCTTGGTAATATCATGAGCCTGGGGCTTGATTTTGAGCGTGAAAAGGCATTCGACCATTGGGCCATGCTGGAAGTCCTCCAGGAAGGTATTTACCAGGGTATTTCATTGTTGTTGCCATTTATGCTGGTTATGGTGATCACGTCAATCGCAGCTCCAGCGGCTCTGGGCGGATGGAATTTCAGCACCAAGGCGCTTGAATTCAAGTTCGACAAACTCAACCCGTTGTCGGGTCTGAAACGAATTTTCGCCGTGCGCGGGCTGGTTGAACTGGTCAAGGCGCTGGCCAAATTTATCCTGATCGGCAGCGTGGGCGCATGGTTGCTGATGGGGTACTTCCCGGAACTGATGGGCCTGGGCCGTGAATCGGTAGAACATGCATTGGCACATACCGGGCAGATCCTTTCCCATTCATTTATCGTACTCAGTGCATCGCTGCTGGTGATCGCAGGTATCGATGTACCGTTCCAGCTATGGGAACACTCCAGAAATCTCAAGATGACCCGCCAGGAACTCAAGGACGAGAACAAGAATACAGAAGGCAAGCCCGAGGTAAAATCTCGCATACGCAGTATGCAGCGTGAGATTGCACAGCGCCGCATGATGTCGGAAGTTCCCAAAGCGGATGTCATCATCACCAACCCGACGCACTACGCTATTGCCTTGCGCTATGACGCAAAAACCATGGCCGCGCCACTTGTTGTGGCCAAAGGTGTTGAGCTGGTGGCCAGCCAGATCCGAACCGTGGCTGTGGCCAACAAGGTGCCGTTGTTCGAGGCGCCTCCGCTGGCTCGAGCGCTTTATTACAGTACTGAAATTGACCAGGAAGTCCCCGCCGGCCTGTATCTCGCCGTCGCACAGATTCTTGCCTACGTTTTCCAGTTAAAGGCCAGTGTACACGGTGCACCCGTACCCGACCGTCCCGGCGACATTCCGGTACCGGAGGATTACTTCCAGGGGCCCGGGCATGAAAAGCCTGCAGACGGTGATGAACAGCATCCCGACTCAACAACACAAGGTGATTAAGCATGGCAACTGAAGCAGCCACTCTCAACTTACGGGATATTGGACGCAATGGACTCGGTGCGCCGATTTTGCTGGTCATGATGCTGGCAATGGTGATTGTACCGCTGCCACCGATTGCGCTGGACATGTTCTTCACCTTCAACATCACACTTTCGCTGGCCATCCTGATGGTAACGGTTTATGCCTTGCGCCCCCTGGACTTCGGTGTATTTCCGACAGTACTGCTGGTGACCACGCTGCTGAGGCTGGCGCTTAACGTGGCCTCGACCCGCGTGGTTCTGCTTAATGGCCATACCGGTACCGGCGCGGCCGGCAAGGTTATCGAGTCGTTTGGTGACTTTGTGGTTGGCGGTAACTATGCCGTCGGCCTGGTCGTATTCTCGATCCTGGTGATTATTAACTTTGTGGTGGTCACCAAGGGTGCCGGGCGTGTCTCGGAAGTCAGCGCCAGATTCACGCTCGATGCCATGCCAGGCAAACAGATGGCCATTGATGCCGACCTCAATGCCGGCCTGATCACCCAGGACGATGCGCGTAGCCGGCGTGAGGATGTCACGCGTGAGGCAGACTTTTACGGTGCAATGGATGGCGCATCCAAGTTTGTACGCGGTGATGCTATTGCAGGCATCCTGATCCTGTTCATAAATATCATCGGCGGGCTGGCTATCGGTACATTGCAGTTTGATATGCCGGTTGCAGATGCACTGCGCAATTACACACTGCTGACTATCGGTGACGGTCTGGTCGCACAGATTCCGTCACTGGTTCTGTCCTCGGCAACTGCAATCATCGTGACCCGGGTTTCGAGTGAAACAAAAATGTCCGACCAGGTTATGAGTCAGTTGTTCGGTAACCCGATGGTACTGGCAGTGGTGGGGGGCATCATGGGCTTTATGGGTCTTATTCCGGGGATGCCAAACTTTGCCTTCCTGACGCTTGGTGTAGCAGCCGGTGCGGGCGCTTATTATACCTGGAAGCGTCAGCAGCAGGAACTGCTGCCCGCCGTGCAGGAGCCCGTTGAACAGGAAATACCGACGGAAGCTCGCGACCTTAGCTGGGAGGATGTTGGCCCTGTTGACATCATCGGTCTTGAAGTGGGTTACCGGTTGATCCCGCTGGTTGATCGTTCCCAGGGCGGGCAGATGATGGATCGCATCAAGGGCGTTCGCAAGAAACTGTCACAGGAACTGGGTTTCCTGGTTCAGCCTGTACACATCCGTGACAACCTTGAGCTGGCACCAAATGCTTACCGCATTCTGTTGATGGGTGTGCCGGTTGGTGAAGCGGAGATCTACCCGGATCATGAACTGGCGATCAACCCGGGCCGTGTGTTTGGTACCTTGCAGGGTATAGAGACCCGCGACCCGGCATTTGGTCTCGAGGCCGTCTGGATTTCTCCCGCTGAACGCGACAATGCAACAACACTGGGCTACACCGTGGTCGACGCCAGTACTGTGGTGGCCACGCACCTCAGTGAGTTGTTGCAGAGCCACGCCCACGAACTGATTGGTCACGAGGAAGTGCAGCAGTTGCTCGACGTCCTCGCGAAAAATGCACCCAAGCTGGTCGAAGACCTGGTACCTAAAACCCTGTCGATCGGTATTGTACTTAAGGTACTGCAGAATCTTCTGGAAGAGCGTATTCCCGTCAAGGATATGCGCACCATTGCGGAAACATTGGCCGAAGCTGGCGCCAGAAGTCAAGATCCCGGCGCTTTGACGGCGGCTGTGCGTGTTTCACTTGGCCGATCAATCGTCCAGCATATCAATGGGATGGGGCCTGAGATTGAAGTCATTACGCTGGATCCATCTCTGGAACAGATATTGCAATCCTCAATTCAGGCCATCTCGGAAGGCGGCGCCGGAATTGAACCCGGCCTGGCCGAAAGGATGCACCAGTCACTGGCGGAAAGTGCGCAGCGGCAGGAGGCAGCGGGCAAGCCTGCCATCCTGCTGGTGACACCGGCAATACGGGCCTGGTTGGCACGACTGGTCAGACACAGTATCCCGATGCTGAACGTGCTGGCCTACAACGAGATACCGGACAACAAACAGATAAAGGTTGTTGCCAATATCGGAACCGATGCACCGAGTCTCGGTGTTCAGGCGGGGTAAAACGGCAGCATGAAGAAGGATACCAGGTACGTGAACACAGACCGCTTGGCGACACACATTGACGAGGTGCAGGTATGAAGGTGAAGCGATTTTTTGCACCGGACATGCGCCAGGCTATCCGCCTGGTACGTGAAGAGCAGGGACCTGATGCAGTCATTCTTTCCAATCGCCAGGTAGACGGTGGTATCGAAATCATTGCCTCGGTCGACTACGACGAGGCATGGTTGGAGCGTGAAACCACCGGCTCCACGCAACCTGAGGAATCATCGGCGCAGGATAATGTTGCAGAACCTGCAGAAGTACACAGGGCAACCGAAACCTACACACGAAATGCCCAACCTGAAGCACAAGAAACAGCCTTGCCATCACCATCTGTCGACTGGTCACAGGACCCTTCCATTGTCGCCATGCGTGACGAGATTCGTCAGCTCCGTGGTTTGCTGGAAGATCAGCTGGCACACCTGGCGTGGGGCGATATGAAGCGTCGCGAGCCCTTGCATGCCGATGTCATACGGCGTCTCAGCAGCATGGAAATCAACAGCCGGCTGGTCGAGCGGATTTCTGCCCCTGCCGTACATGCGCGGGACGAAGCACACGCCTGGAAACTGGCCATGGCGGAACTGGCGGCCAATGTGCCGGTTGCAGGAGAAGATTTTCTTGATCAGGGCGGTATTGTCGCACTGGTCGGTTCGACCGGGGTCGGTAAAACAACCAGCATCGCCAAACTGGCGGCGCGCTATGTACTCCGTCACGGCCAGCGCCATGTGGCGTTGGTAACCACCGACAGCTATCGTATCGGCGCACACGAGCAACTGATGACCTACGGACGCCTGCTGGGCATACCGGTTCAGGTTGCATCCGATCATAACGAACTGCGCTCCACACTCAACAGCCTGTCAGACAAGCGCCTGGTGCTGATCGACACGGCAGGGATGAGCCAGCGCGATGTGCGCCTGACAGAACAGTTCGCCACACTGGCTGACACCGGTCTGCCAATCCGTACCCTGCTGGTTCTTTCCGCGACGGTTCATCCGTCGGTAATGGAAGAAACCATTCGCGCCTTTTCCGGTGTACCGCTGGACGGTGCAATTCTTACCAAACTTGACGAGGCTGCCAGTCTTGGCGGTGTGCTTTCTGCAGTCATCGAACAGCAGATCCCGTTGCGTTTTGTCGCCAATGGCCAGCGTGTTCCGGAAGATATTCAGGTTGCCCGTGTCAGTGAACTGATACAGCAGGCGACAGATCTTGCATCTGAACGTGGACTTCCTGCGGAATCGATGATGGCAGAAACTTTTGGAGGGTGCCGGGCAAATGTTCATGTCTGAAATGCGAGTTGATCAGGCAGCCGGGCTACGACGTATGGCACAACCGAATCCAGTAAGAGTAATTGCAGTGACCAGTGGCAAGGGTGGCGTGGGAAAGACCAATGTTTCGGTCAACCTGGCTGTCGCACTGGCCGACACCGGCAAGCAGGTCATGGTGCTCGACGCCGACCTCAGCCTTGCCAATATCGATGTATTGCTGGGATTGCATCCGGACAAGAATCTTTCTCATGTCATCGATGGCGAACGCTCGCTTGAAGAAGTCATTATTACCGGTCCATCGGGAATCATGGTGGTTCCGGCATCGTCCGGCGTGAAACGTCTGGCAGAGCTTTCTGTCATGGAAAATGCCGGCCTGATCAGGGCCTTCAGTGAGTTGACCCATGATGTCGACACACTGATTATCGATACCGCTGCAGGAATCAATGAAAGTGTGACCAGTTTCAGTCGTGCCGCCCAGGAGGTAGTAGTGGTGGTGTGCGACGAACCCGCATCAATAACAGACGCCTATGCGCTCATCAAGGTGTTGAATGTCGAATACGGCATTCAGCGTTTCCGGGTGCTTGCAAATCAGGCCCACAGTGCCCAGGAGGGAAGGGAATTGTTTAACAAGATATCACGGGTTACCGATCGTTACCTCGATGTAACGCTGGAGTTTATGGGGGTTGTTCCCCACGACGACTATCTGAAGAAGGCAGTGCGCAAGCAGCGCGCAGTCGTGCAGGCTTATCCGCGCAGCCGTTCTTCGATGGCTTTCAAGAACCTCGCACAGAAAACCGATAAATGGCCTGTGCCGAGTGCGGCTGGTGGACATCTTGAGTTTTTTGTGGAACGTCTTATTCAGTCGCACAACGGACACATGGAGATGCCGGTATGAATGGAGCTGCTATGTACGTCACTACCCCCGATCCTGACAGTGATGACCTGGTCACCAAGCATGCTGCCCTGGTCAAACGTATTGCCTACCACCTGATGAGTCGTTTGCCGCCCAGCGTGCAGGCAGATGACCTGATACAGGCAGGGATGATTGGTTTGCTCGAGGCATCGAGAAATTATGATGCCACACAGGGCGCCAGTTTTGAGACATATGCCGGTATTCGAATTCGCGGATCAATGCTGGATGAAATCCGTCGTACTGACTGGACACCGCGTTCGGTACACCGCAAGGCAAGACAGGTCGCCGAGGCGGTTCGCGAGATCGAAAACCAGGAAGGTCGTGATGCAAGGGATGTCGAGGTTGCCGAGAAACTGGGCATCGAACTGAAAGACTATCACCGCATCCTCCAGGATGCGACAGGCTGCAGGGTTTTCAGTATCGATGATGCGGGTATCAATGGCGAGGAATCACCACAGCAGGCATCGGGTGAGCCTCGTAATGAGCCACTCGACTGCCTGCATAATTCCGACTTCAAGGCTGCACTGGCCCATTCAATTTCGGGCTTGCCGGAGCGGGAACGCCTGGTTATGGCCATGTACTACGACGAAGAACTCAACTTGCGGGAGATTGGCGAAGTGCTCGGTGTCAGTGAATCCCGCGTTTGCCAGATACATGGCCAGGCACTGATCCGTTTGAGAGCAAGAATGGGAGAATGGACGGGCAAGTGATGGTCAGGATATACCGGCACATGCCGAAACAGCACATGGTTAACAGCGCAAGACGGGAGAAGACCCTTGGACAATGACATGAAAATTCTCATCGTGGACGATTTTTCCACGATGCGGCGCATCATTAAAAACCTGTTGCGCGACCTTGGGTTCAACAATACGCAGGAAGCCGATGACGGAAATACTGCATTGCCAATGTTGCAGAACGGGAATTTCGATTTCCTGGTTACTGACTGGAATATGCCGGGAATGTCAGGAATCGATCTGCTGAAGGCGGTGCGATCAGACGAAAAGCTGGCGCCGTTGCCGGTGCTTATGGTGACGGCTGAATCCAAGCGCGAGCAGATTATCGAGGCTGCACAGGCCGGGGTAAACGGTTACGTGGTCAAACCGTTTACCGCTGTAACACTTAAAGAGAAAATCGACAAGATCTTTGAACGTCTCGAAGCAACGGCAGGGTGATTGTATGGAGGCCGTGATCGAAGTCGAAACTGAATCCCTGCTTGACAATGCCCGTGCACTGGTTGCCGAGCTGGAATCCGGTAACGAAGCTGGTGCGGAGAAACTGATCGAGCAACTGGGACGTATGCGGGAGCAGAGCCTGTTCCAGGAGCTTGGCAAGATGACTCGCCAGCTACACGAATCCATTAACAGTTTTGTGCTGGATGACCGTATGCAGTCTCTGGCCAGGTCAGATATTCCTGACGCCAAGGCTCGCCTGAACCACGTTATAGAAATGACCGAGAGCTCTGCTAACCGTACCCTGGGGGCTGTAGAAAGCACCTTGCCGGTGTCAGAAGCTCTCAAGTCACGTGCCAACGCATTGCATGAAAAATGGGACCGTTTTCGTAACAAGGAAATGGATGTTGACGAGTTCCGGGCCATGAGCAGGGAAATCGATGAGTTCCTTACAATTACAACAGAGAGTACTGAAACCATTCATAGCGGCTTGTCCGACATTATGATGGCGCAGGACTTCCAGGATCTCACCGGTCAGATACTCAGCAGGGTAATCACATTGGTCCAGGAGGTCGAGGATAATCTGGTGGATCTTGTCAGGCTGTCAGGTGGCATCGAGCATGTTGAAAAGACAGAAGGGAAACCTGCCGTCAATACCGGTGAGGCTGATGACATGATGCAAGGTGTTGGTCCTGCGGTACCTGGTGTGGAGGCCGATGGTGAATCTGTATCCGGCCAGGATGAAGTCGATGATTTATTGTCCAGCCTGGGCTTTTGAGGGAACAACATAATGAGTCTTGATACCGATGATGAGATTCTGCAGGACTTTCTGGTCGAAGCGGGCGAGATACTTGAACGGCTCAACGAGGAACTGGTTGAACTGGAGCAGAGTCCGGACGATATGGAGATGCTCAATGGCGTATTTCGCAGCTTCCATACGATTAAAGGCGGTGCCAGTTTCCTGAGTCTGGATGGACTGGTGGACGTGTGTCACCGTGCTGAAGATGTATTTAACATCCTGCGCAATGGTGAACGCTCAGTCGATGGCGACCTGATGGATACTGTCCTCCAGGTACTGGACGTGGTTAACAATATGTTTGCCGAGGTGCAGGGTGGCGAGATGCCGACCCCGGCAGAAGCCTCATTATTGAATGCGCTGGAAAAACTTGCAGTGCCGGAAGCTACCGCACCGCCGGAGCCGGATGTATCGTCAGCACCTGATTCGGGGGCTACAGGAGTGTCCACTGAAATTCAGGGTGATGAGGTTGATAGCGATTTTGAGGCCATGCTGGACCAGGCCGGGAGCGCAATACCCACCGGGCAGAAAGCCTCTGTTGTTGGTGGTGATGATATTACAGAAGATGAATTCGAGGCGTTACTGGACCAGTTACATGGTGATGGCAAGGGGCCAGTGGCACACAATAATACAGATAATGAGATAGTGGCTGCACCTGCAAGTGGAAAGAGTACGCCTGCAGCCAGTGACGATATCACAGAAGATGAATTCGATGCGCTGCTGGACCAGTTGCACGGTGAAGGAAAGGGTCCGGCAATGGCCGCCGAAAAAGCGGACGTAAGTGAGCCGTCAACGAAGACAGAGCCGGAACCTCAAGTCACGGAAAAGAAAGCGGCACCGGAAAAGACCAAAGCCAAACCCGCTGTTGCGTCAGCCAGCAAGACGGAAACATCTGTACGTGTAGATACCAGTCGTCTCGACGAGATTATGAATATGGTCGGTGAGCTGGTATTGGCGAGAAACCGTCTGTCCAACCTCAAGGAATCGCTTGCCAATGAAGATGTTTCCATGGCAATTGCGAACCTGGACGTTGTTACAGCGGATTTGCAGAATGCTGTCATGAAGACACGTATGCAGCCAATCAAGAAAGTATTTGGCCGTTTCCCGCGCGTGGTCCGTGATCTTGCCCGCAGCCTCGACAAGGAAGTGAATCTCGAAATGCAGGGCGAAGAGACAGACCTGGACAAGAACCTGGTCGAGGCCCTGGCAGACCCTCTGGTCCACCTGGTGCGCAATGCTGTTGATCATGGTATTGAAACACCGGATGAACGGGAAGCAAAAGGCAAGCCCCGGCAGGGGACAGTTGTACTTGCTGCAGAGCAGGAAGGCGATCATATCCTGTTGTCCATAGACGATGATGGAAAAGGTATGGATGCGGATGTGTTGCGACGCAAGGCTGTCGAGAAGGGCATGATGGATGCTGATTCGGCTGCCCGACTGGATGACAGAGAGTGCTTTAACCTTATCTTTGCGGCAGGTTTCTCAACCAAGGATCAAATTTCTGATGTGTCCGGGCGCGGAGTGGGTATGGATGTTGTCAAGACCCGTATAGGACAGCTCAATGGTAGCGTAGAGGTCGATTCCGAGCCTGGTAAGGGAAGCCGTTTGACTATACGCGTGCCATTGACGCTGGCGATCATGCCGACTCTGATGGTCAAGCTCGGTGAGCAGCCGTTTGCTTTACCGCTTGGCAGCGTAAGTGAAATATTCGATCTCGATACGGAACGCACCAATATTGTGGATGGTCAACTGGTTGTGATGGTACGGGACAAGGCGCTGCCGCTTTTCTATTTACGTGACTGGCTGGTTACCGGCAGTGGTGTATCACAGGAAGATACTGTTAATCACGTAGTGGTCGTTCATGTCGGCAGCCGCAAGGTTGGTTTTGTTGTCGAACAATTGGTCGGTCAGGAAGAGGTGGTTATCAAACCCCTGGGTGCATTCTTGCAGGGTCTTGCCGGGTTTGCCGGTGCAACAATTACCGGTGATGGTCGCATCGCGTTGATACTCGATGTGCCCAGCTTGATGAAAGCGTATTCAAGCCACATGTAGAAAGGAATGAGGTGTGAACTGCTATTTCCGGGAATGCAGACCAGTTTTGCCTCAGGTTGTTTCTATCAATAACAGATATGTGCCGATCGGTGCAGGATTCAAGGGACGGAGTCCATGGTAACGCGTGTATTGGTTGTCGATGATTCGGGTTTTTTTCGCCGGCGCATCGTTGAAATACTGGAAGCAGATCCCGGGCTGAAAGTTATCGGCACGGCAGCCAATGGCCAGGAGGCCATTGATCAGGTTGCTGTGTTGAAACCCGACGTCATCACGATGGATATCGAAATGCCTGTCATGGATGGCATTACTGCTGTTCGTCATATCATGCAATCAAACCCCTTACCCATTCTGATGTTTTCTTCACTGACGCACGATGGTGCGCGAGCCACGCTTGATGCACTTGAGGCGGGCGCGGTGGATTTCCTGCCCAAGCGTTTTGAGGATATCGCCAAGGACAGGGAAGAGGCCAGGATGCTCCTGTGCAGGCGTATTCGTGATGTTGTTAAACCGGCTTCGGGCAGCATAAGAGCACGGCCGGCAAAGCGTATTACTTCTGCCCTGCCCGTTACGCGGGTGCGGGCACCCGTCGCTAAAAAAAGAGACGACTACCGGATTGTAGCCATTGCCAGCTCAACCGGTGGCCCTGTGGCGCTTGCCCAGGTGTTGAGCCGGTTGCCGGCCAGTTTCAATCTGCCGCTTGTTGTGGTCCAGCATATGCCCGCAAGTTTTACGCCGGCATTTGCTGCACGGCTTGACCAGCAGTGTGCCATCAAGGTCAAGGAAGCTGAAGATGGCGACATCGTTCGTGGGGGCCAGGTACTGCTTGCTCCAGGGGGGCGGCAAATGACATTGAAACAACAGGCGGGTGAAGTCCGCGTCGTTATTTCGGACGGTGATGCGTCACTGCATTACAAACCCTGCGCAGATGTGACATTCGATTCTGTAGCTTCCGTATTCGGCGGAAGGGTGCTTGCAGTCGTACTGACCGGCATGGGTGCAGATGGTCGTGAGGGTGTGCGTACTCTCAAGGCGCAGGGTTCTACTGTCTGGAGTCAGGATGAAGAAACCAGTGTCATCTATGGTATGCCGATGGCAGTTGCAGAGGCCGGGCTGAGTGACCAGGTGATGGCATTACGTGATATCGGCCCCGGTATTGCACAGGCAACAGGGGCCTGACGTATGGATATCCTGACGATCACCGGTATCCTGCTTGCGTTGTTCGCCATACTGGGTGGCAATGTGCTGGAAGGCGGGCATATGTCTTCACTGGTGCAGCTGACAGCATTCGTCATTGTTGCCGGCGGCACGCTGGGTGCGGTTATGGTGCAGACACCGATACGTACCTTTGTGCGTGCTATGAAAATATCTTCGTGGGTGGTATTCCCGGTGAAACTGCAGCCGGAAGAGGCTGCGGAAAAAATTGTCAACTGGAGCAATATTGCACGCCGCGAAGGTCTGCTGGGTCTGGAGGCAATCGCTGAGGAAGAACCGGACGAGTTTGCCCGCAAGGGATTGCAGTTGCTGGTCGATGGCAGTGAGCCGGAAGTTATCCGTTCGATTCTTGAAGTGGAAATCGACAGTAAGGAACACCAGGATACGCAGGCAGCAAAAGTTTTCGATGGACTGGGCGGCTATAGTCCGACTATCGGCATCATCGGGGCCGTCATGGGTCTGATACATGTGATGAACAACCTGGCAGACCCCTCCAAGCTGGGAAGCGGGATCGCGACAGCTTTTGTTGCCACCATTTACGGAGTCGGATTCGCCAACCTGCTTTTTCTTCCCATGGCGAACAAACTGAAGAGCCAGGTCCATGCCCAGAGCCAGTTCCGGGAGATGATAGTAGAGGGTGTGATATCGATTGCTGAAGGGGAGAATCCGCGCAATATTGAAACCAAATTACAGGGGTACTATCTGTAGCGGCTTGTTGACACAAGACAGGATCTGCTGCGATTACCGCGGGACAAGAAATATGGCAAGAAGAAAACGCGTAGAGGAACATGAAAACCACGATCGATGGCTGGTTTCCTATGCGGATTTTATTACCCTGTTGTTTGCTTTCTTCGTCGTTATGTATTCAATTTCGTCGGTAAACGAGGGCAAGTACCGTGTGCTGTCAGATTCCATGGTGGCTGCGTTCGCTGATCCGACACGCAGTATGGAGCCTGTTCAGATTGGCGACCTGATGCGTTCACCTATTCAGTCCGAGAACCCCCTCAACCGTAATAAACCCGTCATCGAGCTGTTCAGGCTTCCTCTGCCTGAACGGGATATTCGTGAAAGACTCGACAAGAAGCTAAAGGAAGAACGGGAAAAGGCTGCGCATGAAGCCGAGGAAAAAGCTGCCCGGCAGGAAAAAGAAATTGATGCGGCTTCTGAAGCACTGGCAGATTCCATTGAACAGGCTATGTCCGAACTGATGGACAACGGGTTGATTGATGTACGCCGTGACAAACGCTGGATCGAAGTCGAGATCAAGTCGAGCATTCTTTTTGGCTCAGGTAGTGCGGAACTGGCAGCCGGTGCACAACCTGTATTGCGCAAGTTGGCAGAGAAGCTGGCTCCTTTGAACAATACAATACACGTTGAAGGTTTCACCGATAATGTACCTATCGATAACTTCGAGTTCCGTTCCAATTGGGAGCTGTCGGCGGCAAGGGCTGCGAGTGTGGTGCATCTGTTTACCCGTCTTGGTGTCAGCCCGGAACGGATGGCAGCGATTGGTTATGGTGAATATCGCCCAATAGCCAGTAATGATACGCCGGAAGGCCGTTCACGAAACCGGCGTGTCGTACTGGTGATAATGTCCGGCGCGGATCCGCGCGTCAGTCAGAGTGTAGAGCATCTGCAGACAGAGCGGGATGCAACCCGCCCGGTCACTGCAACAGGTGCCGGACCATGATCATCTGGACGGTATCCAACCAGAAAGGCGGGGTCGGAAAAACCACGACGGCGGTAAGCGTTGGTAGTTTGCTGGCAAAGCAGGGCAAGCGTGTACTACTGATAGACCTGGATCCTCAGGGCTCTCTGAGTGCCTATTTCAGGTTTGACCCGGATAGTGTCGAGTACAGCGTATACACCCTGTTTAATGCAAAGGCTGCCGGAGAGCCACTGACGGCACTGGATAGACTGCTATACCCGACCGGTGTCGAAGGTTTGACTTTAATGCCTGCATCCACTGCCATGGCTACTCTGGACCGCCAGCTCGGCGCACGTGACGGTATGGGGCTGGTGATTGCCGATACACTCAGGCGCCTGTCTGACCGGTTCGACTACGTTCTCATGGATTGCCCGCCCATGCTGGGTATCCTGATGGTGAATGCACTGGCTGCCTGCCAGCAGCTTCTGATTCCGGTGCAAACCGAGTTCCTGGCACTGAAAGGGCTGGAGCGTATGTTACATACCTTGCAAATGATCAGTCGCGCACGTGGCGGGAATCTGGCCTATACCATCATTCCAACCTTCTTTGATCGCCGCACGCGTGCCTCGATGGATGCACTGCGTGCCATGCGCGACCAGCACGGTGAGTACCTGTGGTCGCGCGTTATTCCCGTTGATACCCAGTTCCGTGAGGCCAGTCGGGCCGGTGTGCCTATTGACCTCCACAGCCCGTCGGCACGTGGTACGGAAGCCTATGCTTCACTGGTACGCTGGTTACAGGAACCGGATATACCCATGGCGCAGGCAGCGTCACAATGAAGGCCACGACCAAACAGGACAGTCTGCTGGAACAGCAACTGGCACTGGGCAGTTACCTGGATGCGTTGCTGACAGGTGTGCCGACGCCGCTTGTGCAGGTTACAGAAATCCAGCGAAAGGCAGAGGAGCAGGCGCCGGTTGAGGTGCAGCCTGTCCAGCCTGAGCAGGTGACTGTCTCACTTGCAGACACGGTTCCAGAGTGGGCTGAAACACGTTTCCAGGCGTTGTTGTTTGAAGTGGCAGGCCTGACGCTGGCGGTGCCACTGGCAAAACTCAAGGGTGTCGTGCAGAACATGCATGGGCTGACAGAAATACCGGGGTATTCGTCACTTTTCCCCGCTGTTATGCCTTACCAGGGCGTGCAGTCGACGGTTGTTGATACGGCCCGCTTTGTGTTGCCCCCTGACCGGGCTGCGCAACTCGATGATGATATCAGCGAGCGGGCAGCACAGCTGGTTGTGGTAGACGGGGGGCGCTGGTCACTGGCTTGCTCAAGAATCGGCGATGTCATTGATCTTGAAGCCGGACAAGTGAAATGGCGCACTGCCGCTGGCAAGCGTCGCTGGCTGGCAGGTAGCGTTATAGAACAGATGTGCGCCTTGCTGGATATCGACGAGCTGGCACGGCAACTCGCCGAGGCAATGGCATGATTACTGCATTTCTACCTGCATGAGCGTGATGGCGACCGGTTTTTGACGGGCCTTCACGATGATGAAAAACTGGAGCGAGGTCGGACATGTCCAACGCGGTTGCCAATGTAAATTCAAAAGACGATATAGTTCAGTGGGTTACATTTCGCCTTGCGGATGAAACCTACGGTATCAACGTGATGCAGGTGCAGGAAGTCCTGCGAGTATCCGAGATCGCACCCGTCCCCGGCGCACCCCATTACGTGCTTGGCATTATCAACCTGCGCGGCAATGTTGTGACAGTCATCGACACCCGCACTCGACTGGGTCTGGCAACAACGGAAGTAACCGATTCAACCCGTATCGTGATTATCGAGACCGCCAGGCACGTTGTCGGGATTCTCGTCGACTGCGTGGCTGAGGTAGTCGATGTTGCAACCTCCGAGGTTGAATCGGCACCAAATGTCGGTAGCGACGAAAGTGCCAATTACATTCAGGGTGTCGCCAGTCGTGAGAACGAGTTGCTGATCCTTGTGGACCTGAACAAACTGCTCACCGACGAAGAGTGGGACGAGCTGGCCAGTCTCTGACTGGTTCATGCCGGTGGCTCACGCGGACATGCAGACATGGGCGATATCGGGAGCTTGCCACCAGCCTACCGAATACTCCCTGGCCAGCCGGGTTCGCGGCCGGGTGAGAGCAACAAAGCTCCACAACGCAAACCGGAAAGTGAGCGCAAGGACCAGCAGGACAAGCGCAAGCCTCGCAAGGATGACGGGTCCCAAATCGATGAGTATGTATGAGGTGATATCATGACAACCCTGATTCTGTCATTTCTGGTCGTTGGCCTTCTTGGCTGTATCCTGCTTCAGGTCATTACCGTGTTCCAGCTCAGGGGCGAACAGACTGAAATTCGCGAACAGCACGCCAGTGCACGCGAACGTATCCGGCAACTGGAGCAGGAACTGGGCGCATTGTGCAATGCTTCGGTGGGTGCCGGAGAGCATGTTTTACGCCTGGAACACCAGATGCAACGTATTATCGAACGACAGAACGACCTGGAAATGCGTGCAGTCGGTGAGCGTCCCTATAACCAGGCCAGTCAGCTGGTCAACAAGGGCGCCGATATTGAAGAACTGGTCGATACCTGCGGTTTGACGCGTGGTGAAGCCGAATTGCTGGTGATGATGCAACGCCGCGGCGCGGCCTGACAAGTTCTATTCCGTACCGGGTTCCTCCGGTACCTTCCCGGACAGGTAGTACGCAAAGGCAATGACCTGTGCGACGGCCAGGTACAGTGATTCCGGAATTTCTTCTCCCAGTTCTATATTGGCCAGTATCGAAGCCAGTGGCTGGTTTTCCTGTATGGGGATACCGTGCTTGCGGGCAACCTGCAGTATCTTTTCTGCCAGTGCGTCACGACCCTTTGCGGTAACGCGTGGAGCGCTATCACCGTCATATTCCAGTGCAACTGCAAGCGCAACGGGTTTGTTACGCTGACTCATATTTTTTCCCTGATCAGAGAGGGTGCTGTTGCACCCGTGGGCATCGGGCCAGGTACGCAGTCCAGTTCACCGGTTTCAAGTCCTGCCTTACCGAACATTTTTTGCAGGGCTTGCAGGTTATCCCGGAACAGGGGCAAGGCTTCTTCATTACCTGTCCAGAAACGCGTCGATACGCGTTCGCCACGGAGTGTAATCTGTGCCTGTACCGGACCCAGTCCTGGCAGGTCAAATGCCAGTTGTACCGACCAGCGGTGTTGCGCCTGGCGCTTTTTCGTGCGCGGGTCTGCCTGTTCCCGGGCAAACCGCATCGACCACAAGTCGATGTCATCTCCGCGTCGCACGGGAAGCTCGAACAGCCACTCCAGCAGACCCCTTTCGACTTCACGAGGCTGGCTGGCCAACTGGTGTAACTGAATGCGTGCCAGCGCGGCTTCGGCTTGTCTTAGAAGATCGGTGCGAAGATTTCCGATCCTGTTCGCCAGATCGATCGTTGCCTGGACAGCCGCCTGTGGTGCTGGCATGCCGCCAGGAAAAGGTGGCAGAACCGGGCCGGGCAGGGCAGGAAGCAGCGATCCGCTACTTGTACCCGCGGTCGGCAGGGCTGCTGTTACAGGCAGGGGAGTGCTCACTGGAACAGGTCGGGCGTCAGCCAGCGGTGTACGTACACCCGACTGTAACGCACGGTGCAACTGGTCGGCACTGACGGTTGATGTTGCCGGTGCGGTATTGGCCGGGCTGGTGCCGCCTGTGGGGGAGGGATTGCCGGTACTGCTGTTACCGCCGCGGACAGTACTTGCCGGTGGGGCCAGTGGCGTGTCGCGTAAAGTGCCCGGGGTTGTCACTACAGGCGCAGCGGCCAATGTCGGGGCAACAGGTGATCTTGCAACAGAAGGTGCCCGTGGTCCGGGTGTGCTGCCCGGCCAGTTGCGCAACCGGTCTATCAGTTGTAACAGGTTGGCCTTGAAATCTTTTTCTATTGCCGCCACCGGGCCAGGTCCCGGACTTTGCGCAGAGGGTCTGTTTGCCTGTTGCGCAAGGTGGCGTTCAAGTAACAGACCGGACCGTTCAATAGCGGTTCGCAGCGTGTCCGGTCGGGTTACCGCAGCAGTGTCCGGCAGGTTGCGCATCATTGAACGGGTCAGTTCACGGATGAGCGGGGGAACAGGTGGCTGAGGGGTATTCGCCAGCCGGGAGAGGCTGGCAAGCAGTGGTGTCATGCTGTCCTGCTGTGGGGTCAGGGTACGCATCGCCTGTGCCAGCGTGGTACTTGCAGGGCCAGATGTAATACGTAATACGGGAACTTCACCCAGGCTGCGCACCTGTACGGTCAGTTGCTGGCCTTTCTCGAGGGGCAGTGAAGAGTCGCTGCTGACCTGCCGATTACCGATGGAGAGCAGAATTTTGCCGGCAAGTGATTCCGCAACCGTTGCCTGCAGCAACTGACCGACCTGCCAGCGAATCGTGGTTGCAGCGACATTTGTACCGGTTACCGGCGGTGAGCCGGACGTAGGCCCCGAGGTTTCCATGCTGTTTGGTCCTGTGGCATAAAACTGGCATCTATACTGCATCATTCCATGACTGAAGTGAATGTAAAGCAGGGTAACGGACAAGGATAATCATGAGTGCAGACGGTAGCAGGCGGGTGCTTTGGTATACACGCCGCAACAATGTGGCAAGAGGGCCCTACCCCGACCGCCAGATCAGCCGATATATCCTGCTGGGCCGGATTCGTGAAACCGACGAACTGAAGCCGGAAGGTGGTGAATGGGCGCTTGTAAGGGATTACCCGGAACTGATTCCGGAGATTATGAAACTTCCGCCCAGTGAAGAGACCAGTCAGTTATTACTCATGGCGCAGATGCGTGAAGATGAACGCGCCCCGGGCGACCGGCGTGACCGGGAAACGGATGTGCCTCAGTCCGTCAAGGAGCGGCGCAGTGGCCAGGAGCGTAGACAGGCTGAAACAGACAATGCCCTGCGACACCGTGACCTCAAATACCGGGTGGCGCATGCTGCACATGCTAACGGAAAGCTGTACCGCTACCCGCTGATCTTTACCATGATGGTTTTGGCCGGTTTTGCCATCAGCTTTATGCTGGAAAAAGTCGAGCCTGATGTGGCACCACCGGATTGCAGCGCCAGACCACACCCCGGCGTGGACTGGAGTCATTGTAATTTATCCGGGGTAAAACTGGAGGATGCCAACCTGGTCGGTGCCAGACTGGGAAATGCCCGGCTTGAACTGGCACGGCTCAGCCGGGCAAATCTCAGTGGTGCAAGTCTGGAATACGCCCGCTTTGACCTTGCCAACCTCGAGCAGTCCAATCTTTCTCACGCCAATCTGTTTGGTGCAACATTGCGCGGTGCCAATCTTCGCGCGGCACGCCTGACAGAAACCAACCTGTCCTACGCCAACCTCAGTGGCGCAACGATCGAAGCTGCAGATCTGAGCGGCGCAGTGCTGGATAATGCTATCTGGATAGATGAGCGCACCTGCCTTCCCGGCTCGCGCGGGCGCTGTCTGTTTAAAAAACAGTAATTACAGAGGCTGCATCCGTGGCTTGCAAGGTCTACAAGGTCTTGTCGCCGAAGCTTTCCGTGCTGTAGCGCCATACCCTGATAGTGTCCGACCAGTAGTCTGCCGGAAGTCCGGCCTTGAGTTTTAACTGGCGCAGAAATTCCTCGGGCTGCGGCAAGGATTCCCATACCGAAGGAAGGAAGGTGCCACGTCGTCCGTTCTCTTCAAGGATCAGGCCATCGGTTCCGGGTCGGAGTTGGTTCAGCAGGTCCTGCTCGGATGAAAAAGTGATTTCCTCCGGTGTGCCGAGCACCGAGACTTCGAGTGCCAGGTCATCCACTTCACTTTGATCCAGTGGAGGGAAGCGCGGGTCGCGAAAAGCAGCAGAAAAAGCATTGTGGGCAACGTCAGCTGCCAGTGCCTGGTAAGGTTCAAGGCTGCCGATACAGCCACGTAGCTGTCCATGCCGGTGCAGGGTGACGAAGCTTGCACCGGGTGCAGACAAGGTGGCATCCAGGCTGTTGGTGTCAACCTGTAACGGACTTCCATGCATAAGCCCGTGATGCAGGGACTCCCGGGCAATGTCAATGAGTTGCCTGCGCTGTGTTTCAGTCAACATGGCTTCAGTGACTCACGCAAATGCATAGGCACCGTAACCCACCACCCGGTCACGGCTGCCGGCGGTATCGCCCGAATTGCGCACATCCAGTGCCGTGGCATGCAACTTGTGATGGCGTGCGGCGTACAACAGCCCGTTGAGCGGTGTGCGTCCGCAGGCCTGCGGGTAATCAATGGCTTCAGGATTGAGTTGCTCGATCGCCATGGACGTCGCCTGGTCGAGATGTTGCGCCGTGTGGTAATCATGGTAGTGACTAAGGTCGGAACTGATTACGATCAGGGTTTCCGGTCCATCCCACAATGTTTCGATAATGTCTGTGACTTCCCGGGGACTTGCGTCGCCAACCAGTAATGGCACCAGCCCGACGTCCTTGTTGAGTACGGTTTGCAGAAAGGGCAGCTGCACTTCAAGACTGTGCTCGTCCTGGTGCGCCTCATCCAGAATACGTAGCTGGGGTTTGGTCAGGATGCTGTTCATGGCTTCCTGATCCACACGCATCGTACCCAGGGGGCTGGCAAAGTACTGCGCACTGCTGGCAGCAATCCCTGTAAAGGGAACACGGTGTGCGGGACCGAGCAACACCACGCGTTTTATGCGCTCCCGGCAGGGTGGCAGGAGTGAATAGGCGCTGGCAGCTACCGGGCCGGAATAGATGTAGCCTGCATGCGGTACGACCAGAGCCTTCGGGCATATTTCCACTGGCGCCTCACGGGCCAGCAGTCCCTCTACCTGTTGCTGTAACAGCAATGGATCATCCGGGTAAAACATACCTGCAACAGCGGGTTCACGTATTTGTGGCACCTTGCAACCCTCCCTGTGGATGCAGTTGGCGATTACCTGTTTAATAAATACGTCCAGCCGGTACAAAATGCAAGTAGGGAGACAGGAAGATGTTGTGCCGGCGCCGGAATTTTGGCATCAGTCTGCGTCAGGTTTCACCCAGTGTAAAACGGAACACAGCGCCGGAATCGGTGCGGCTTTCGGCCCAGATATTACCGCCATGCCGTTTTATGACGCGCATAACGGTTGACAGGCCGATACCTGTGCCAGGAAATTCCTGGTTGGTATGCAGGCGCTGGAAGGGGACAAAAAGTTTATCGAGGTAGGTCTCGTCGAAACCGGAGCCGTTGTCCTCGATGCTGAATACTGTACGGCCATCGCACTTTTCCATGCCGATGCGGATATACGGGTTTTCGGTTTTACCGGTAAACTTCCAGGCATTCCCGATCAGGTTCATCATGGCATCACGGAGCAGTTGCGGATCTCCCTGCACCTGCATATCAGGTTTGATATCAACCTGGATTTTACGCCCTGGTGTGTGGCTTGATAATTCATCGACAACCTCCTGGCAAATAGCACTCAGGTTTACCGGCTGGTTACCTATTTCAGCACGGTTAACACGTGACAGTGTCAGCAGATCATCAATGAGCTGGCTCATGTTCAGGGAAGCGTTCTTGATCCGCTGCAGGTAACCTGTTGCGGTCTCATCAAGCTTGTCCCCGTAGTCTTCCAGTAATATATCGGAGAACCCGTTCATGCTGCGCAGGGGCGCGCGAAGATCGTGCGAAACCGCGTAAGCGAAGGCTTCATATTCGGAATTGGCTTCCTGCAGTTTGCTGGTGCGTTCTTCAACCCGTTGTTCCAGTTCCTCGTTGGTTCGGGACAGGGAGCGTTTTTCCTCGGCAATGACGCCGGCCATGGTGTCAAATGCCTGGCCGACCTGGCCGACTTCATCATGGCTGGACAGGCCTGTTCTGACCTGGTAGTTACCGGCCGCAACCTGCTCGGCTGCGTGAACCACGGTGCCGAGTCTTCTTGTCAGCAGGTGTCCAAAACCAATACTGAAAACAGCAATTGCCATCATGCCAATGGCGGCGATTACTGCGCCTCGGGTCAGTGCGTGCCGGAGAATAGCGTTTGTCTCTTCATTTGAGAATTGGACGGCCAGCGTGCCCAGTACACCTGCCGGGTTACTGATCGATGTGACTTGCCAGCTGATGTCGGAGTTGTTCTTCAATGTCGGAAGCGATTTCCCGATAGACGAGAGGTCACTGCTTGCCACAATAATGTTGCGGTCGTCTGCCAGCATGGCGGAAAGTATGCCTGGGTTGCGGGGGAGTTCTTCCACATACCCCTGTATGTTGTCGTAGTCTCCATACAACAGTGCTACACGGGCAATACTACTTATGATGTTGAGTGTAACCTGTCTTGCGGATTCAATCTGTTGTACAGAACTGTTAATGGTATAGCTCAGAGTGGCCCACAAAACGACAGCCATCATCACGGCTTCCAGTATAAAGATCAGCCCGGCGATGCGGTACTTCAGTGAAATCTTCACAGGCAAGACCTGTTAATGGCCGGTAATACGATCCACGTCACTCGGGGCGTTCTCCGCGGGTTTCGTGCGGCATAATCCTGTTTAGCTTGTCCAGTATATTGCGCACCGGATCATAGTCACTGTCGCGGCTGGGAATGTAGTAACTATGACGGAAATCTTTCAGTATCTTTTGTCCTTCTTCGTTGTCCTTCCAGCCGATAATGCGCTGCGCCAGCTTGTCACGCAGTACAGGATCAACACGCCGGTGTATGGCATAAGTCGAGGCAGGAATTGTTTCACTTTCAGCAATCGTACGCAGGTGGATGCCACTCTTTTGCTCGAAAACACCCAACGGATGTTTAGCCGTGACACAGGCTGCGGCTTTGCCAATCCGGATTCGCCGGATACAGGAAAAATGACTGTTCCGGTTGTCGAGCCTGATATCTTTTCCAGGTTGTAAATGGTTTTCCAATAGTAGCTGCAGCCCCAGCAGGGTGACAGCTGCGCTGGCGGGGGGTGTTGCCAGCACCCTGCCACGCAGATCGTCGATTGTCTTGACAGGTGAATCTTCAGTCGTGACAAAAACAGCATTTATCGGCGTTGCGGAACGGACGAAAGATTCATAGCCGTTCTGGCGTGCCAGCCTGGCATAGGAAAATGGCTGCATGAACACAAGATCATAGGTTTGACGTGCCACCTCATCGTCGAATTCGGCAAAGCTTGGTCGGGTACGGAATTGCACAGGTCGTCTGATGGTTCTGGACAGGTCAATCGCTACCGGGACAAACAGGGTTTCAAGTTGTGTCGGTGGAAGGAACGGGAATACGCCAAACAACAGCGGCACCTCGTCGTTGGCTTGTGACATGCCATGCCAGCCCAGGCAGAGCAGCGCAAGGAGTGCTAGTGCAGGTCTGGCCGGGTGCATGCGCTAACCTTGTTTTTGTGGCAGTTGTCCAAGTATAGCGAAATGACAGCAGTTGTCAGCTTTTCAGCAGCACAAGCCCTGCCAGCGGGGGAATGTCGATAACAATTGAAACCGGCTGGTTCATCCAGGGTACAGATTCGCTTTGATAATCACTTTGTACCGGCATGTCGCTGCCGCTGTAGAAACCGGCATCTGAATTCAGCGCCAGGTGGTAGCTGCCATGTTCGGGTACGCCAAGCCGGAAACGCTGGTGCGGTACAGGGGTAAAGTTCATCAGGGCAATAGACAGTTGCCCATCGCTGCGCCGTGCATAACTGAGTAGGGAGCGGTCGGCGTCATTGCAGTCGATCCAGCGGAAACCCTCTGCCTCAAAATCGTATTGATGCAGCGCAGGTTCATAACGATGCAGCCGGTTGAGGTCACCGAGCAATTGCTTCAGGCCGGCGTGACGTTCATCTTCCATCAGGTGCCAGTCGAGCTCTGTATCGGCATTCCACTCGGCGTACTGGCCGAATTCGCTACCCATAAACAGCAGTTTTTTGCCGGGGTAGGTATACATAAAAGTATATAACAGTCGCAGGTTGGCAAAACGCTGCCAGCTGTCACCGGGCATCTTGTCCAGCATCGAGCCCTTGCCGTGCACCACTTCATCGTGAGAAAAAGGCAGGACGAAATTTTCGTTGAAGGCGTAAAGCAGACCGAAGGTCAGCTGGCTGTGGTGAAACTTGCGGTGCACCGGTTCCTTGCTCATGTACTGGAGCGTGTCGTGCATCCAGCCCATGTTCCACTTCATGCTGAAGCCGAGTCCACCGACATCCACCGGGCGTGTGACCTGTGGCCATGCGGTGGATTCTTCGGCGATAACCATGCTGCCCGGCGCTTCGCTGTGAGTGACTTCATTGAGGTGACGCAGGAAGTGTATTGCTTCAAGATTTTCGCGTCCGCCGTATTCGTTGGGTATCCAGTCACCAGGGTCGCGTGAGTAATCGAGGTACAGCATCGAGGCCACAGCATCGACGCGCAGTCCGTCGATATGCATTTCCTCCAGCCAGAAGATTGCGCTGGACAGTAAAAAGTTACGAACCTCGTTGCGGCCGTAGTTAAAAATCAGCGTGCCCCAGTCACGGTGTTCACCACGTCGCGGGTCTTCATGTTCGTACAAGGGGCTTCCATCGAAACGTGCCAGTGCCCAGTCGTCCTTGGGAAAGTGCCCGGGTGCCCAGTCGAGTAATACGCCTACCCCGTGCTGGTGACAGAAATCGACAAACCATCGGAAGTCATCGGCACTGCCAAAGCGACTGGTCGGCGCAAAGTAACCGGTTGTCTGGTAGCCCCAGGAGGCATCAAGGGGGTGTTCTGTTATCGGTAGCAGTTCGATGTGGGTAAAACCCAGTTCAGTGACCCAGCTGACCAGTCGTTCGGCAAGTTCACGGTAGTTGAGGAACTGACCTTGCTCATCGCGTTGCCAGGAACCCAGGTGAACTTCGTAAATCGACATGGGGGCATGCAGCCAGTCGAGTTCATGGCGGGCTTCCATCCAGGTCTGGTCCTGCCAGTGGTGCTGACCGGGACGCATGGCGAGGGAGGCATTACCGGGGCGCAATTCAAAGGCCTGGCCGTAGGGGTCGCACTTGACATGGATAGTGCCGTGTTCGCGATTGCGGATCTCAAACTTGTAGTGGCTGTGTGAACTGACTCCGGGGATGAACAGTTCCCAGATGCCACTGCCGCCACGTACCCGCATCGGGTGCCGGCGACCATCCCAGCGGTTCCAGTCGCCGACGACACTGATTCGTTCGGCGCCGGGCGCCCAGACAGCAAAGTGCACGCCATCGATGCCGTCAACTTCACGGAAGTGTGCTCCCAGGAAACGGTAGGCGTGCAGGTGGCGCCCTTCACCAAACCAGTGCAGGTCGAGGTCACCGATCAGGGCCGGGAAACAGTAGGGGTCATAGTCGGTCCACTCGACACCGTCGTTATCGGTCCAGGTCAGCTGGTAGTGTTCCGGCAGATTGCTGCCGTCACCACGCCATTCGAACAGGTCGGTACCTTCGATGCGTTGCAGGGGTGCGCCTGTCTCGGTCAGCCGAACCTGTGTACACCAGGGAATGAAAACACGAACCAGGGTTTGTCCGTCATCTTTATGACGTCCCAGCACCTCGAACGGATCATGGTGTCGCGCATCGATAATGCGTTGTAACGGGTCGGGCAGCGAGGGCCGGGTTGTGACCTTGCGACCTGTTCCCGACGCCATAGACTGAGTATCTCTGTTCATAAAACCTGTTTGGCTTTCCGTGGGCTGCTCAGATGGTACCATACACCTTGTTGTGTATTACCGGTTCGGAGGAATTTTATGGATGCAGTTTCCACGCCGCGTTTTGTCAGTCGACTGACGCGCGATACGCTGGCCCTTATTCTGGCCGGTGGCCGGGGCTCACGGCTCAAGCAGTTGACTTTGTGGCGCGCCAAACCGGCGGTCCCGTTCGGCGGCAAGTTTCGTATCATCGATTTCCCGCTTTCCAACTGCCTGAATTCCGGTATCAGACGTGTCGGTGTGCTGACCCAGTACAAGGCACATTCCCTGTTGCAGCATTTACAAAGGGGCTGGAGTTTCCTGCGCGGTGAGTTCGGTGAGTTTGTCGAGCTATTGCCGGCGCAGCAACGTATTGAATCGTCCTGGTACGCCGGTACGGCGGATGCCATTTACCAGAACCTTGACATTATTCGCAGCCACCACCCCGAGTACGTTCTTATCCTCGCGGGTGACCATATTTACAAAATGGACTATGGACCGATGATTGCCCAGCATGTCGAGAATTCGGCGGACATGACAGTGGGATGCCTTGAAGTCGACCTGGAAACAGCCACAGCTTTCGGCGTAATGACCGTTGACGAAGAAGGCAGGGTGCTCGGGTTTGATGAAAAGCCCGGGCAGCCGACCCACTTGCCCGGAGATCCCGGCAAGGCACTGGCATCGATGGGGATTTATGTGTTCAATACCGACTTTTTGTTCGAACAGCTTATCAAGGATGCTGACAAGCCCTATTCGAGCCATGATTTCGGACATGACATTATCCCGGACATCATCAGCAAGTACCGCGTGTTCAGCTACCCGTTCCGTGATGCGGAAAGCGGACGTCAGGCTTACTGGCGGGATGTTGGTACGGTGGATGCCTTCTGGGCTACCAACCTGGAGTTGATCGGCGTGACGCCGGAGCTGAATCTTTACGACAAGGACTGGCCGATCTGGACCTACCAGGAACAAATGCCACCCGCCAAGTTTGTCTTTGACGACGATGACCGTCGTGGCATGGCAGTGGACTCCATGGTGTCCGGGGGCTGTGTGATTTCCGGTGCGCAAGTACGCCACTCACTGCTGTTTTCAAATGTTCGCGTTGATTCCTTTTCGATACTGGAGCATGCCGTGGTGCTGCCGGATGTCCTTGTTGAGCGCAGCTGCCGTATTCGTAATGCTGTCATTGACAAGGGGTGCTGTATTCCGGAAGGTACCGTAATCGGGGAAGACCACGAAGCCGATGCGGAACGTTTCCACATTACACCCGGTGGCGTGGTGCTGGTAACGCCGGAGATGCTTGGCCAGGAACTGCATCATGTCCGTTAAAGAAGAACTGCGTGTTGTGCTGTGCTGGCATATGCACCAGCCCCAGTACTGTGACCTGATCAGTGGCGAATATAAATTGCCCTGGACCTACCTGCACGCCATCAAGGACTACGTCGATATGGCTGCACATATCGAGGCCGTTCCCGGGGCTAAAGCGGTAGTCAATTTTGCCCCTGTACTGCTGGAACAGCTGGATGATTATGTGGCGCAGGTAAGCGGTTACCTGCGTGACCACAAGGCTATCCGTGACCCGTTGCTGGCTGCGCTGGTGGCACCTGTACTACCGACACATATCCAGCAGCGTGCCGAGCTTGTCAATAATTGTCTGCGCGTCAACCGTATGCGAGTCATTGACCGCTTCCCCGCCTACAAACGTCTTGCAAGCCTGGCGGACCATTTCTCGAAACATTGCGATGATATGGTCTATGTTGGCGACCAGTTCCTCTCTGACCTGGTGTTCTGGTATCACCTCGGCTGGATTGCCGAGACGGTTCGCCGGGATGACATACGCATGCAGCGCTGGCAGGAACAGGGAAATAATTTCTCCCTGCATGATCGACGCGAACTACTTGTGCTGATTGGTGAATTACTGTCCGGTGTGATCGAACGCTATGCCCTGCTTGCCGATCGGGGCCAGGTAGAACTTTCGATGACACCCTATGCCCACCCGATCATACCGCTGCTTCTCGATATCAACAGTGCACGTGAGGCCATGCCAGACACCGAGCTGCCGGAACTCAGTGCCTACCCGGGTGGTGAGGAACGGGTCAACTGGCATATTCGTGAAGGCTTCAATGTCTTTGAACAGTATTTCCAGCGTAAACCCGTCGGTTGCTGGCCTTCGGAAGGCAGTGTCAGTGAGCCCACGCTGGCACTGCTGGAGAAACACGGCTTCCGCTGGGCAGCCAGCGGTGAAACCGTGTTGCGCAACAGCCTGCGTGAAAGTGACGGCGACAAGGCAGCAGGTGCTGCGGATGCCGTGCTCAAGGGCTACCGGGTCGGTACAGGCAAGCTGGCATGCTTCTTTCGTGACGATAATCTTTCCGACAAGATCGGTTTCGAGTATTCCACCTGGCACGCGGATGACGCTGTTGCCAATTTTGTTCATCACCTTGAAGAAATAGCCAAAGCCAATGCCGGGCGCAAGCTGGCGTTACCGATTATTCTCGATGGTGAAAACGCCTGGGAACACTTTCCGGAAAACGGGTACTACTTTTTACGGGGGTTGTACAAGGCGCTGGCGACGCATCCCACACTCAGTCTTTCGACTTTTGCTGAATGTCTCGATGATGATATAGAAATCGGTTCACTGTCAGAAATGGTGAGTGGTTCCTGGGTGTATGGTACCTTTTCCACCTGGATCGGTGACCCTGACAAGAATCGTGGCTGGGACATGCTGGGAGATGCCAAGCTCGCCTTCGACAAAGCCTGCGCCTCCGGAAATCTCGACAGCGAGCAGGTTGTTGCCGCTGAGCTTCAACTGGCGATTTGCGAGGGTTCTGACTGGTTCTGGTGGTTCGGTGACTACAACCCCGCTGACTCGGTCAGTGATTTTGAAAGCCTGTTTCGCTTGCATCTTTCCAACCTGTACCAGTTGATCGGGCAGGAGGCGCCGGAGTATCTCGCGCACGCCTTTGCACGTGGTACAGGTCAGCCTACTCTGGGTGGCGTCATGCGTCAGGGTCAGGCGCGTGACTGAACCGCAGGGAGGCGGTGAGTATGGATCCTTTTGATCGTCGGCGTGCCGGCATACTGCTGCACCCGACTTCGTTACCCGGCAGTGTCGGCAATGGTGAGCTCGGTATAGAGGCGTACCGTTTTATCGATTTTCTGGCAGATTGCCAGATTGGCCTGTGGCAAATGTTGCCGCTCGGCCCAACCCACAGTGATTTATCCCCCTACCAGTGCTTTTCAGTGCACGCCGGGAATACCCGGCTGATCAGCCTTCAGCGCCTGGTCGAGGCTGGCTGGCTCGATGATGCTGGCCTCGACCCAGAGCAGGATATTAGCGTTCAAAGAAAGACGCGTCTGACGGCAGCGTATAACGGCTTTATGCGCCATGCCGATAACGAAATAAGGACAGAGCTGGATGCTTTTATTGAACAGCATGCCAACTGGCTTGATGACTTTTCACTCTATCAGGCACTGCGTGATGATTTCAACGGCTGTGCCTGGTTCGACTGGCCAAAGCCCCTGCGAGACCGCGATCCAGGCGCAATGGAAGAAGCGCGCAGGCGACTTGCCAGCGCTATAGAACAGGTACAGTTTGAGCAGTTCCTGTTTTTCCGGCAGTGGATGGATTTACGCCACTATGCCAATGATCACGGTGTATTGTTGTTTGGTGATATCCCTATTTTCGTAGCTTACGACAGTGCCGACGTGTGGGCCAACCGGCAATGGTTTGTCCTGGATGAGCAGGGTGGACTGAAGGTGGTTGCCGGGGTGCCGCCAGATTATTTTTCCGAGACCGGCCAGCGCTGGGGGAACCCGCATTATAACTGGCAGGCGCTGGCTGATGACGGGTATCGCTGGTGGCTGGAGCGCATTCGTACCCAGCTTGAATTGTTCGACCTGATGCGCATCGATCACTTTCGCGGTTTCGAGGCCTACTGGGAGATCAATGCCGCTTCTGATACAGCCATTGACGGACGCTGGGTGGCCGGACCGGGCGCAGATTTTTTTGAAGCACTCAGGCAGGCATTTGGTAAGCTACCCCTGGTTGCCGAAGACCTGGGGGTCATTACGCCGGAAGTTACCGCGCTACGCAGACAGTTTGGTTTGCCGGGCATGAAGATCCTGCAATTTGCTTTTGATGGCTCATCGGATAACCCCTACCTGCCACATAACCACGAGCCTCTTTCGGTTGTGTATACCGGCACACATGATAACAACACGACGTTAGGCTGGTATGAAGAGCTGCCGGAAGAACAACGTGGTTTTGTGCGCCACTATCTCGACCTCGGGAGTGACAACATGCCCTGGCCACTGGTACGCACTGCGCTTGCCTCGGTAGCGCGACTGTCCGTGTTGCCCATGCAGGATGTACTTGCACTCGATGCTTCGCACCGTATGAATGTGCCGGGTATTGCCGATGGTAACTGGCAGTGGAGATTTGAATGGGAGCAGCTTTTGCCTGAATACGGTGAACGGTTAAGGGATTGGGTGCACCTGTACGGGCGGGCCTGATAGTAATTCTCGGCGGGTTTCTTGATAAAGGTCATATAAAGACGCGAAGAATTCTGTTTTCATGCCGACATATACAATCAAGTAAAGCTGTTATTGGCGGAATTCATGAATCTGTTTAGCCTCATCATCGCAGGTCTTTTTACAGTATTATCAGTAGCCTTTGTCGCGCTTCTGGCGCTGGCCATTACCCGTAATCTGCAAGTCGGCCAGCGTTACCGGCAGGCTATCGCCAGGCAGCTGTCAAAACTGCGTCTGGCCAGGATGCTGGGTATCCATCACATTGATCAGGACGCCTATTTGCATGCGCAATCTGTCCTGAGCATTCGCGACCAGATAAAACGCTGTTCCGAATGTTCCAGTACAGAAGACTGTGACAGGTTGTTGAACGAAGGTATGGGTGACGAGTCCGATTTTTGTGAAAATGACGAGGCACTCAGGAAAGTCCGGGACAAACTCGCCCCGGCACCCTGAATGGCCGGTGGTGCCTGTTTGACCAGCTAACAGGCTATAGCCAGATCATGCGGCCGGTTTCAAAACGGTGGCTCAGTAACGGATGGCACGGATAGATCCGGATCTGGAAGTGCTGCAGGCCTGGCAGCGGTGGTTCAAGATCGAGTATGAAGCGTGTTTCTCCGCTATCCATTTGCCCTTCAGCCGTGAAACCAAAATATTCTGTTGCGACAAATTCATGGTGTTCGTCTTCCTTGCCAATAAGACATTCGAGTCGTACGTCGTCGGGTGTAAGTTTCCCCAGTTGGGCGGCAACCTCGATACGGAAACGCTCGCCGGCCTTCACGGCACGCGGTGAATGATCAATACGTCGTAGCGATACCGACGACCAAAGCTGACTAATCCTGTCCTTCCAGGCCGCCAGTTCCCTTGCGCCACGCGAACGGTTCTTTGCCAGCGCGCGCCCCTGTCTGGTGGCAGGACTGTAAAACCCCTTGATGTAATCCATTACCATACGCTGTGAGTTGAACTGCGGAAGGGCGGATTTCATGGAGTTCTTGGACATACGCACCCAGCCTTCCGAGAAACCGTGGCCGTTACGGTCGTAGTACAGCGGGATGACCTGGTGTTCGAGGATATCCAGCAACTCGTTGGCTTCTTCCTGGTTACGGAAAGCGGCATCGTAGTGTTCGTCATGCGAAGTGATCGCCCAGCCGTTTTCGCCGTTATAGCCTTCGCCCCACCAGCCATCCAGTACGCTCAGGTTGATCACGCCGTTGAGGCCGGCTTTCTGGCCGGACGTGCCGCTGGCTTCCATCGGGTATTCCGGTGTGTTCAGCCAGACATCGACACCCGACACCAGACGGCGCGCCAGTGACAGATCATAGCCTTCCAGCAACAGGATCTTGCCGACAAACTCCGGCCGCCGGGAAAATTCATGAATCACCTGGATTAATTGCTGGCCGGGCAGGTCACTGGGGTGCGCCTTGCCGGCAAAAACCAGCATGACCGGGCGCCTGGGGTCATTGAGCAGACGTGCCAGTCGTTCCGGATCGGAGAACAACAAGGTGGCGCGTTTGTAGGTGGCGAAACGACGCGCAAAACCGATGGTCAGAATATCGGATTCGTGCGGGCTGAGCAGTTTGGTGATGCGATCGATGTGTGCTTCACCGCAGCGGTTGCGGCGACATTGCAATACCACGCGCCGGCGTACCTGGTTGAGGAGTTCCGATTTGAGCGACTGACGCAGGCTCCAGAAACTGTGATCCGGGATTTCATCAATGCGATCCCAGTATTCCTCGTTAAGCAATTCATTTCGCCATTCCATGCCAAAACGCATGTCATACAGGTTACTCCACTCGTGGGCGAGGAAGGTCTGTACATGTACCCCGTTGGTGACATGACGCATCGGGTTTTCGCGGTAGGGTATCTGGGGCCAGACATAGCCCTCCATTTGTGAAGCAACCTCACCGTGAATTTTACTCACACCGTTATGGAAGCGCGAGCCGTGCAGTGCCAGCACAGTCTGGTTGAAACCACCCTGGTTCGACGGACTGGTGCCGAGTTGCAGAAAATCTTCCATGGACAGGCCGAGCTGTTCGATATAATCACTGAAATAGCTGGAAATCAGGCTGTGATCGAAAATGTCATGGCCGGCAGGAACCGGGGTGTGTGTTGTAAATACTGTGGCGCCTGCAACCTGTTCTATGGCGCTGGAAAAATCGAGCCCGGAAGCCACCAGCTCACGGCATCGCTCCAGCACCTGGAATGCCGCGTGACCTTCATTGATGTGCCACGCTGACGGTTCCAGTCCCAGCGCACGCAGGGCGCGCACACCACCGATACCCAGCACGATTTCCTGCTGGATGCGGGTGTTGATGTCTCCACCGTAGAGCTGGTAGGTAATGGCGCGATCAGCTTCACTGTTTTTCGGCAGGTCACTGTCCAGCAGGTACAGTTTGATATGCCCGGCACGCGCCTGCCAGATCTTCAGTTGCACCGGGCGACCCGGGAAATCCACAACAACGTGCAATTCCTCACCGTTTTCGTTACAGGCGGGTGTCAACGGGAGTTGGTCGAATTCAGTTGTCTTGTAATGTGCAATCTGGTTGCCGTGTTCATCGATAGTCTGGATGAAGTAGCCCTGACGATAAAGCAAGCCGACGGCCACAAACGGAATGCCCAGGTCACTGGCGGCCTTGCAGTGATCACCGGCAAGAATACCCAGGCCACCGGAGTAGATAGGCAGGCTTTCGTGCAGGCCAAACTCGGCGCAGAAGTAGGCAACCAGGTCGTTTTTGGGATTCAGGTATTCATCGATGCTCTTGCGCTGATGTTCATTGAGATAGGTGTCATAGGTCGACAATACGCGGTTATAGGCTTCGACGTAGATGCGGTCTTCGGCGGCTTCGTTGATGCGTTGCTGCGAGACACGGCGCAGGAAAACTTTCGGGTTATGCCCGCAACTCTCCCAGAGTGCCGGGTCGAGCCGGAAAAACAGGGAGCGCACCCCCCGGTCCCAACTGTATAACAGGTCATTGGCCAGCTCGCGAAGGCGCGCCAGGTTTTCCGGAAGCTCGGGCTGGACTTCAAGGGCAAAACGGGTTCCGGACATGCTGTCTCCAGGTAAATTTGATAATGGTGCCGAGGGTGGGAATCGAACCCACACTCCCGTGAAGGAACCGGATTTTGAATCCGGCGCGTCTACCAGTTCCGCCACCCCGGCACAGGCGCGCCAGTATAAGGATTCCTGCGCCTGCCGCAAGCAAGCGCTGTGGTAACATGCCGCGCCATGAAAACCCGGGACTTCCACTATAATCTGCCGCCTGAGCGTATTGCCAGTCACCCGGCACGGCCGCGTCACAGCAGCCGGTTACTGGACCTTGCACCCGATGGGAGCATCAATGACCACACCATGGCGGATTTCCCCGGGCTGGTCGGTGCTGATGATTTACTGGTATTCAACAATACCCGGGTTATTCCCGCCCGTTTGTACGGGCAAAAGGCCAGCGGCGGCAAAGTCGAGGTGTTGATCGAGCGTGTACTGGATGAACGGCGGGCGCTGGCACACGTTCGTTGCAGCAAGTCGCCGAAGGCCGGCTCCCGGCTGCAGCTGGCGGACGGTAAGCTGGATGTCGAGGTGACCGGTCGTGAGGGTGAATTGTTCAGCCTGTATTTCGAGGGCGACGTGCCATTACTGGAACTGCTTGAGCGCTGGGGGCATGTTCCCCTGCCGCCCTATATTGAGCGTGCCGATGAGCGGGTGGATCGGGATGATTACCAGACGCTTTTTGCTCGTCATCCCGGCGCGGTTGCCGCGCCCACCGCTGGCCTGCACTTTGACCGGGAACTGCTGGATGCACTGGCGGCGCGCAACATTCGCACGGCCTATGTGACATTACACGTGGGTGCGGGTACGTTTCAGCCCGTCCGCGTAGAAAATCCGGAACAACACATCATGCACGCCGAACAGGTGACAGTGGATGCTGCCGTGTGCCAGGCGGTCGAACAGACACGCGCCCGTGGCGGTCGGGTCATCGCCGTTGGCACCACCGTGGTACGCAGCCTGGAGAGCGCGGTGCAGGCGGGTGTGCTCAAACCGTTCAGTGGAGATACTCGCCTGTTCATCACGCCCGGCTACCGGTTTACCGCTGTCGATGCGATGCTGACCAATTTTCATCTGCCGGAATCGACGTTGTTGATGCTGGTGTGCGCCTTTGCCGGTTTTGAGCCGGTGATGGCGGCATATCGCCATGCAGTCGAGCAGAATTACCGGTTTTTCAGCTATGGTGACGCCATGTTCCTGCAGCACAGCGCGGTAGAATGACTTTTACGGCAATCGGAAGCTCATGCAATACGAACTGATCAATAAAGATGGCCGTGCGCGGCGCGGGCGACTTGCCTTTGAACGCGGAGTGGTCGAGACACCGGCCTTCATGCCGGTGGGTACCTATGGCACTGTCAAGGGCATGCGGCCTGAGCAGGTTGCCGAGAGCGGTGCGCAGATCCTGCTCGGCAATACCTTCCATCTTATGTTGCGGCCGGGTACCGATATCATCCGCGCCCACGGCGACCTGCACGATTTCATGAACTGGCAGGGCCCCATCCTGACAGACTCGGGGGGATTCCAGGTATTCAGCCTGGATGAATTACGCAAAATCACGGAGCAGGGTGTCGAGTTCCGTTCACCGGTTAACGGTGACAAGGTGTTTCTCGGGCCGGAACAGTCCATGGCCGTCCAGTGCGCGCTCGGTGCCGACATTGTGATGATTTTCGACGAATGCACACCCTACCCGGCCAGCACCGAACAGGTGCGTGATTCCATGCAGCTGTCGTTGCGCTGGGCGCAACGCAGCCGCGAGGCGCACGGAGATTCTCCTGCAGCGCTGTTCGGTATTGTGCAGGGCGGGATGTACCCGGACTTGCGCCTGGAGTCGCTGAAGGGGTTGAAGGATATTGGCTTTGACGGCTATGCCATCGGTGGTCTGTCAGTGGGGGAGCCGCACGAGGAGCGCATCCTGGTGCTCGATACACTCGATCCGGCCCTGCCCGGTGATGCGCCCCGTTACCTGATGGGTGTTGGCACACCGGAAGACATCGTCGAGGCAGTACGTCGCGGGATCGATATGTTCGATTGTGTGATGCCGACCCGCAATGCGCGCAATGGCCATCTGTTCACCACACAGGGAACGTTGCGGCTGCGTAATGCAAGATTTCGTGAAGATACCGGCCCATTGGACCCGGAGTGCGACTGTTACACTTGCCAGCATTACAGTCGGGCCTATCTTTACCACCTGGACAGATGCAACGAGATTCTGGGCGCCCACCTCAACACCGTGCACAACCTGCGCTACTATCAGCGCCTGATGGCGGGTCTGCGTGAGGCGATCCAATCAGGGCGTCTGGAGGCGTTTGTGACGGATTTTTATGCGAAAAGAGGCCAATCCGCGCCGCCTGTGCCATAATAGCGCGCTTGAATTTGCCGGATTCGCAGGAGAGGCCTGCAGAACCGGCGGTCCTGAACCGACGACTTATCAACAGAATACAGGAATACACCTATGAGCTTTTTCATCAGCGATGCACTGGCCGCCGCCCCGGCACAGCAGGCCGATCCGATTATGCAGTTTTTGCCCCTGCTGCTGATTTTCGTCGTGTTCTACTTTCTGTTGATTCGTCCCCAGACCAAACGCGCCAAAGAGCACAAGGCCATGGTTCAGGCGCTAGCCAAGGGTGATGAAGTCGTCACCAACGGCGGCTTGCTTGGGCGTATCACCCAGGCGGATGATAATTTCGTTACCCTGAAGATCGCAGATAATGTCGAGGTCAAGGTGCAACGCCAGGCTATCGCCAGTCTGATGCCCAAGGGCACGGCCAAGGCTTCCTGATACCAACCCTAAAACAAGGTTTGTTCCCGACATGAATCAATACCCGGCCTGGAAATATATTCTGATTGTCGTCGTGATGATCTTTGGCTTCCTGTATGCCTTGCCAAATCTTTACGAGGCGGACCCTGCGGTACAGGTGTCTGCCATGCGCGGTGAACTCAGCGATACCGTCAAGGGGCAGATCGAGGCCCGTTTGTCAGAGAAAAAAATTCCGGTCAAGTCGATTGAATTCGACAAGCGACGTTTGCTGGTCCGGTTTGGCAACACAGAAGAACAACTGGCGGCTGCTGACCAGATCAAGGACGTGCTGGGACCGGATTATGCTGTGGCACTGAACCTTGCACCGTCCACACCGGCCTGGCTGCAGGCGATCAATGCGCAACCCATGTACCTTGGCCTGGATTTACGTGGTGGCGTGCACTTCCTGATGGAAGTTGACATGGATGCTGCCTTGCAGAAGGCACTGGAACGTTACAGTTCTGACCTGCGTACACTGCTGCGCAAGGATAAAATTCGTTATCTCAGCATTCGTCCGCAGGCTGAAGTGTTGCAGGTCAAATTCCGTTCTGCGGAAGACCGCGAGAAAGGGCGCGAGTTGATCCATGGCGAGTTCAGTGATCTCGAATTGAAGGATGTCAATGATGGCAAGGCTTTTGCGCTTGAGATCCGGGTCAGTGAAAGCGAGGTAAGGGAAATACGCAAGCTGGCCTTGCAGCAGAATATCACTACCTTGCGAAATCGCGTGAATGAACTGGGTGTCGCAGAACCGGTTATTCAGCAGCAGGGTGACCGGCGTGTGGTTGTCCAGTTGCCGGGTGTCCAGGATACCGTTGCGGCAAAGCGTATTATCGGCGCTACGGCAACCCTGGAATACCGGGCAGTTGATACCGAGCACGATGTGGAAGACGCCATAAACGGCAAGGTACCGGCCGGTTCGAAGTTATACAAGGATCGTGACGGGCGGTATCACCTGCTGAAGAATCGTATCATTGTGACGGGTGACCAGATCATCAATGCGCGTTCCGGCTTTGACAGCCAGGGAGGCCAGCCACAGGTGACGGTGACGCTGGATGGCAAGGGTGCACGCAAGATGCTCGAGTTCACCAAGGCCAATGTCGGCAAGCCGATGGCAGTGGTGTTTATCGAGAACAAGTCGACCACGCGCATGGTTGATGGCAATCCTGAAGTGGTCAATCGCAAGGTCGAGGAAATCATCAGTATTGCAACCATTCGCGATGTGTTCAGCAAACGTTTCCAGACCACCGGGCTGGACAGTCCGCAGGAAGCCCATGAACTGGCATTGTTGCTGCGTTCCGGCGCGCTGGCTGCACCTATCCGCATTATCGAAGAGCGCACCATTGGCCCAAGCCTGGGTGCGGATAATATCAAACAGGGTTTCACCTCTGTTGTGATCGGTTTTGTCCTGGTACTGGTGTTCATGGCGGTGTACTACAAGGTGTTCGGCCTGGTGGCCGACCTGGCACTGGCGATGAATCTGGTGCTTATTATTGCCATACTTTCCATGCTGCAGGCCACCCTGACCATGCCGGGTATTGCCGGTATCGTATTGACGGTGGGTATGGCGGTTGACGCCAACGTACTTATCTTCGAGCGTATCCGCGAAGAGCTGCGCAATGGCAATACACCGCAGGCCAGTATTCATGCCGGTTATGCGAAAGCATTTTCCACCATTGCAGATGCCAACGTGACCACCCTGATTGCCGCGATCGTACTGTTCAGTTTTGGCAGCGGTCCGGTCAAGGGCTTTGCGGTGACATTGTCCATCGGTATCCTGACGTCAATGTTCACCGCCATTATGGGAACACGTGCGGTCATCAACCTTGCCTACGGGGGCCGTCGTCTTCAGCGGCTGCCGATCTGATTTCAAAGGAATACAGTCATGCGAATCCTCGGTAAAGCGACAGAAATCGACTTCATGGGCAAGCGAAAGATTGCCATGGCATTTTCGACCTTGTTGATCGTGATTGCGTTTGCCTCACTTATTGTGCGTGGGCTGAATTTTGGTATCGACTTTACCGGTGGCACCATTATCGAGGTCGCCTACCCGGATACGGCTGATCTTGCCGAGTTACGCCAGGTGCTTGCCGATGCCGGCCACCCCGATGCGCAGGTGCAACACTTCGGAACTTCACGCGATGTGCTGATCCGGATTGCACCACAGGAGGGACGCAATCGCGCTGAGCTGAGCGACGAAGTGTTATCAGCCTTGCAGGCTGCTGATCCTGCCGTGGAGAAGCGCCGTGTCGAATTTGTGGGGCCACAGGTCGGGGAGGAACTGACCGAGCAGGGCGGCCTGGCCATGCTCTATGCGCTGATCGGTATCCTGATTTATGTCACGCTGCGGTTTGAATACCGGTTTTCTCTCGGTGCAGTGGCCGCGTTGGTGCACGATGTGATTATCACGCTCGGCGTATTCTCGCTGGCACAGGTTGAATTTGACCTGACCGTACTGGCGGCATTGCTGGCGGTGATCGGTTACTCGTTGAATGACACGATCGTTGTGTTTGATCGTATACGCGAAAATTTCCGCCGCATGCGCAAGGGAACGCCGGTCAGCATCATGAATGCCTCGATCAACCAGACGCTTTCCCGGACCCTGATGACATCGCTGACCACCCTGCTGGTGCTGTTGGCACTGTTCTTCCTGGGCGGGGAAATCATCCACGCCTTTGCACTGGCACTGATTGTGGGTGTGTTTATCGGTACCTATTCATCGATATTTGTTGCCGGCTCGACAGCACTGGCGCTGGGCATCAGCAAGGCCGACCTGATGCCGGTGCAGAAAGAAGGTGCGGAAGAGGTCGACGACCGGCCCTGAAGCAGGTTCGTTCCGGCAGTTGGCCTAGCGCGCCTTGCGGACTTCGTCGAAAGGGTCGCTTTCGTCGTTGTCCGGCAGGATTTTATTGCACACAGCGCTGCTGCGATTTTCGCATTTATCATCACCCGCACTACGTATCGTAATGGCGGTCCAGACTGATGCGATGCCCCACATTCCCACGCCCAGAAGTATGGTATTTATACTGGGCCCCATCAGGTTGGTCGGGCCACCCAGCAAGCCATAAATTATACTGGTAATACTGGCCAGCCAGAACACTCCGATAGGGGCCGCGCAACAACCGGCGCAACCAAACCGGCAGGCGGCAAACGGGGGAATCAAAAGAGTCAGTACAGCTCGCTTCATACGCACATCCCGAAACATATTAATGTATGCCCTGTGTGTATATCACACATCAGGATGAGGGGTAAAGCCTGGTTTCGTGCTTTACGGGTGCGTCGTGCGGTTAATCATCCCGGGAGTTGTCCCGGAAGAGAAGAACTTGCGCTTTTTTCGGCTCCGGTCGCGTTCCAGGTTCGAGACTCATCGCGCGTTCGTAGGCTGCCAGTGTGCTGTCGTGGGTCGATGTCGAGCTATCCTGATCCGATGATGCTTCCATGCTGCTCAACAGTTTCCGCCCAATCAGCTTTAATGCTTTATCGCTAATTTTCATCATGCGGGAATCTGGTGGATATCCTGTTGTACAGTTTTATTGTGCTTATATGAGTGGTCAACAACACTGTCGCCACTGAAAAATGTAGCGGCGAAAAAGCAGGCTTCTTGAACTTCCTGCGGGGGTGACAGGCGGGTTTTGTGACAGGTTCAGCTTTTCAGCGCATCGGTGAGGTGAGGGCGTATTTCTCTCAGCATGGCCGGGAACAGTTTTGGTGTAGCAGCAACGATATTACCGCTTTCAAGATGGGAGTGACCGCCGGCAAGGTCACCTATCAGGCCGCCAGCCTCACGCACCAGAAGAATCCCGGCAGCAATGTCCCAGGGATTCAATCCGATTTCCCAGAAGCCATCGAAGCGTCCGGCGGCTACATAGGCGAGGTCCAGCGCAGCTGAGCCTGGTCGGCGAATACCGGCGACATCGGTGATCATGGCGCGGAACATGCCGAGATAGGCATCGAGGTGCTGCATGTCCTTGTAGGGGAAACCGGTACCGAGCAACGCCCCTTCAAGACCTTTCTGGTTAGTGACACGAATGCGACGGTTGTCCAGGAAGGCGCCACCACCACGGCTTGCGGTAAACAGTTCCTGGCGCATCGGGTCGTAGATCACGGCCTGCTCAAGTTTCCCCTTGTGCTGAAGCGCAATGGAAACAGCAAACTGCGGAAAGCTGTGCAGGAAGTTGGTGGTACCGTCGAGCGGGTCAATAATCCATTGATACTCGTCCTTGCCCGGATGCTGGCCACTTTCTTCCGCCAGTATGCCGTGGCCGGGGAAGGACTTGCGGATAACCGCAATGATTTCGTCTTCTGCCTGACGGTCCACTTCAGAGACGTAATCGTTGCGATCCTTGCTGGTGACGGTCAGCCGGTCAAGGTGATTCAGGTGTTTGACGATAATGTCGCCGGCATTGCGTGCGGCGGTTACTGCAATGTTCAGCATGGGATTCATAGGGGCTACCGGCTTTCTGACGTCAAACGGCAGGCGATTGTACCGGGTTGGCGCCGGGCTGTGAATCGTTGTGCGAGGCTATTTGTGCTGGCGCTGGTATTCCTTGCGCAGGCGGCGGCGCTCCTGTGGGGACAGTTGTTCGTATTCGTGCTGTTTCTGTTCGATCTTGCGGCGTTTTTCCGGGGGTAACTGCTGATAACGCCGGGCGCCTTCACGAATGCGCTGCTGGCGGCCTGTGTCGAAGTCATTCCAGCGACCCCGGTAATCCCGCAGCGCTTCCTGTTCTTCCTTGCTCAGTGATTGCCAGGGAATATGCCCGTTTGCAGCCAGGTAGAGGCGTTCCGGGTTGATAGAGGCGTGCGCTGCACCACCCAGCAGCAGGGCGCCGAGGGTTATGGCAAGCGATAATTTATGTCTGTCAGTCATGGCTGGATTCAGGTGCTGGAGTCACTGTTTTCCTTATGGTCGGCCAGCCACAGGTAGAAGTCCAGGTCTTCGTACAGGACCGGGCCGGTTTCCTGCGGGTTCTGTGCCACGCGAATGTCCGGTGGGGTGTCCTGCAGTGAGGGTTTTACCAGCACTACGGCAACCAGCGCCAGTGCAGCGGCCACGGCGAAGGGTAACAGGCGATGGCGGGAAGAGCGGGCTTGCAGGGCCTGCTGGCGAATCTGGTCCAGTTGCACAGCGGGTGTATCGACGGGCAGTCTGCCCGGCAGCAAATGGCCAGCCAGGTCGTAAAGCTTGCGACAGGTTGTACAGTTATCGAGGTGTGCCTCGACATCCGCTTTCAGCTCCGGGTTATCATCGAGCAGGCCTGCGCGCAGGCTGTCGAGTTGTTCGCTGTCCGGGTGTTTTTCATGCATGTTCATGTTCCCATACCTCTGCAAGTGACTTGCGCATGGCGCGCAGGGCGCGGAAGTGGTGTTGTTTGATGCTGTTTTCAGAGATACCCAGCGTCTCGGCGGTTTCGCGGATGCTTAATCCCAGTTGCTCGCGCAGCAGGAAAACCTGTCGCTGGCGTTCCGCCAGTTTGCGCAGGGCTAATTCGATTTTTCCCTTCAGCTCACCATCCGTGGCACCGGCCTCCGGTTGGCTGAAGCCGTCTTCATGTGCAGGTTGCGGGAGTTCATTCTCCAGCATGCCGGTATCCTCATTATCACGTGAATACCCCAGTCCGGTGAGTGATAGTAACTTGCGGGTCGTGTTGCCCAGCAAGCGCTTTCGGCGCTGGTCATTGATCTTGCTGTTGAGGACAGTACGGAACAGTGCAGGCCACTCTTTTTCCGGTTTGTCGCGGTAGTATTCGACAAAGCGCAGCATACTGTCCTGTACCACGTCGAGCGAAACCTCGCGCTCCCACAAAGCGCCATAGGCGACGTGATAGGCCCGACTCTGTACCCCGGCAAGGAAATCGTTCAGCGATGTCTGGACAGACACGGGTTTGCACGCAGGAATGCCTGCCTCCAGTGGGTTCAAGGACAACTGCTCCAGTGTCTGTCCAGCATACAGGTTTACCGGCGGCTCAGTAACGGGCGGTAACAGCATAACCGGAGTGGCGGCGTCGGTCGTTATGGTCATCATGTTTGCGTGAATGGTGATTGTCACGGTTACGGTATTTACGATAGTGGTGGCGATTCCCGTAGGAATCATGGTCATCATCCCTGTGATGACGCCTTTTATGCCGGTTGTCCCTGTATATGTGTTTTTCCACGTAGCGGTCAACGTATACCGGCTGGCGACGGTAAATCTTGCAGGCTCGCCCTGCAGGCCGGTAGCTGTCGTGGTAGGCAAAGCTGGCACGGGGCGTGGCATAGCCACTTGAAATGGTAACGCTGAAGCTGCTGTCGGCCTGGCTGGCCCCGCTCAGGGTCAGTCCGGACAGGCCCAGCAGCAGGGCGGGAATGGTGCGTGTGATCAGGTTCATGGTGTCATCCTCCAGGGGTTCCTGATAGACGACTAACGCAGTGGACCCGATAAGGTTAACGCGGGTTTTCCGCTGATCCTATGGCTTCTCCCATGCGCAGCGGCGCTTCTGCAGCAAACATGGACTGCCAGCGTACGGCATGTTCCCCGAACAGTACGATGACAGTGGACCCCATATTGAAACGCCCCATCTCACTGCCGCGTTGCAGGATGATATCGCTATCGGTGAAGTCGCGGGCCTCAATCTGCCGGCGGTGCGGGGGTGTGACCAGTCCTGCCCAGACAGTTTCAATGGCGGCTACATTGATGGCGCCAACCAGCACCATGGCCATCGGTCCGGCGCAGGTATCGAACAGGGCCACCAGGCGCTCATTTCGTGCGAACAGTCGCGGAATAACGCGCGTGGTATGGGGTGCAACACTGAACAGGCGGCCGGGTACGTAGATTGTCCTGCGCAGCTTGCCTTCCAGCGGCATGTGTACCCGATGGTAGTCACGAGGCGACAGGTACACGGTAATGAAACTGCCATTGCGAAACAGACCGGCGTCTTGTGTATCACCGCCCAGCAGTTCCGTAACGCTGAAGCTGTGTCCCTTGGCCTGGAACACAGTGTCATCGTCAATGTCACCGATCTGGCTGATATGTCCGTCCGCGGGGCTCACAACCGTGCAGGCATCACCTTCAATGGGACGTGTGCCAGGCGCCAGTTCGCGGGTGAAGAAGGCATTGAAATGCTCGAAGTCTTGCGCCTGGCGATACAGGGATTCATCCAGGTTTACGTCGTATTGATGGGTGAACCAGTGAATAAAGGCGTTTTTGAACCAGCGGGTACGGAGTCGCGTCAGGCGCAATGTCAGCCTGGAAATGGCGTGATGGGGCAGCAGGTAGAGCGGCAGTGACTTGAGGTAGTCCTGCCAGGATGCAGTCGGTACGGCTGGCATGCGTATCAGGGGGCCTTGACCGGTACCGTGATGCGCCGTCTTGATTCATCCTCAAACAGCAGATCCAGTTCGACCCGGTCGCCGGCAACCAGGCGTGGTTCAGGAGCGGGCATCATCAGGTGGAGTCCACCGGGCTCAAAACAGACGCGCTTCCCTGCTGCTATCACTACCTTGTCCTGGTGCAGCATGCGCGCCATACCCTTCACGGTTTCGGTGCGGTGCATCATAATAAATTCGAACTGCGGACTTTCTACGCCAACCAGCGTGACAGGGGCGTCAGCGTTATTTTCGAGGCACAGGTAGCCCGCCATCATTGGTGCCCCGGGCGGGGCCTCACGAATCCAGGCATGGTCAATCTCAAGACTGTCGGCTGCACTCGCCATTACTGCCCACAGGGCAAGGCAAACAGACAGCATCCATTTGCCCGGAGCGCTTTCTCTGCCGGCAGTTGCGGGATTCAGTTCTCGTTTCATCGGCTTGCCTCATACCAGTTACGGATGGCCACAAAGTCTGCAGCGATCTTTTGCGGATCGTGTGGCACGTTGAACAGTGCCTGGTAGTGGCCTTCCGGGTTAAACAGGATAATCGCTGCGCTGTGGTCGACCAGGTAGTCCTTGTCGGTTTCGCCAGGTGAGCGCCCGTAGAGGATCCCGAGCTGACGCGTCAGGCGCTTCAGTTCGGCGTCTTCACCGGTTACGCCGACAAAGGCCGGGTGAAAGTAGGCAACATAGCTTGCCAGCACTTCTGGCGTGTCGCGTGCCGGGTCCACGCTGACAAACAGGACCCGTGGCAGCGGCGTCACACCATCGGCTTCAAGCAGCGTCTCAACCCGTTTCAGCATGCCAAGGGCATTGGGGCAGACATCCGGGCAGTGTGTATAGCCAAAAAAGGCAAAACTCCACTGACCACGCAAAGAGTCCCGGGTAAACGGAGCATTGTGGTGGTCGACCAGCGTGAAAGGCACCACTTCGCGGGGCGTGGGCAGCAGCGTACCACCCGCCAGCTGAGGGGGTTCGGGCGAGCTGCAGGACGTCAGCAACCATAGAGCGGCCAGTACCGGTATAATGCGCCCCGCGACACGGGTCGTGATATTTGAATTTAACATGGGCGCGTATTATTCCACTGACGCGGCCGCGACGGTAGGGATCATTTTGCATGGCCGATCAGGCAGAGCTACAAACCATCCGTGACCTGGTGCGCTGGGGTGCGAGCCGTTTCCGTGAAAACGGTCTGGTATTTGGTCATGGCACTGACAATGCCTTCGATGAGGCGCTGGTACTGGTCAGCCACGCACTGCATCTGCCGGTGGGTTTTCCGGAGCATTACCTGGGCGCCAATGTGACCACAGCTGAACGCAGTGTGGTACTGGATTTGCTGGGCCAGCGTATTGAAACACGCAGGCCGGCAGCCTACCTGACCGGGGAAGCGTGGTTTGCAGGTCTGCCATTTTATGTCGATGAGCGGGTGCTGGTGCCACGTTCGCCAATGGCTGAGTGGATCGAGCGGGGTTTTACCCCCTGGCTGGAGCCGGACAATGTCGAGCGGGTGCTGGATCTGTGTACCGGCAGTGGTTGTATCGCCGTCGCCTGTGCCGTCCATTTTGACAATGCCGAGGTCGATGCCGTGGATATTTCGCCGGAGGCGCTGGCGGTGGCGAAGCGCAACGTGGAGCGGCATGGTCTGGAGGACTGGGTCAGGCTTGTCGAGTCCGACCTGTTCGATGCGCTGGAACCGGCACGCTATCAGTTGATTATCAGCAACCCGCCCTATGTGCCTGATGAAGAAATGCAGGCCTTGCCCGAGGAATATCATCACGAGCCGGAACTGGGCCTGCGGGCCGAACAGGCGGGACTGGCCATTGTGGTGCGCATTCTGGCGCAGGCGGCTGACTGGCTGGCGGATGACGGCATACTGGTAGTCGAGGTTGGCAACAGTCAGGATATGTTGATGGAATGTTTTCCCGACGTGCCTTTTACCTGGCTCGACTTTGAGCGCGGTGGTCACGGTGTGTTCCTGCTTGATGCGGGCCAGACGCGTGAATTCCAGGGAGTATTTCGAAGTATTCTATGTAGTTAGTAGCGAATATTAATCCATATTAGAAAGAACGAAAACAGCACACCCGTACGTTGACCCGGTCGAGCAGGCCTTGTTTGAAATCGAGGAGCTTCGCGCCGCAACAGAATACGTTATGAATTCGCCGGGTGCGGCCAGCGGGTTTCTGGAGGAGCTGGAGCGTGATGAGCGTTCTCTTGACCGAGGTCAAGGTGGCTGATGGGCCACCAGCCTAGACTCCGCCTCAATACAGGGGAGAAGAGCATGCAGCAGACGGTCGATTTCGACGCTGATCTGATACGGCGCTATGCCGGTAGTGGTCCGCGCTATACATCCTACCCGACTGCCATGGAATTCAGGCCGGAAGTGGGTTCGGCCGAGCACCAGCACTGGGTACATGCCAGTAACGAAACTGGGCGGCCCCTGTCGCTATACGTGCATATCCCGTTCTGTGCCCATGTCTGCTATTACTGCGCCTGCAACAAGATTGTCACCGCCGACCGCAGCCGGGCCCGCAACTATCTTGATTACCTGTACCGGGAAATTCGCCTGCAGGCGTCGCTGGTTGATCCGGACCGCCGTGTGGAGCAGCTGCATTTCGGTGGGGGTACGCCAACCTTCCTCAGCGAACAGGAACTCTGCGAGTTAATGGCTGTGCTGCGTGAGAATTTTCACCTTGCCGAAGACGACAGTGGTGAATATTCCATTGAGATTGATCCGCGCGAACTGCGCAAGGATACGCTGGGCGTTTTGCGTGAACTGGGTTTCAACCGGCTCAGCCTGGGGGTGCAGGACATCAACCCGGCTGTGCAGAAAGCCGTGCACCGGGAACAGCCGCTGGACGAAACACTGGCCGTCCTCGACGAGGCGCGTCGGCTGGGATTTCGTTCCACCAACATGGACCTGATGTATGGCTTGCCGTTACAGACCGTGGACAGTTTTTCGGCCACACTGGAAGCCGTGATTGCTGCACGGCCTGAACGTTTGTCCGTGTTTAACTACGCCCATCTGCCAGAGCGCTTCAAGCCGCAACGGCGTATCAATACCGAAGACCTGCCGGATTCCGATGAGAAGCTGGCCATCCTGGCGCTGACTATCGAGCGATTGACAGACGCCGGTTACCAGTACATCGGTATGGATCACTTCGCGTTACGCGACGATGAACTGGCCCAGGCGCAACGTAGCGGCAGTCTGCACAGGAACTTCCAGGGTTACTCGACACACGCTGAATCAGATCTTGTCGCCATGGGCGTCAGTGCAATCAGTTCGATGCCGGGCGGTTATACCCAGAACCATACCGATGTGCGTGATTATTACCGCGACCTGGATGAAGCACGCCTGCCGGTCGCGCGCGGCGTGGCGATAGACGACGACGATCGTTTGCGGGCAGAAGTGATCCAGCAGCTGATTTGCCACGGCAGTCTGAATATCCGGCGGGTGGAAAGCGAGTTTGCCGTCCATTTTGATGATTATTTTGCCGCTGAGCTGCAACAGTTACAGCAAATGCAGGCTGATGGTTTGCTGGAAGTCGATGAGCGATACATCCACATCAGCGAACGCGGCCGTCTGCTGATTCGAAATATCTGCAAGGTGTTCGATCGTTATCGTGCGGACCAGGAAGTACGTTTCTCGAAGCTGATTTAGCCCCCCGTCATTGCGAATGACACGGTGAATCAGTGCCTTCCTGGCAAGAGAGATGTGTCAATCCTTGTGGCGGTAGATCAGGCCGGGTTCTACCAGAACTTCATTTTCACTCAGGCGATCGAGCGGGAATTCGTCGTCTTCATACTGTGCGATGCGGTCGAACACATAGGGTTCGTTCTGTAATTCAATGGATTCAAAAATCGGCTTGCCAAAATAGGTGCCGATGGCGTTTCCCCGGTGGCTCACTGTGATCCCCTTGTCTGGTCGGATTGATTGAAGGTTACGGGTTTAATAACGGCGTAACGCCCGGCGCCTTTAACCATGCTGGTTTCAGGTCTACCCGCAGGCAATTCCCCTGCGCCTAAAGTCCTGTACAATAAGCCCCCATGTCGGGAAACAGCATTGGAAAACTCTTTACCGTCACCGGTTTCGGTGAAAGTCACGGGCCGGCCATCGGCTGCATCGTGGACGGTTGCCCGCCCGGTATGGAGCTGTCCGAGGCCGACCTGCAGGATGACCTGGATCGCCGTAAACCCGGTACCTCACGCCATACCACCCAGCGCCGCGAGGCTGACGAGGTGCATATCCTTTCGGGTGTATTCGAGGGTAAAACCACCGGTGCGCCCATTGGTTTGATCATTCACAACACCGACCAGCGTTCCAAGGACTACTCGACCATCATGGATCGTTTCCGTCCCGGCCATGCGGACTACACCTATCAGCAGAAATTCGGTATCCGCGACTACCGGGGTGGTGGTCGTTCATCGGCGCGTGAAACGGCTATGCGCGTCGCAGCGGGTGCCGTTGCAAAAAAATATCTCAGGCAGTCCTGCGGCATCGAGATCCGTGGCTACCTGGCCCAGCTTGGTCCCATTGCACTTGAGTTGAAAGACTGGGACGCAGTGGGCCAGAACCCGTTCTTCTGTCCCGACCCTGGCAAGGTGCCAGAACTGGAAACCTACATGGATGCGTTGCGCAAGGCAGGTGACTCGGTCGGTGCACGGGTAAATGTGGTCGCGACCGGGATGATTCCCGGTCTGGGTGAGCCGATTTTTGATCGCCTGGATGCCGAGATTGCACACGCTATGGTCAGTATCAATGCAGTCAAGGGTGTCGAAATCGGGGCCGGTTTTGACAGTGTGGCGCAAAAGGGTACGGAACACCGTGACGAGATGACCCCGCAGGGCTTTCTCAGTAATCACGCGGGCGGTGTGCTGGGTGGTATTTCCTCCGGGCAGGACATTCTGGTCAGCATTGCATTGAAGCCGACCTCGAGCCTGCGCCTGCCCGGGCGTACGGTTGATATTCACGGTAACCCGGTTGAAGTCATCACCACCGGACGCCATGACCCCTGTGTCGGCATTCGTGCGACACCAATTGCCGAAGCCATGCTGGCAATTGTGCTGATGGATCATTTGCTGCGCCACCGGGCGCAGAACGCAGACGTTCAGTCCGCAACCCCTGTGATCCCCGCAGCCCCCGAGTGATCATTGCGGCAGTTCGGTTTGCCTGACGTCATGTACTGGCGACTTTCCGGTTTCTACTTTTTCTATTTTGCCTCCCTTGGCGCATTGATTCCGTACTGGGGCCTGTATCTCAAGTCGCAGGGATTCAACGCGGTTGAGATCGGTGAGTTGATCGCTATTATTATGGCGACCAAAATCATTGCGCCCAATATCTGGGGCTGGATTGCCGATCACACCGGCCGGCGCATGAGGATTATCCGCATTGCCAGCCTGCTGGCGGCGTTGTCTTTCTGCGGTGTCTTTATTGCGCACGGCTACTGGTGGCTGGCACTGGTGATGGGTGTGTTCAGTTTTTTCTGGAACGCCGCACTACCACAGTTCGAGGCGACCACGCTCAGCCACCTGGGGGATGAAACACACCGCTACAGCAGCATCCGTCTGTGGGGTTCGATCGGCTTCATCGTTTCTGTCGCAGGGCTTGGCGCCGTGCTGGATTTTACCGGTACCGGCTTGCTGCCTGAGGTGCTTGTGCTGCTGTTTGCCGCGATCTGGTTCAGCAGCCTGGCCGTGCCTGAACGCGCGGCAGGACAGCAGGCAATGGGCCACGAACCGATCCTGACGGTATTGCGAAGACCGGCGGTTATTTCTTTATTGCTGGTGTGTTTCCTGATCCAGGCCAGCCACGGACCTTATTACACCTTCTACAGCCTCTATCTCACAGATCATGGTTACAGCGAGTCAGCCATCGGCCAGCTGTGGGCACTTGGCGTGGTTGCAGAGATCGGAGTGTTTCTGCGCATGCATCACTGGTTGCCGCGATTCGGTGCGCGCCGCCTGCTGCTGGCGGCAACACTGTTGACGGCGCTGCGCTGGTTATTACTGGCCCTGTTTGTCGATCAACCCGGCATTATGATATTCGTACAGACCCTGCATGCGGCCAGTTTTGGTGTGTATCATGCGGTAGCGATTCACCTGGTGCATCGTCAGTTCGTCGGTCGCCATCAGGGGCGTGGGCAGGCCCTGTACAGTAGTCTGAGTTTCGGTGCAGGAGGAGCAATCGGCAGCTTGCTGGCCGGTTATGTCTGGGAAGGTTTTGGTGCACAGTGGATGTATGCCGGCGCTGCACTGACAGCATTACTTGCCGGCATCGTCGCCTGGCGTGGCATTCGTGAGGAGACTATGTCTGTTGCACCTTAACCGCCCCGTCACTTCGTTCCTCGCAATGACGGGGCGACCGGATTTTACCTTGTCTGTGGGGAAGGAGGGGAAATGTTCAGAAGGGTACTGTTATTGCTGTTTCTGCCGATCCAGGCGCAGGCTGGTGGGCTGCAGGTATCCGGCTTCCTGGCTGGCGAGGCAATCGGATTTGTATCCAATGCCGCCTACCCCGATCAGTTCGATGGCGTGCAGGCCGCGCTGATCGGGCAGCCGGAGTTCCGTTTCGAAACCGGTGACCGGCGCAACCAGTATGCTTTCATCCCCTTTGCCCACCTCGACAGCCAGGACCAGCGGCGCACACGTGCTGACCTGCGTGAAGCCTGGTGGCTGCATATCACCGATAAATGGGAATTGCTGGCAGGTGTGAACCGGGTGTTCTGGGGTGTAACAGAGTCCAATCACCTGGTCGATATCATTAACCAGACAGACCAGGTCGGCAATATCGACGGCGAAGACAAGCTGGGTCAGCCGATGTTGCAGCTGTCGTTCCAGCGCGACTGGGGTGATCTGGCGCTATACGTCCTGCCAGGCTTCAGGGAGCGCACCTTTCCCGGCAAGCAAGGGCGCCTGCGCTTCCCACTGGTTATTGACGGGGAGGCGCGTTACAGCAACAGTCAGGAACAGCGGCACGTCGACGTGGCAGCGCGTTACTCACACTATATCGGCGACTGGGATTTTGGTCTGTCGATCTTTCACGGTACCGGGCGTGAACCACGCTTTGTTCCTGATGCGACTTTCACCCGTTTCTTTGCGGTCTACGACATCATCGATCAGGCCAGCGTGGATATCCAGTACACACACGACAGCTGGTTATGGAAATTCGAAGGCCTGTGGCGCTCGCAAAACGGCAATCACTTTGTTGCCGCGGTCGGTGGTTTTGAGTACACGCTGTACCAGATTGTGGGCAGCAGTGCCGATCTTGGTCTGCTACTGGAAGTGTCGCGCGATGGCCGCGACGATGATTTCACCGTGTCACCGCCAACAGTACTGGACGATGATATCTTTGCCGGGGCCCGGCTGGCACTGAATGATACCCAGAGCAGCGAGCTACTTGCCGGAGTGATCGTCGATCGCAATGATCGTGCATACCAGTTGTCGGTGGAAGCCGAGCGTCGTCTGGGTGATCGCTGGAAACTGGAGCTGGAAAGCCGCTGGTTCCTGAATACACGTAAAAGTCCCGTATTGTCCGCGTTCAAACAGGACAGTCACGTGACCTTTAGATTGTCGAGATATTTCTAGCCGGCGCGATGCAGGGTGAAGGTGAAAACCGTATTGCCCGCAGCCGATTCGGCTCGAATGGTTCCCTTGTGCCGGTGTAAAATACGTTCCACGGTGGCAAGCCCGATGCCGGTGCCTTCGAATTCATCGCTGTGGTGCAGTCGTTGAAATACCCCGAACATCTTGTCAGCAAAGCGCATATCGAATCCTGCTCCATTGTCCCTGATGTAAAAACTGCCGGGTTCTCCTTCCACTTCACCAAACTCTATGCGGGGCGATGCAGATTTACCCGTATACTTCCAGGCATTATCGATCAGGTTCTGCAGTGCAACGCGTAGTAATCCCGGGTCACCATCGACTTTTGATGTCGGCTTGATCTGTATCTCGATGTCACGATCTGGCTGCTGCTGGCGTAGTCCAGCAACGATTTCCGTGGCCATCGCAGAGAGGTCGACAGGTTTATGTTGCATAGTGTGACGGCTGACCCGGGACAGTGCCAGCAGGTCAGAAATCAGCTGATCCATATGGAAGGTGCTGTCACGGATACGTTGCAGGGCGTGCCGGCCTTCAGCATCAATAGACGATGCATGATCTTCCAGTAAAATCTGGCTGTAGCCAGCCATGGCGCGTAGCGGTGCGCGAAGATCATGCGATACAGAATAACTGAATGATTCCAGTTCCAGGTTGGATTGACGCAATTCGCTGGTGCGTTCTTCCACCCGCTCGCGCAGGCGTTGTTCCTCGTTCTGCAGCTCCGTGTACGCAGCGCCAAGGCGATCCAGCATATCGCTGTACTCGCGCGCCAGCGCACCAATCTCATCTGTTCGTTGCAGTAATTTCCTGTCCAGCTGCGTGGTATGCGCGGCGTCCAGTGATACGTTTGTGATAGAGGTGGCAAGCTCGCTCAACGGGCGGGTATGCCGACGGATGATAAGCAGGGCTGCCCCGAGCAGCAGCAACAGGAACAGGGCCACGATTCCCAGTATTCTGGTCGTTGTTTCACTGTCCAGCAGGTCGCTGCGATTCACATAATAGGCAATGTGGGCATCAGCCAGATGTTTGTTTCCGATATTGACCGGGTAGACGACTTCCTGCACCGGTTGATCTTTAAACATTGTCTGGAAGCTGTCAGGCCCGGTTTCGATACGCTTGTCAGTATCGATACGGTGTCCGATTCTGTCGAGTTGGGTATGCGTCAGGATCAGGCCGTCAGGCCGGGAAAGAAAAGCGTAGGCATAATTGTTGTCCGGCAGAACAGATGACACCCAGCGCTCCATCAGCTCGTAGTCATCCGCCGCCAGGGCATCAACACTGCCTTCAGCGAGTGTGCGGGCCAGCGTGCGGGTAACCATCAGGCGTTCGTTTTCAAGGCGCTTTGTCGCATCTGACAGCAGCATGTAGCCGAGGGTCAGCATGGCGACAGCGAGCAGCACGCCAAGGCTGATGGCCAACCGTGTATACAGGCCCCAGCGCATGATCAGGGTTTCAGGCCGGCCTGCTCCAGCAGTTTCCGGGTCAGGTCTTCCATGGCCGGGTCATAGGGAAGGAAGCGTTTGATCTTCATGGTAGTCATCCCGGTCAGCACACCAAATCCTTCAGGGTCATCCTGCATGTTTACAACGATATTTCGGAAACGCTCCACCAGCTTCGGGTCAAGGTCCGCGCGGGCGGCGATCAGGTTTTCCGGGTATTCATCACTCACGGCAATAATTTTCAGTTCTCCCGTATCGACCTTTTCGCCCATCAGGCGGAAATTCACGCCGCACATGCTGGCGGCACCGGTTTCATTCAACAGGACCTTGTGGATCGATGTCGATAGATTTTTGGTGAAGGTTTCATCGACCTCATCACCGCTTTTGACGCCGTGCGAGCGCAGGTAGGCGCGTGGTGCCAGGTAGCCTCCTGCACCCATCGGGCTGATAAAGGCGATCTGTTTTCCTTTCAGGCCGCTGATGCTGGATATTCCGCTGTCACCCCGAACGAAAATCTCGCTGCGGCTGGTCTTTTTACCATCGATGTTCTGCATTTGCGCAACGCCGATAGCGTGCCCGGCCTGTTTGAGCCGGTAGAACACATGCGAGTTGATATAGAAAAATTCGACCTGTCGGTTCGCGACGGCTTTTTTCATGCGGCCAAAACCACGGGGAACAACAATCTTGACAGGTTTCCCCAGTTTCTCGCCCAGGTAGTCCGCAAAGGGTTGCCATTTTGCGAGTATGCGAGCTGGCGGAGCAATAGATAGCACGCCAAAATGGATGGTTTCGACAGCGTTTGTATCACTCCTGGCCGGGTAGGGAAGTAGCAGGGATAACAGTGCGACGAGAATCAGCGGGTGAAACACATCGGCAATGCTGTCCGCTGGTCTACGGAGTGCCAGCTGGCAGGCTTTAATTATCATTGGGAAAGTATAGCGGGATTTCGCTGTCTCGGCGAAGAAGGTCGCTGAGTGGGACTTTAACCAGCGCTCAGTTGTTCTCAGCCCTTGCCTTTTTCGTGGTGACCACCAAACTGGAAACGCATGGCGGAAAGGATCTTGTCGGCAAAATCCGCTTCACCACGCGAGCTGAAGCGGTTGTACAGCGCCGTAGTCAGTAATGGTGCAGGTGCACCGATTTCAATGGCTGCGATGCTGGTCCAGCGGCCTTCCCCGGAATCGGATACCTGGCCGCTGAAGTCGCCCAGCTCGGCATCGTCACGCAAGGCGGTGGCGGTAAGATCCAGTAACCACGAAGAGATCACGCTGCCACGTCGCCATAGTTCGGCGACTTCGGGCAGATCAATATCGTACTGGTATTCCTCCGGGTTGCGCAGCGGTGAAGTCTCGGCGTCCGAGTCCTGGCTTTGTTTGCCGATACCGGCGTGTTTGAGAATGTTGAAGCCTTCCGCGTAGGCAGCCATCAGGCCGTACTCGATACCGTTGTGAACCATTTTCACAAAATGTCCGGCACCGGCGGGGCCACAGTGCAGGTAACCCAGTTCAGAGGTCGATCGCTCGCCCTCACGTCCAGCCGTGCGTTCAATATCACCGGTACCGGGCGCCAGTGTGGCGAATAGCGGGTTAATATGTTTTACCGCGCCGTCATTACCGCCGATCATCAGGCAGTAGCCGCGCTCCAGGCCCCAGACACCGCCACTGGTACCGACATCGAGATAGTGAATGCCTTTTTTACCCAGGCGGCGGGCACGGACAATGTCGTCCTTGTACCAGGAATTGCCGCCATCGATCACAATGTCGCCGGCATCCAGTCGAGTTTCCAGTATATCGATCTGCTGGCCGACCGCAGCAGCCGGCACCATCAGCCAGACGACACGCGGGCTGTCGAGTTTTGACAGGAAATCGTCAAGGTTTTCTGAACCAATGGCGCCTTCGCTAACCATCTGCTCCACGGGGCCGTGACTTCGATTATGCACTACACACGAGTGTCCGTCCCTGATCAGGCGCCTGACCATATTGGCGCCCATACGTCCGAGCCCGATCATTCCCATCTGCATGATGATTTTCCTTTGTCGCGGTTCATGTAAGACGACATGATACCCTATCAGCGCATAAAGGCCTTGCGGATCCAGTAGTCCATACTGAAATAACGCCCGCCACCGATAAAGAACAGCACCAGCAGCATGATGAAATAGGTGACGGCAAATTCAATACCGTTATTCAGTACCACGAAATTACCGTACTCGGTCAGCCAGTCGTAATTCCCGTACTGCTGGAGGATTTCCTTGGCACGGTCCAGACGCTCGATGGCGGCCATGGTGCGTTCGGTAGCGAACGGCCCGCTGCCTTCGGCAATCGCCAGCCAACCATTGGGCAGGTGGACAGTAACGATCGCCACGACCATGGTGACCATCAACGGAATGGAAATCCAGCGCACCGCAAAACCGACCAGCAGCATAATGGCGCCGGCAGTTTCGGTCAGTGCGGCAGCCCAGGCCATGACTTCCGGGAAGGGCAGGCCGAGGCCCCATTCCGTGTTACCGAACCAGGCAATGATGCTGTCCATATCCGCAAGTTTCTTGGTGCCGGCCATCCAGAAGATGGGTACCAGGTAAAGACGCAATGCGAGTGGCCCGAGGAAGTCAAAGGCACGGGTCTTGTCTAACAGGCGCTGGAGCTGAACGAGCAGATACATGGTTGGTTCTCCGGTCGATAGGTTGCGGCGACTTCAGACCACCCCGATGAGTGGGTGTTCCGCCAGGTTAGAAAAATACGTTATATGTTTGTGCTATTCGGCACATTAACGCCGAGTACAATGTCGCGCTGCCGCCAGGCTTCCAGTATTTGCCTGCCGCCTTCGATAACAACTTCCGGTTTCGGGTGCTTCAGTTCAGCAGCGATTTTCTCCAGAGTCTCGCGACCGGTCAATGAATCATCTTCCTGAAGCAGAGAGAACAAACGCGCGCTGATCGCATTGAGTTCAATAAAGTTCACTTCATCAGTCTTGTCCCGGTACACCATGAGGTATACCGGCTGTTCAGCGGGTGTCTCCGGCTGAAAGGACTCTGCAATCTGGTGTACCGGGTAGTGGTAACTCAGGGGCCACGCCAGGCTGGAAAGCACCGGTGTGCCTTCCAGAAGGTCGCCATCAGGATCATTGACCTGTACAGGATCTTCTTCGGCAATCGACAATGCCAGCTCGACCCACTCGTAGTGGGCCAGCTCGCGCAGGAACGGGAAATCATTTTCGTGCGCGCCTCGTTCCTGCTCGAGGTAGGCAAGAAACTCGCGGGAGATTTCCATGAACAGCGGCGAGTGACAGTGATGGCGGGCGAAAAAGTCTCGTACCATGGCGTGCCAGCTTGTGTCGTCCATAAGCTCGCGCAATACCGGGAAGCCGCCGGAGAGGAATCCTTCCACGTTGTTGTAGAAGAGGTCGCGGTAGATTGCCATGCGCCGGTCTTCGATATCGTCCGGTGCAGGGTTTCTGTCGGGTTGGCGAATATGTGCTGCGAAGGCGTACTGCTGTTGCCTGAAGCCTTGTCTAGCCATGTGTTTTGCTTGGCGTGTTTGCCTGTTGTCGCCACTGTTCCTGCATGGCCGCAATACGTTCAACTTCGGTCAGCAATTCAGGTAACGGGGGAATATTGAAATCCCTCTCAAGCAGTGTTGGTACCGGCCCGAAGTGGGCATAAGCCTTGTCGAGCAGGCTCCACACCGGGTCGATAATGTCGGCGCCATGAGTGTCGACAACGAGATCGTCGGCCTCTTCGTAATGACCGGCGACGTGAAAATACACCACTCGTTCAGCGGGCAGTGCCATCAGGAATTTTTCCGCATCATAGCGGTGGTTGATACTGTTGACATAAATATTGTTTACGTCGAGAAGCAGATCGCAGTCGGCCTCTTCGAGGACGGCAGTGATGAAATCAATTTCCTCCATCTCCTTGCCGGGTGCTGCGTAATAGGACACATTTTCCATGGCGATACGTCGCTCGAGAATGTCCTGGGTACGGCGGATGCGTTCAGCTACGTAATATACAGCTTCTTCAGTGAACGGGATGGGCATCAGGTCATAGAGGTGACCGTCGTCGCTGCAGTAGCTCAGGTGTTCGGTATAGGCACGAATCCGGTGTTCATCCAGGAATCGCTTTACACGGTAGAGAAAAGTTTCGTCCAGTGGTGACGGGCTGCCAATGGAAAGTGACAGTCCGTGACAAACGAAAGGGTAGCGCTCGGTGAAAGCGCGGAACTGTTTGCCCCAGCGGCCACCCATGCCGATCCAGTTCTCCGGGGCGACTTCATAGAAGCCGACCTGTTCGGGGGGGTGGTCTGTCAGCGGACCCATCAGGGTCCGCCGCAGGCCCAGTCCTGCTCCGTTAACCGGGTAGCGGGACATTTTCATGGTAGATACGGCTTACTTGCTGCCGCCGCACTTGCCTTCTTTCATTTTGTCGGCTTTTTCGTGGCCTTTCATCATGCCTTCACCACACTTGCCTTCGCCACACTTGCCTTCCTTCATACTTTTGGCCTTGTTAGCGCCGCATTTTGCTTCACCGCACTTGCCTTCTTTTTCCATTTTTTCTTTGGTTTTTTTCATGCCTTCGCCGCACTTGCCTTCTTTCATTTTCTCGGCGCCTTCCTTCATGCTGCCGCCGCACTTGCCTTCTTTCATTTTCTCGGCGCCTTCCTTCATGCTGCCGCCGCATTTGCCTTCTTTCATGTCACTGTCAGCAACCATGTAGCCGCTGGGCAGTTCGGTCATACCAAAAGGATTTTCGGCCGCATTGGCAACGGAAGCACCTGCCAGTGAGGTAACAAAGGCTGCACCCATTGCAAGGGCCAGGGGTTTCATTGAAGTGGATTTTGACATTGTGTTATGCCTCCTTAAGGCTTTTAACATATAACGGCGTCCGTCGGGCCGCCGTGGTTGGACTGGCAGTCTCGGTGCCATCTGTGATTACAAGCAACAGCCGGTACGACCAGTGGGTAGTGAAAAAGTTTCAGAATAGCCATCTGACAGAATTTCAGGTTAACGTTCCTTCTGCAGGGACTGCAGGCAGTCCAGGTAGTGCGCTTCGTCCGGCGCGGTTCCGTTTTTTTGTGCCTGCCAGATCATTTCGGCCAGGCATTCCATCATTTTGTGTTCCAGTTCATGGGCCTCGGGGCACTGATCGAGCAGTTGCCGGTAGAGACTTTTAATCCCTGCCGGGCGGTCGGTATCGATCTGTTCACGTAGACCCAGGTGCATCCCCATGTGCAGAAAAGGGTTGGTTTCACCCAGTTCCGGCAGATAGTCCTGGCCAAGGGCCTGTTCCGGGTTTTCCAGTAAAGGCTGGTATTCCGGATGCTGTTCGATCACATTTATGATCTGGGCCTGCAGGGGGTCCAGTGGCATACCCTTGCAGCGGGCTTGCCATGCTTTGCAGTAATAGCCACGCAGCTGGTCCCGGTCTTGTCCAAACAGCATATCCGCTTCCACCGTGAATCGGGGTGAGAGAGTACTCAGTTCATTGATCGCGTTGCAAGTTTTACCTGTCGCCAATTGGCGTCAGTTTTCTGTTTTGTCGCGGTATTCGCACAGGTCTTCGATGATACAGCTGCCACAACGGGGTTTGCGGGCTATACAGGTGTAGCGACCGTGCAGGATAAGCCAGTGGTGGGCATCCTGTTTGAATTCGTCCGGCACAAACTTGTTGAGCTTGCGCTCCACCTCATTAACATGCTTGCCCGGCGCGATACCGGTGCGGTTGGAAACACGGAAAATGTGTGTATCGACCGCAATGGTGGGGTGGCCGAAGGCTGTATTGAGAATAACATTGGCGGTTTTACGACCGACACCGGGCAGGGCTTCCAGCGACTCGCGGTCTTCAGGCACTTTGCCGCCATGTTTTTCCACCAGTAACTTGCAGGTCTTTATGATGTTACTGGCTTTGGTGTTGTACAGTCCGATGGTCTTGATGTGTTGCTTCAGCCCTTCCTCGCCGAGTTTGAGCATGGCCTGCGGCGTCTTCACTTTTTTAAACAGTTTTTCCGTAGCCTTGTTGACGCCGACATCAGTGGACTGTGCCGACAGTGCTACGGCTACCAGTAACTGGAAGGGGTTACCGTAACGAAGTTCGGTCGTGGGTTGAGGATTTTCATTGCGCAGTCGGGCGAAGATTTCTGCACGCTTTTTTTTGTTCATTCAGTGACTGGCTTGTGCGACCGGGGTGGTAACAGTGATCGTTGCAGAACGTGTTTGTGCACGTTTGTCGATAATGTTTTTCAGGGCAATCAGCAGACCGAGCCCGATGAAGGCGCCCGGTGGCAGTACAGCGAGCAGGAACCCGTCATAGTGTTCAGAAAACACGATAGTGATATCGGGCAGCAGGTCCCCGAACATCCGGTGTGCATGCGAAAACAGTGTGCCGTGGCCGATTATCTCGCGCAGCGAGCCAAGCGTGACCAGTACCAGCATGAAGCCAAAGCCCATGCTAAAGCCGTCGAGAAAAGACTGGCTGACAGTGTGCTTGGATGCAAATGCCTCGGCGCGCCCGATAATGGAACAGTTGGTGACAATCAGCGGAATGAAAATCCCCAATACCTTGTACAAGTCATACATGAAGGCACTCATCAGCAGTTCGATAACGGTAACGATAGAAGCGATGATCAGTACAAAGACGGGGATACGCACCTCGGGACGTACCAGTGAGCGTATGGCCGATACCGTGACATTGGATGCCACAAGGGTTACCAGTGTCGCCAGCCCCAGTCCAAGACCATTGATAAAGGTGCCGGTTACAGCAAGCAACGGGCACAGGCCAAGGAGTTGTACCAGGCCAACGTTGTTGTCCCACAAACCGTCACGAATAATGGTGCGCTTGTCAGTCATTTTCCAGTTGTGTCCCCGGGGTGTTCTTCAAACAGCTCGTGTCCGTGTATCTGGTAGTATAACAGAGCATTGCGCACCGCTTTCACGACAGCGCGAGGGGTTATGGTGGCGCCGGTAAACTGGTCGAATTGACCACCATCGCGCTTTACTTTCCAGCCCTCCTTGCCAGGGTTTTCGAGTGATTTTCCGTTAAACCCCAGTATCCAGTCCGAGTTCGAGGTCTCGATGCCGTCACCCAGGCCCGGAGTTTCGCGATGCTGCACCACGCGCACACCGGCCAGTGTGCCATCCAGCTTGATGGCGACCAGCAGGCGGATATTGCCGTTGTATCCGTCCGGTGCAACAGGTGCCAGTACGGCAGCAACCGGCCAGCCGTTTTTGCGTGCGCGATAGACGGGCACCGGCTTGGCGGTACCCAGCAAATCCTTGTGACGTACATAGAGAATGTCGTGGAAAATATCGTTGTCGTAGCGATCAGTCGGGATCAGTTCATTCAGACTTTTCAGCAGTGCACGGCGCTCATTGTCATGTATAAGTTCGACAGTATTCTCGTGAGTGTATGCCACCAGTCCACTGCCGACCACGGCAAACAGAAACAGGAACAGTGACGATACCAGGACCGGTCGATAACTCATGCTTCAGTCGTCCTGTTCCTCGCGCTGACCGAATACGCGCGGCTTTGTATAGTAATCGATGGTAGGTGCTGCCATGTTCATCAGCAGTACGGCAAAGGCAATACCGTCCGGGTAACCACCCCAGGTACGTATGATATATACCAGTATGCCGATGCCGGCGCCGTAGTAGAGGCGCCCGCGCGGTGTGGTGGCGGCTGACACCGGGTCGGTCGCAATAAAAAAGGCACCGATCATGGTGGCACCGCTGAACAGGTGAAACAGGGGCGAACCATAGCTGTCGGCATCGGCAAAATAGAACATCAGCGAAATTACGAACAGGCCACCCAGCATCCCGGCCGGTATATGCCACTGGATAGCGCGTTGTTTCCAGAGCCACAGGCCGCCCAGCAGGAAAGCCAGGTTAACCCATTCCCAGCCGTAGCCACCGTAATGGCCAAAACGGGGGTCGCTGAGAATTTCATCCCAGGTCAGGTTCAGGCCGCTCTGTGTTTTTGATTCATCCAGTGGCGTGGCCATGGTGATACTGTCAAGCGTTTCACCATCCGGTGGCTTTCCGGAAAAGACCAACTGTAGCGTCTCGGTGAATCCAGGTCCTTCCTGGCCGATACCGGTTGGTGGTGACCAGAGGGTCATTTGCAAGGGAAAGGAAATAATCAGAACGACAAATCCGATCATTGCCGGGTTGAACGGATTGTAACCGAGCCCGCCGTACAATTGTTTGGCGACCACAATGGCAAACAGTGCACCAATCACAGGTATCCACCAGGGCGCCAGTGGCGGCAGCGACAATCCCAGCAACAGTCCGGTCAGGGCCGCGCTGCCATCCAGCAGGGCAGGTCGTACCGGCTTGCCGCGTAACTGCAATACGGCGGCTTCGGCCAGTAAGGCCGTTGAAGTTGTAATCAGTAAATTAAAAATAATACCCCAGCCAAAAAACCAGGACAGCACCAGTGCGCCCGGGATCAGTGCCAGCATGACCCTGACCATGAGCCGTGACACGTCATTGGATACGGGAAGGTAAGGCGAGCTGCGAGTCGGGAATTCCATGCGTTCAGGCTCCGTCGGGCTTGCTGCTGCTGCGGCGTTGCTCGACTTCGTCGATCTTCACCCGTTGTTCGGGTGTGAGGTTATCGGTGTTACGCGGCGCAACATCGCTGCTCTCGGTTTTCTTTGCTTTCACGCGCGCCAGTGCAGCTGCAATTTCGGATTTCTTGGCATCGGCGTTGCCGACTTTGGGTTTTTTGTCCAGCGACTTGCGGGCGCGGGCGCGGCGTTCTTCCAGGGCTCTCTTTTCACGTTCCAGTCGTTCCAGACGTGCTTCGTGACGCCGGCGGGCCAGGTCAGACTTTTCACGCTCGCGTTCCATGTCCCAGATTTCGGTTTTTGCAAAACGGTAGTACTGCACCAGCGGAATGTGGCTGGGGCAAACCTGGGCGCAACACCCGCACTCGATACAGTCGAACAGGTTATAGTCCTGGATTTTTTCCATGTCACGCGCAAAGGCGTACCAGTACAACTGCTGTGGCAACAGGCTGGCCGGGCAGACGTCGGTGCACTGAGCGCAACGGATACACGGACTGGCCGGCGGTGGATCCGGTAATTCTTTTGTGTTGGCGGCAAGAATACAATTGCTGGTCTTGATGACGGGAACCGAGTCATTGCGCAGGGCAAAGCCCATCATTGGTCCGCCGAGTAACAGGCGTGCGGCATCATCAGTGTAGCCGCCGCATTGTTCGACCAGTGAGGCAATTGGTGTGCCGATACGCACATCGAGGTTACAGGGTTGATGGATCCCTGCGCCTGTAACGGTGACAATGCGGGATATCAGCGGCTCGCCGTTGTTTATTGCGCGCGCAATCGCAGCCGCTGTGCCAACGTTATGGCAGACCACGCCGATATCAATCGGCAAACCCTGGCTTGGAACTTCCTCGCCGGTCAGTGCATAGATCAGTTGTTTTTCGCCGCCAGCCGGGTAGCGGGCCGGCACCGGGGTAATACGGATTTCCTTTTCATCGAGTCGCGTCAGTTCTTTTTGCAGGCAGTCGATGGCATTGGGCATGTTGTCTTCAATGCCGATTACCACCTGTTTTGCGTGCAGCGCATGCCGCATGATACGAATGCCTTCGATAATGTCATTTGGCCGACAGCACATCAGCGCTTCGTCACAACTGATGTAGGGTTCGCATTCGGCGCCATTGATGACCAGTAAATCGACAACGTGGTCTGGCCCGGGGTTGAGTTTCACGGCTGTCGGGAAACCGGCGCCACCCAGCCCGACGATGCCGGCGTCGCGAACCCGTTGACGAATATCAGCGGGGTCAGACTGAAAGACATTTTCCATTTTCAAACCACTGTCCGCGACGCGATCCTCACCATCACTGTCGATTACAATACAGGTTGCAGACAGTCCTGATGGATGAGGTACCGGGTAGTCACCAATGTCGCTGATGACTCCGGAGGTCGGGGCATGAACCGGCGCAGAGATATAGCCCAGAGAGCGGGCAATCAATTGACCGCGCAAAACCCGGTTACCGGTTTTAACAACCGCTTCCGCCGGTTCGCCAATGTTCTGGCTGAGGGGGACGTACAGGCGGCGGGGTATGAGAGCGGGTTTCAGCGGTCCGGTGAGTGACTGCGCTTTTTCCGCGGACAGATGCAGACCTCCGTGGAAGGTCGCAGGTTTTTCGAGCAGCGTGGCCATGTACAGCCGCATTGTACAGGGTTGGCGCTGAAAAATACTGTGGTAATCGTGACGTGTTTGATTGTGATCAAACGCCTGGCCGTGTTGCAGGGTATTACCGGGCCACAACTATCCCGTGCTGGCAATTTCCGGCTGGTCCGGTTCCGGGTAGGGCCATTTCCACTGACTGATATCCTTTTTCACCGGTACCATTTCGATGCAGTCAACGGGACAGGGTGGCAGGCACAACTCACAACCAGTGCATTCATCGGCAATAACCGTGTGCATCTGCTTGGCTGCACCGAGAATGGCATCTACCGGACAGGCCTGAATACACAGTGTGCAACCGATACAGGTTTGTTCGTCGATGACGGCAACCCTCTTTTCCGTATGCTCGCCGTGCTCTTCATTAAGCGGCTTTGGGTCGACGCCGAGTAAATCGGCAAGTGCCTGGATTGTCGCTTCGCCACCGGGTGGACACTGGTTGATATCGGCCTCACCCGCCGCGATGGCTTCCGCATAGGGTCGGCAGCCAGGATAAGTGCATTGGCCGCACTGGGTCTGGGGCAACAGCGCGTCGATCTGGTCAACAATGGGGTCCGACTCGACCTTGAAGCGAATCGCCGAGTAGCCGAGTAGTAGCCCGAACAGGGCTGCCAGCACGCCAATGGCAATCATTGCGGTCAACATGTGTTCAACCCTTGATCAGGCCGGAGAACCCCATGAACGCCAGCGACATCAGTCCTGCCGTCACCAGGGCAATGGCCGAACCCTGGAAGGGCTCCGGTACATCGGCTACCGCAATTCGTTCACGTATCGAGGCAAACAGGATCATCACCATCGAGAAGCCCACTGCCGCGCCAAACCCGTAGAAAGCCGATTCGACAAAACCAAAATCCTGCTGAACATTGAGCAGTGCAACACCGAGAACAGCACAATTGGTTGTAATCAGCGGCAGAAAGATACCGAGCACCTGGTAAAGCACCGGGCTGGTTTTATGCACCACCATCTCGGTGAACTGTACGACCACTGCAATAACGAGGATAAAGGTAATCGTGCGCAGGTATTCCAGCCCCAGCGGCGCCAGCAGGTATTCATTGGCAAGGTAGGCGCACACGGACGACAGTGTGAGTACAAAGGTTGTGGCGAGTGCCATGCCGGTGGCGGTTTCCAGTTTTCGCGACACCCCGAGGAACGGGCACAGGCCGAGGAACTTCACCAGCACGAAGTTGTTGACCAGCACGGTGCTGACGAGGATGAGGGCGATTTCGGTCATTTGCTTATGGTACTGCGATGGGGTGAGTTGGGGAAGTTTTTCAGCCTTTTTCCGGTGTGGTTTGTTGGTTCGTGGGGTAGGGTCGTCGAGGGGGTGTCCTGTTTCTGCCAGGTGATGATTTGCCCGCTCGCGAAACTCGCAGTTTGCGTTGTTGCGCAAACTGCTCAGACAGTCGCTCGCTTGACCGCAAAATGTCTGCGATGCTCGGCTGTATCAACACCTGGCAGAAACAGGACACCCCCTCGACTGGCACTGTGCAGGGTTCCGGCTTTACCGTCATTGCGAGCGTAGCGCGGCAATGACGGAATATCTGGGGTCGGAGTAAAAACTCCTCCGCAAAAGGTTGTAGTGCCGGGGTGACAAGGATTTCCGGCGATTCGGTGCAGCCGAGCATCGCAGCGGCATGTGGATGAAGCGAACCCTGTTTGAGCGGTTTCGCAGAAACCGCGAGTTTGGGTGAGCGCCACATGCCGCGAGAAGCGCAGGGAACCCGCGTAGCGGGCAAACCGTTGAGCCGGAAATCCTTGTCTCCCCGGCACGTTATACCCTGGCTACTTGACCCGCATGCCCGGTTCAGCCCCTTCATCCGGTGACAGGATAAACAGATCCTTGCCGCCCGGCCCTGCCGCCAGCACCATGCCTTCGGATACCCCGAAGCGCATCTTGCGTGGTGCCAGGTTGGCCACCATTACCGTCAGGCGGCCTTCGAGGTCTTCCGGTGCATAGGCACTCTTGATGCCGGCAAACACATTGCGGGTTTCGCCACCGATATCCAGTGTCAGTTGCAGCAGTTTGTCGGCTTTCTCCACGGCTTCTGCCTTGACGATGCGGGCAATACGCAAGTCCAGTTTGGCGAAGGTGTCGAAGTCGATGGTTTCGGCAACAGGTTCATCGGCCAGGGGGCCGCTGGCGGGTTTGTTTTCGGTCACTTTTAAATCCTCTTTTGAGGCTTCCAGCATGGCTTCGATAGCGGCAGGTTCAACGCGTTTTGCCAGGTGTTTGAATGTGTTCAGTGTCGCCGGGAATGCGGCCGGGTCGAGATCATTCCAGGTAAACGCTTGTGTCTTGCCAAACAATGCTTTTGCAACACGTTCGGTCAGCGTGGGAAGGATCGGCGTAAGTAGTATCGACAGCGTGTGGAAGCCGTGCAGGATGCGCGAACTGATGCGGTGCAGGTTATCCCTCTGTTCAGGGTCTTTGGCCAGCTTCCACGGCTCGTTGCTATCGAAGTACTGGTTGATGTGGTCGGCGAGTTTCATGATCTCGCGTATGGCCTGGCCGTACTCACGGGCTTCGTAGTGTTCCGCCACGTTGTCTGCCACGCCCAGCACATCGGCCAGGTAAGTGTCGCGTTCGCTGTCGTCGGCAATGGCCTTGTCGAGGGTCAGCAGTTCACCACCGAACTGCTTGACAATAAAGTTCGCGGTACGGCTGGCGATGTTGACGTACTTGCCGACCAGGTCGCTGTTGATGCGTGCGATGAAGTCCTCGAGGTTGAGATCGATATCATCCACCCCGCCGGATAATTTCGCTGCATAGTAGTAACGCAGGTATTCCGGGTCGAGGTGCTGCAGCCAGGTGCGCGCATTGATAAATGTGCCACGCGACTTGGACATTTTCTGTCCGTTAACGGTCAGGAAGCCGTGCGCGAACACGCGCGTCGGCTTGCGATAACCGGAACCGTCCAGTACGGCGGGCCAGAACAGGGTGTGAAAGCGCAGGATGTCCTTGCCAATGAAATGGTACAACTCGGCATCCGAGTCTTTGCCCCACCAGTCGTCGAAGTTCAGGCCCTGTTTGTCGCACAGGTTTTTGAAACTCGCCATGTAACCCATGGGCGCATCCAGCCACACGTAGAAGAACTTGCCGGGTGCGCTTGCGCCCTGCCCGCGGGTGTCGGGAATCTCGAACCCGAAGTAGGGCGCATCACGCGAGATGTCCCAGTCATTCAGTCCGGCTTCCAGCCACTCTTTCATCTTGTTGGCGACTTCCGGCTGGGTAGAGGTCTGCAGGTAGTCGTCCAGCATGTCGCTGAAGTCCGAGAGTTTGAAAAAGTAATGCTCGGATTCTTTTTCCACCGGGGTGGCGCCACTGATCACCGAACGCGGGTTTTTCAGTTCACTGGCGTCGTAGGTCGCACCGCACACTTCGCAGTTGTCGCCGTACTGGTCTTCGGCGCCGCACTTCGGACAGGTGCCCTTGATAAAGCGATCCGGCAGGAACATTTCCTTTTCCGGGTCGTAGTACTGTTTGATAGTGCGTTTGTCGATATGGCCGGCATCGCGCAGGCGCAGGTAGATCTGCTCGGCGAATTCACGGTTCTCGGGCGAATGGGTGCTGTAGTAGTTATCGAACGCGATATGAAACGCCGCAAAATCCGTCTGGTGCTCGACGTTCATTTTTTCGATCAGTGCTTCCGGCGTTATGCCTTCCTGCTGCGCGCGCAGCATGATGGGTGTGCCGTGGGCATCGTCTGCACACACGTAATAGCACGCGTGACCACACATTTTCTGGAAGCGCACCCAGATATCTGTCTGGATATATTCCACCAGATGACCGAGGTGGATAGAGCCATTGGCATAGGGGAGGGCGCTGGTGACCAGGATTCTGCGGGGCGCGGTAGACATAGTATTCCTGTATGAATCGATAGGTAACGGGTCATTATGCCAGATGTTTCCTGTTCTGGCTGAGGTGGTTACTGAACGGACCCCAGTGAATCCCGGCAAAAATCTGCCACCTGGCCCCGGTGCGGTGCCTTTTTATGGCGCCTTGCGCATGCCTGCGCCGAAGCCATAAAAAGGCGCCATGCCGGGGCGAGCCATCCGGATTCCCCCGCCTAAACCGTACAAAACGGGATGAAGACCGGTGGCCCCGAACTGTGTACAATCGCCGCTTCAAATTTTCAGTAATTTCAAGGCCGGACGGCCGGTTATTCAAGATCCAGAGGAACAGCATTATGGCTGAAGTCACCCAGCAGCAAGTCGAAAGCAAACTGCAGGAATATATCGATCCCTATCTGGAAACAGATCTGGTGTCCGCCAGGGCGGTTCGCAACATTATGATCGAAGGCGATCAGGTGGTTGTCGACATCGTCCTGGGATTCCCCACAGGGAGCTACAAGGATGAGCTGGCGGCGAAGCTGAAAGAAATGATCGAGTCACTGGACGGTGTGACCCAGGCGCGCGTCAACGTCAATACCGCGATCCAGGCCCATTCGGTTCAGAAGGGTGTGAAAACCCTCAGCGGCATCAAGAACATTATCGCGATAGCTTCCGGCAAGGGCGGTGTGGGCAAGTCCACCACCGCGACCAACCTGGCGCTGGCGCTGTCTGCCGATGGCGCTTCGGTCGGCGTACTGGACGCGGACATTTATGGCCCCAGTCAGCCACGCATGCTGGGCATCAGCGGTCAGCCGGATTCAAAGGACGGCCAGACGCTGGAACCCATGAAGAGCTACAACCTGCAGGTGATGTCCATCGGTTTCCTGGTTGACGAAGAGACACCGATGATCTGGCGTGGCCCCATGGTCACCCAGGCCTTGCAGCAGTTGCTCAATGACACCAACTGGAGCGGTCTCGATTACCTGGTTATCGATCTGCCGCCGGGCACCGGTGACGTGCAGCTGACGCTGGCCCAGCAAGTGCCGGTCAGTGGTGCGGTTATCGTCACCACGCCGCAGGATATCGCATTGCTCGATGCCCGCAAGGGTCTCAAGATGTTCGAAAAGGTCGAAGTGCCGGTTCTTGGCATTATCGAGAACATGAGTATCCACATCTGTAGCGAGTGCGGACACGAAGAACACATCTTCGGTGAAGGCGGTGGCGAGCGCATGTCCGAGCAGCACGATGTTGATTTCCTCGGCGCATTACCGCTCGACAAGAGTATCCGCGAAGAAGTCGATAACGGTCGTCCGTCAGTGGTTGCCGAACCGGAAGGTCGTATCTCACAGATCTACCACGATATTGCTCGTCGTACAGCCGCCAAGCTGTCGCAGAAGGCGAAGAACCACGCGGCCAAGTTCCCGCAGATCGTGATCCAGAACAACTGATCTTTTCCATCACGTACCGTTCTGTTCCACCACGTACCGTCATTTTCCATTACGTACCGTCATCCCGGCGCAAGCCGGGATCCAGTATCTTCAACAGGGATACCGGCATTCGCCGGTATGACGGAGTCGGAAATTTCCCGGGCAATTAACCCCGGCGCTTTTTGTGAGCACCGGGGTTTTTTTATGGCAGGATAGGAACCTATGAGTCTTGTATGGCAAAAACAGGCGGATGGTGTGGACTACCAGGTGCGCAGCGCCGGGCGCACCCTGCGCCTGTATACCAATGGTGTCTTCCACAGCCAGTACAACCCGACGCGCCCGGTTACCGGCAGCGTGTGGGACCTGCTGCTGGCGCCCGCGTTTTTTTACCAGCCCGGTGAACTGCAGCGTATCCTGGTGCTGGGTGTCGGTGGTGGTGCTGTAATCCAGAACCTGCGCCGTTTTGTACACCCACAACAGATAGTCGGGGTGGAGCTGAACCCGGTACACCTGTCAGTGGCAGAGCGTTACTTCGGTGTACAGGGTGACGACGTGCAGCTTGTCGAGGCCGATGCCATAGAATGGGTGCGCCAGTACCAGGGCCCCGCCTTCGACATGATCATCGATGACCTGTTTGGGGAAGTGGATGGTGAACCACAGCGAGCGATATATGCTGATGGTAAGTGGGCAGGTTCACTGCTGGCATTGTTGAGTGGTGACGGCGTCATCGTCAGTAATTTTGCCTCCGGCATCGAGCTGGAGGTTTCCGCCTATGTCTCACAGGCCTCCTGTCGTAACCGCTTTGTGTCGGGCTTCAACCTGACAACCTCGCAGAATTACAATAGCGTCGGCGCATTCTTGCGTCGTGCTGCAAGCACGCGCCAGCTGCGCGAGCGGTTGGCTGGGGTGGCAGAGCTGAACCCGCGCCGCCGCAACGGACTGGTCTACCGGATCAGAACACTGTTTGAGTAATCGACCATGAGTGATGAGACACCGTGCTACAGCAAGACTGACCTGCTGCAGCAAACCGCACGTATAAGCTGGCAGGAACTCGAACGGCACTTTGCCCGTGGTGTGGTGCTGCAGGTCGACCCGGCGCTGGACCTGGTTGAGGTTGCGACCCGCTTCGTCAACGACGATCGGGAAACGGTGGAAGGCTGGCTGACATCCGGTCAGGTGCGACACCTGCCGGATGATATTGCACGGGACTGGAATGCCCGTAATCCCGAATTATGGGCGGCAGTCGTGGCGCCCTGGATTGTGGTACAGGAACATGAAACCCGCCGAGCCGGGGGCATTGATACGCCTGCTTATTAATGTGTCAGCTTTCCGGCGCTAAAATACAGCTGAGTTATCCACAAATTCTGTGGATAACTCTGTGGAGTATTTAGCGGACAAACCTGTTTTTAACGGGTATTACAGTTTGTGCGTTAAATTGATCAAAAAGTAACCAATTCGTAATATAATTATTAAACAATAAGTTACAAGCTTATATTTACGTATGACAGAAAGTCAGGAAGGTTTGACACTAAGATTTTCAGTGACCTCACTTCGCTGTGTATAACATAGCACTTATATAGGTAAGGGTTATAACCCGGTCAAGACTTGCAGGAAGGCATTGTCATAAAATCGACGGACTGATTCTGGCGTTGTACGGGGCGTTTTGACAGCGTACCTTTGGCCCGGGCTGGCCAGAGGGAGAAAGGTTTTTATGGGTGTTTCGATATACGGATTGATGGGGGACGGGGGCCGTGGAGTGGTGAAGGAAATCTTTGCCGTCGTCTACGCGCCGAAAAAGAAAAAACGTCTGCCGGCCTCCTGTGTCCAGAAGATGGATTCAGAGTCGGCCGCCCTCGAAGCGTCAGACCCGGATCGCAAGCGCCACGCTGCAGTAGTAGCCGGGCCATCCACGTCGTCAGAAAGTCAGCAGATCTATTACCTGGTGCGTTGGCTGAACTGAACGGTGACCCCGATGACGTCATTGATCTATATCATGGCATTATTACCGCTCGGGATTGATGCTGCGCTATTGCTGCACGTTTCAGGAGATTAATCGGTTGCTTCAAATAGAAGAAAGTACACCCCGTGGTGTGGCCTGGCTGCGGCTGGGGTTCCGGCCATTTTTTCTTGCCGCCCTGGCATTTGGCGCAATCTCCATGCTGATCTGGCTGGGCGTGTTCGGTGGCTACCGTTCACTGCCACTGGCAGGGCTTTCCGGCATGGTCTGGCATGGACACGAGATGATTTACGGTTACAGCATGGCGGTGATTGCCGGTTTCCTGCTGACTGCAGTGCGTAACTGGACGGGTGTTGCCACATTGCGAGGCATACCCTTGTTGTTATTATTTTTGTGTTGGCTATTGGCACGCCTGCTGTTAGCCGTGGGGGATGCGGCATATCTCTATTACGCGGCTGTCTTCGACCTGTTGTTCAATACAGGCTTTCTGGTTGCCATTGCCGTTCCTGTGATGCGTACACGCAGTTGGGCCCAGGCCCCCATCCTGCTGAAAGCCGCCCTGATGGCCGGTAGCAACCTTCTGTTCTACCTTGGAGCGGGAGGGGCGCTGGAATCAGGCATCGTTGTCGGACTGTTTTCCGGACTGTACCTGGTGCTGGCGCTGATTCTGATGCTCAGTCGCCGTGTGTTGCCGTTCTTTATCGAGCGTGGTGTGGGCTATGCCGTGCAACTGAGCAATCGCAAGTGGCTCGATATCAGCAGTGTGGTGTTGTTTGTGGCTTTCTGGCTGGCGGATATTTTTCGCCCCGACAGTCTCCCGGTCAGTCTGCTGGCCATCGCGCTGCTGGTATTACATGCCATGCGCTGGGTTGGCTGGTACACGCCCGGTATCTGGAAAAAGCCACTGCTGTGGTCACTGTATCTTGCCTATGGCGCGATCATCGCCGGCTTTGCGTTGAAAGCTGCCGTCTATTTCCTTGACCTGTCGCCCTACCTGGCGCTGCATGCTTTCGCGGTTGGCGGTGTCGGCCTGATGACTGCGGGAATGATGTCGCGCGTAGCGCTGGGGCATACCGGGCGGGATATTATGGCCCCGCCAGCTGTCCTCACCCCGGTATTCCTGTTACTGGTGGCGGCGCTACTGGCGCGCGTCGCACTACCAATGATCGATGTTTCGCATTACCGCCTGTGGGTCGTGGTGTCACAGGGTTTGTGGATTGTCGCATTCAGCGTACTAACCCTGCGCTACTTCCCGATACTGACCCAACCACGCATTGATGGACAGGACGGTTAGGTGTCGTGGTAAAACCGCAGATACTTTCTGTTGTCGAGTCACCGGCGCATCCGAACTTCTCGGCGTTATACCGACGCCTGGGTTTTGAGGAGGCCAAACTCAATTCACAGCGCAAGGCTATCGGCCAGCTGAAAAAATCAAAACCGGCCTTCCTGGTGGCCGAGTTCAACTACGGTTATGCCAACAACTACGCCGGAGTCAATGTCAGTAACCTGGATACACTGCTGGCCAGCCTGCGACGCTATTCGCCGGAAACCCGTGTTATCGTGCTGGTGGAAAAGGCTGAGCTGCAATACGTGGATAAACTCGCGGCATTGTTCCCGCTCTACCGGACACTGGTGCTGCCGGTCTCGTCTCAGCAGATGACCGAAGTCCTGGGCGGAGAAGACACCAGTTGACGTACGTTACGGCGCCGCTGCATCGAGCAATTCATGCAGCTCTGCCAGTTCATCCGATGCCACCTCGCGAACCGAACTATCGCTGTCCCCGGTCATGGCCTGTAGCCGTTCGGCGGCTTGCGGCAACCCGGTAAGCATCAGGTAATGAGCTGCATCGGTGCGTATGCGCGGGTCTTCATGCTGGCTCAGTTCGAGCAATGCCGGCAGTTTTTCCTGCAAAACCGGACTGCCTTGCAGGTCTTCCAGTACTGCACTTATGCCGATACGCACGGTCAGTTCGGTCTCCGGGGCAGCGGCCAGGTGTAGCAGTGCATCGAGGTGTCGGGGGTTGTTACGGATAGTGTTGATGACCTTGCCCAGTTGCCCGTCCTTCAGCAAAGCGGCAAAACCATCGGACAGTCCGCTCTGGGAGCTGGCGTGCTGCGCCCATTCCGCCAACTCGGCAGGTGAATGCAGGCCTTCCAGTTCAAAGTCACCGATACGTATCCAGGGAACGCCGCGTGCGCCGTGCTGTTCGGCAACTTCCGGGTGGATTTCAATGTTCACGACTTCCAGCCGCCCGATTTTGCCGGATTTGACCAGTTCGGACAGCCCCTGCAGCACGGTCGGGCAGTAGGGGCAGCGGCTGGTCAGTAACAGCAGGGCATCGGGTACTATTGGCATCAGCGCGCAAACTTCCTCTTCAGTTCATCGTGTAGCTGGCGCGGGTAGCCGTTTCGCAGCAGTCTTTTCAGCGCGACACCGGGTTGCTCAATTACTGACGCCAGACCGGCAATATCCCGTTCACCAAGGTGTGCTGTAATAAATTGTTCTGCATGCGCGATAGCGGCCTCTACGTCGGTGAGTTTCTGGTTGAGTGCACTGGCGATCTGGTCCGGTGACAGGTCAAACAGGTCACGCAGTAACAATGCCCGCCGCCAGGATCGGGGTAACCGGGCCAGCGTGGCTGGTAGATGACGCTGGTATTCGACACTCCCGTCATTGACTGCAATCAGGTCTTCAACCCGCAGCACTTCGTCAGGTTGGTAAAATTCATAGATCGAGTCATCGTCGGGATCATAACCCTGCGATACCACGGTTTCCAGGCTGATATCCTGCTCGCGGCGGGCATGCCGGCGTACTTCTTCGTCAAGAATTTCGATGGCCAATTGGTATAGCCAGGCCCTGAACTCGATTGAGTCAGGTTTTTCCGCTTGTCGTTCCCAGGCGCTAACCACTACGCTGTCAACCAGTTCGTCCGGCTGGATATCGGTTGGCGACAAGTCACCGAGATTCTGCAAGTAGGTGATTTCATGCCGTGCAAAATCATAAAGGCCATCCAGGCAGGGTTCTACTTTGGAAAACCAGTCTTGCGGTTGCGCGTGACTTGTCGAAGTTGCAGTGGCGTCAGTCCCGGTTTTTGCCTTGCTGTCATGAAGCTCGCGCCGTCGGCTCTTGCGCTTCCACAGGTGCTCGTGCCGGATTCGGCTCTTGTGTCGAAGGGCCTGGCGTTCAAGCTCGGAGAATGCCTCGGTGATAGCGGTTACAGCGTTTTCCGCTTCCTCTTCTGCACTGAGTATGCGCCCCGGCAGATGGAGGGATAACCCGACCCGGTACAACTCCTTTCCACCGTGTTTCTGTACGGCACCGTGGAGGCGCAAGTCCTTGTTGGAAAATGTACTAATGCGTTTTTCCAGGTGCGCGATGCGTTCGTCTATCTGGTTACGGAGATCTGCTCGAGTGTCCTTGTCGATATTTCTGAAATCAATCCTGTATTGCATTCTCTCGTCCTCGTTGTCTGGTTGGCCCGCCTGTCTCCTAAATGCGGGTTGAGATCAGAAATTCAAGAGCTGTGGCGGCTTGTTTTTTCAGTTTGCTACCCGGTGTGCGTTTTCCTGAAGTTGTGGAAGAATCATTTTTCCTGATTTGTAGGATACAATGCGGGTACAAAATATTTCAGGAGAATGCTGCAGTGGAAAATATCATCAAGGTACTGGCCAATGGCCCGCTGTTGTGCACCGGCGATATCGAGGTGCTGGATGCAGATGGCAAGCGGCTGGAAAAGTCAGATGATGTTGCCTTGTGCCGATGTGGGCATTCAGCCAATAAACCCTTCTGTGATGGATCACATCGAGATGCAGGGTTTGAGGATGACGGTTGTTTTACCGATGACAAGCCAGAGCCGCTAACAGGTGACGGGCCGCTGGTGATTACCGTGCGGGAGAATGCGATGCTGATTGCAAACGGGCCGATGACTATCAGCAGTGCCGATGGTCACTGTACAACCACACGCAATAAGGTGGCATTGTGTCGTTGTGGCGAGTCGGCCAGGAAACCGTTTTGTGATGCCAGCCACAAGCATTGCGGTTTTACCGGTTAACGGGTTGATGTGCAGTGGTTTCCGTGGCGTCTTTGTTGTACTTCCAGCGCTTGTACATCCATAGCCAGTCTTCGGGATGGCCGATGATCTGCTGTTCAACGGCGCGGATATAGCGTTCCATCAGTTCGCCTTCGGGCATGCTCCACGGCGGGGTGCCCAGTAATTCAAAACGTACCCGGTAATGGCCGCGTCTGGTGCGGGTCACATGGGTAAACAACAGTGGCATTTCCAGTATGCGCGCCAGTTTTTCGATACCGGGGTAGAAGGCCGTGTCCTGGTTGAGAAAAGTCGCCCAGTATTTTTCTTCATGCGGCTGGGGTCCCTGGTCGGCGAGCACCGCAACAATGCTGCGTTCACGGGTAAAGCGCAGCAGTCGCGGCAGTGCGCGTTGGGCCGAAATCATTTTTCCGCCGAAACGTTGCCGTGTTTCGTTAAGCATTTTTTCGATGCCGGGATGGTTGAGTGGTTTGTACAGGGTTGCCAGTGGTGCAGACATGCACAGTGAACTTGCCATCTCCAGCCACTCCCAGTTGCCCTGGTGGGCGGCCACAGCGAGCACCTTGCCGTGTTTGTCGAGTAGTTGATCGAGAAGTTCCGGATTGTCGAATTTCACACGGCTGCGCAATCCGGCTTCAGATATGCGCTGCGCATGTATGGTTTCGAAGAGGACGTGCAGGGCATTACGGTATGATTTCGCGGCGATGCGTTTAAGGTTTTGTTCCGGCAGGTCCGGAAAGGCGCGTTGCAGATTGTCCCGGGTTAGCGTGCGTTCCAGGCGAACCACGTAATAAAGCAGCAGGAACAGCGTGTCTGCTACCACATAGAGCAGCGGCAGCGGCAGCCAGGCCAGGCCGCGAATCAGCAAGACGAGTGCGCGTTCAACAGGTTTTTCGGGTTGATCCCCAGGCATGGGGCGGATTATGGCATGCTTTTCCAACGGAAAAGCGTTGCAGCGTGAACGGATGTCCATTGGGTGGTCCGTGCAACAGGGCTATAATCCCCGCTTATGAAATTCCGTTCTACAAGTCTTCTGATGATCTGTGCACTGCTGATGACTGGTTCGGTCAGCGCCTATGGCACGCGTAACTGGCTTGGCGCCAACCAGCATTTCAGCAAGGACCAGCAGCACCACCGCAACGAACGTGGTTACAACCATATGCTCGGCGCCCGTCGTACGACTATCCACACGGAAGATGATCGGACCGGCTGGATGTACGAGGGTGATCTTCGCAACAACAATGCGAGTGGCCGCTACCACTGGAAAAAAGAAGAAAAGCGTCGTTATTGACTGGCTTTCTGTTCGACGTGGCTTGTCAGAAAACGCCACAGGGCACCACTTGGACGATCGTCACCGGTGCGTGAATAATACAGTGCCTGGTGGTCGTGCATGTTGTGTTCCAGGTGGTACCTGGCTTCCTCTCTCCCGCAAAACAGGATCTGGTCGCTGGGACCAAGCGGTTCGTTCATTTCCGGGAGCAGTACGGATTGATCTTCACGCTTGATCAGCAAGGGGACGCAGGGCAGGGTGACATCCCGGTCGCGCGGGTCGCTGCAGATATGTGACAGGCGTACTTCTTCGCCACGAATCAGACAGTCAAAGACCGCTGGCGTATTCAAGGGCGAAATTTCTGCCGCCCAGGTTTCCGGGGCAATATCTTCCACTACACCGGCAACGCGACTGACCAGTACATTGGCCCAGGTTTCGTCCTGGTCGTGTGCCAGTTTAAGAAAATCTTCCAACAGGGGGGCAAGGATCAGGTTGATAATATACTGGGCCGTGATAGTCCCTGGTTGCATCACCAGGTCGGGGCGGGCCGCCTGGAAGATCGCATCATTGCTGCGGTGGTTTTGCCTGATCACGGTAAACAGTTCCGGGTTAAGCGTTTTCGCGGTGATCAGTATGGACAGGTTATTGGTGTCGTTATCGGTGCCGGCGATAACGCCGTTTACGCCTTTAATGCCGGCCAGGAGCAGGGTGCCGGCTTCCGTCCCGCGGCCTTCGATGGCACCCTCCGGTGCATCGGTCAAGCCGAGATCGGCCTCGATAATGCGGGTGTCCACGCCTTCAACGGCCAGGTGTTTCCTTACAGCTTTGCCAAAGCGTCCGTAACCGCACATGATCCAGTTGCCGTGGGGCGGGTTCCTGAAGTCAGACAGTGGTGCATTATGTACACCGGTTATCCATTCGTACACAAGGTACATGCTGGGTGAGTGGAACATCATGGCGAAACGCATACCGAAGATCTCAAACGGGTCAACCACATGGTCGGTACCGAAAGAAGCCATATTGGCGGCAGTATCCGCCGCATCCGACTGACAGATGACCGTCAACTCCGGCGCCAGCAATTTGCTGGTAATGGCAATCGTAAGGTTGCAGGTATCGCTGCCGGTGAGGGCGATAACGCCGATACAGTTCGACAGTTTCAGGCCTGCGGTAATCAATGCATCCGCTTCAGTTGCGTCGGCGTGAAGACCCGGTACAGAATAGGCCAGGTCTTCCACATCGAGATCAAGAACCTTGTTCTGGTTGCTGTCGATGACCACACACTGCATGCCACGATCATTCAGCTCCCTGACCAGCCAGCTACTGGCATCTCCGTAGCCGCAGATAATATGGAAGGGCTCCTGCAGTCTCCTGACCTTGCGCGCCAGTGCTGACTGCGCCAGTACCCGGCGGAAGCTCTGGTCCTGGATCAGGGTGAGGATAGAGCCGATGGCATACAACCAGGAGACAACCGCGGCATAGATAATGACAGTGGTCCACAAGCGCTGAGCATCGGTGAACGGGTAGGGTATTTCACCAAAACCGATGGTGGAACCAAGAAAGCTGACAAAGTAAATGGCGTGAAAGAAATCCATTCTCCAGGGGTTGCCCTGGTCATCCATGCCGGGTATCAGTGTCATGCCGATGATAGAAATGGCATAGGTGGAGATCAGTACAATAAGCGGCAGGCGCATACGCCGCAACAACAGGTAGATGACTTTTTGCATCGGCCCGGCTAGCGGCGGAAGGTGATCGATTCGATAACCAGCAGGATGACCGACACCAGGTTGGCAAGCAGTGCGCCACCCGACATGGAAACAATGCTGGCTACCGCCATGGGGGTCAGTCCGCTATCGCTGATATGGGCCGCGTAACCCCATACCAGTGCCGCGGTGATCAGCTGCAGGTCGGCCACCAGGCTGGTGGCCAGTAACAGTGCACCGATGTGTGCCCGGTCACCGAATTTCATAATGGTGGCGATCAGGCTGACAGTCAATGCCGCGAACAGCTCGTAAGCGTTGTGATGAATCGGGTCATCGAGTTCGCCGATGAAGAAGCCAAAGTTCAGGGTCAGCGCAAGGATGGAAAAGAAAGCAAATATGACTTTTTCGAGATTCATGACCGGGGTTGGCTCCTTTTATTCTGGTTTGTCCGCAAGTGTAGCCGAAATCGCTTACAGCAACAGCTCTGTACAGGGTTCGCGGCTTCCGGGTCGTCCAGTTCAATACGCGGCGCCAGGGTTTCGACGGGTTTGAACAGAGATAGCCGAGGCCCGGCGTGTCGCTCAGGGAAGATAAAGCGTAAAACGTCCACCGCCGTTGATGCCATCATTGCCGGTAGTAAAGAATCCCTGCCGGTCATCATGCCGGTGCAGTGCAGCGATGGTGGCGGCAAAATAGAGCCCCAGCCCGGTACTGCCGGACCTGAAGCTGATGGCGGGGGTACCTTGTCCCTGCTCGTGCAGCATGGAGGGAGGGAAGCCGTTGCCATCGTCCTTGACATACAGGGTGAGGTAACCGTTTTCACGCCCGGCACCGATGTGTATACGGCTACGGGCATATTTATAGGCATTGTTGATCACGCTGCTGATGAGTCCACTGACCAGTTCGTTGTCGAAAAAGCCCTGCAGGTCATCATTGCAATCCATTTCAATGTCAATACCTTTCAGTGCCAGTAACCCTTCGTTGTCGAGCAGGCATTCCTCCAGTACATCGCTGGCGTCGTTCTCGGTAATGTTGGGTGTGTAGCGGGATTCATTAATGCGGTACAGGGTCAGTACCTGTACCAGGTTTGAGCTGAGGCGTTTTCCTTCATAGCGCAGTTGCGAGAACTGGTCGCGTGATGCGCAACTGTCGGGACTGCAGCGTGAATCTATTTCATCGAGCGCCGCAAGCAGCATGCCGACCGAGTTTTTCATGTCGTGCACAGCGTTGGCGAGGATGATGTTAAAGTCCGGTTTTCCCGTGTCGTCGCTCATATCACGTTTCCGTTCAGGCAGGTTCTGCATCGGTATCGTTTTCAGCCGGGAGGCTGGCAGCCAGTTCACGGCAGGTATTGAGCAGCCGGTTATGGCGTTCGCGGTGCATTTCGCTGTTTCCGGCGGCCTGTATAAACCCCAGCGCCTTCGCCAGTGTCTCACGGCCAGGGACCGTATCGCGCATCAGGCGTATCAATGACTGTGCGGCATTCAGGTTGACCACAGGGTTGTGTGGCATACCGTGTGCGGCGCGGGTGAATAATTCAATTGAAGCTTCCACATCCCCGTCCTTCAACAGCTTCACGCCTTCGTTGTTGATGGCGATAATTTCCTTGCGGGTGGTTTCAATCAGTTCGCTGATGGCATCACCGGAACCGGCTTCATCATACAGCTGTGTGATTTTCGCCAGAACAGCGTCATCGTCCTCATGGTCACAGATGAGCTGGCGGATGATAAGGTCGGCGTCTTCCTGGCGATTGTGCGCAAGGCAGGAATGGGCCAGAGATAAACCGATATCAGCAGAAAGCAGCCCCGGTTGCTGTGCGGCGATAGACAAGGCATCGGAGAGTGCGCCGGCACTTTCGTTTTTGTTACCCATCGTAGTGTAGATGCTGCTGCTGACCGTAGCGGCTTCCAGTCTTGCCAGCGAGCTGTGATCGAATTCGCGGTTGATAGACTGTGCGACACGCAGTGCTTCGGCAGATGACTCTTTTTGCACCAGCACCCGCGCCAGTGCCGCATAGTCGGCGGGTTCACGCAGGATGGAGCCTTTGCCGATGCGAATGGCTTTGCGACATGCAGCCTCGGTTACTTCGATGTCTTCATTACGATCAGCCAGTTCAGCAAGTGCACGTTGTCTCGGTAAGGACTGTGGCGAACGTTCGACACCCTCCATCAAAACCTGCTGTGCTTCCCCGTGTTCGCCTAGCCGGTCGCGGGTTTTTGCCAGCCAGTCGTAGGCGGCAATGAACCCTGGGTTACCCGCCAGGATCTTCTCAAACAACCCGGCAGCACATGGATAGTCCTGGCGGAAGAAAGCAATGCGACCCATGTCGAAACGGGCCCAGGGCAGTTCGCGGCCGGCCAGTACGGCTTCGCACAGGTTTCCGGCGCGTTCATAGTCACCGGCACGAATCAGCAGGTCGCTCTTCAGCTTGTAGAGTTCAAAGCGGTATTTATTGTTGTCTTCAAGGTGACGGTCAATGAGCTCGATGGCGGCAGGATATTGTTTGCGGTCCATTGCGCGTGTGATGGTGCGCAGCTCATCCTGTTTGCGGACAAATTTTTTCAGTCTGACCTGCAGGCTGACCCTGGTGACCGGCTTGGAGATATAGCCATCCGGCTGGGTTTCCATGGCGCCCATGACCATCTGGGCACTGGTTTCGGCCGACACCATGATAAACGCCGAACTGAACGGCAACAGGCTACGGTGACGGGCTTCTTCCAGCACCTGCTGGCCGTTCTTGCCTTCACCCAGGTTGTAGTCACAGAGAATAATGTCGTAACGACTTTGCTGCAGCTTTTCGATGGCATCATCGCCATTGCGGGCGGTTTCAATACGCTCCGGTTGCCATGGGATGAGCATGCTGCGCAGGGTCGAGCGCATCTCCGGAAAGTCATCGACGATGAGGATCGTCCTGTGTTTGAGGCTCCATATTGCCATGGCTGCTGGTTGCGTCCGGTTCGTCCCTGTCCGTGCGGCTGGGCCGCGTGAAGATGATTATATCGGTTACAATCGGCCTATGTTGCGATTCACTGAACTTTCCCTGCGGCGCGGACCGCGTCTTCTGTTCGAGCAGGTTTCCCTGCAGATCCATCCCGGCTACCGGGTTGGCCTGACCGGCGCCAACGGAACCGGCAAATCCAGCCTGTTTTCACTGATTCTGGGTGAGTTGCACGTCGATACGGGGGAGATTTTTGTGCCGCGCAACTGGGTAATCGCCCACGTGGCGCAGGAGGCGCCGGCGGGTAATCGCGCCGCCATCGAGTATGTGCTGGATGGTGACCGGGAATTGCGTGAACTTGAGCGGCAACTGGTGATTGCCGAGGCGGCGGATGACGGTGAGCGGATCGCCGAATTGCATGCCAGCTTTGAGTCCGTTGGTGGTTACCAGGCGCGAAGTCGTGCTGCGCGCCTGATGCACGGGCTGGGATTTTCCGTTAATGATGATAATCGTGCGGCCAGCGAGTTCTCCGGCGGCTGGCGCATGCGCCTGAACCTGGCGCAGGCGTTGATGTGCCGCTCCGATTTGTTGTTGCTCGACGAGCCTACCAACCACCTCGATCTGGATGCGGTGATCTGGCTGGAAAACTGGTTACGCGGCTACCCGGGTACATTGATGCTGATTTCCCATGATCGTGATTTCCTCGACAGTGTTACCGACCATATCGCGCACATCGAACAGCAGCATATCGTACTGTATGCCGGCAATTACTCGGCATTCGAAGTCTACCGTGCCGAAAAACTGGCCGGTCAGCAGGCACAGTACGCCAAACAGCAGCGCGAGATTGCGCACATGCATTCCTACGTCGAGCGTTTCCGTGCCAAGGCGACCAAGGCGCGCCAGGCACAGAGCCGTTTGAAAGCGCTGGAACGTATGGAAAAGATTGCGCCGGCACATGTCGATTCGCCTTTCCATTTTACCTTGCCTGCGGCGGAGAAAATGCCGGATCCGTTGCTACGGCTTGACGGGGTTGCAGCGGGTTACGGCAACACCACCATCATCAGCGGTGTGAACCTGGGGCTGTCGCCCGGTGACCGCATCGGTCTGCTCGGGCCAAACGGTGCAGGTAAATCGACACTGATCAAACTGCTGGCGGGTGAACTGGCCGCGCTGACCGGTGACTACCTGCCGGCACAAGACCTGAATATCGGCTATTTTGCCCAGCACCAGATCGAACAGCTGGATCCTCAACATAGCCCGCTCGATCACCTGCAACAGCTGGATCCACTGGCGCGGGAACAGGTGCTACGCGATTACCTGGGCGGTTTCGGTTTTGTCGGTGACCAGGCACTGGCGCTCACCGGTCCGTTTTCCGGCGGCGAAAAATCCCGCCTGGCGCTGGCGCTGCTGGTTTACCGGCGGCCCAACCTGTTATTGCTCGATGAACCCACCAACCACCTGGACCTTGAGATGCGCCAGGCACTGGCCACGGCGTTGCAGGATTTTGAAGGTGCCATGGTGCTGGTGTCGCACGACCGGCACTTGCTGCGAGTGTGTTGTGACCGGCTGCTGCGCGTACACGACGGTACGGTGGACGAATTTCCGCTGGGGCTGGATGACTACCCGGGGTGGCTGGCAGAGCAGACGCGACAGGTGTCGCCTGCCAGTGATCCGGAAGATAGCTCGTCCCGTAATGCCGGTACGCGCAAGGAGCAGAAGCGCCGTGAAGCCGAGCAGCGCAAGCAGTTACAACCGCTTCGCAAAAAGGTCGACAGGGCCGAGTCGCGGCTGGATATCCTGCATGCGCATCAGCAGACGCTGGAACAGCAGCTTGCCTCGCCTGAACTCTACACCGATGAAAACCGCGACCAGCTGAAAACCCTGTTGCGCGAAAAGGCAGAAGTCGACCGGGCTTGTGAAGCAGCCGAGGCCGACTGGCTGGAAGCGGCCGAGTTGCTGGAGTCAGCTACCACAGACGCAGAATAATATGCCCCTGTTCCGGGGCTGCTTTACTTTTCCAGGTTTGTTACCAGACGTTGCGGCGCACCTGCGTCAATTTGTCGCATAAGTTGATCTACATCAATAAGGCAAGGTTGGTGCAGCCGCATAATATCCGCGCCCTGACAGGAAAAATGCTGCCAGATTGGCAGATCGCGTTATTCAGATCAGGATGTTTGGCCACTTATGGGTAAACCGCTATGGAAGAAAAGGCTGTCACAAATCGCCACGGCTTCACCCGTAATCTTCATAGTGGCAAGTGTGCTGCTGGGTGTTCTGCTCTGGGGCGGCTTCAATACCGCGCTCGAACTCACCAACACCGAAACGTTCTGCATTTCCTGCCATGAGATGCGTGACAACGTCTATAAGGAATACCGCAAGACCATCCACTACCGGAATCGCACCGGTGTACGGGCAACCTGTCCGGACTGCCATGTGCCACGTGACTGGGTGCACAAGGTAGTGCGCAAGATCGCGGCCACCAACGAGTTGTATCACTGGATGGCGGGTTCTATCAATACGCGCGAAAAGTTTGTCGCCAGGCGCTATCAACTTGCGCAGCATGTGTGGATGGGTATGAAACGAACTGATTCGCGCGAATGCCGCAACTGCCATGATTTTGAAGCTATGCAGCTGCCACGCGGCACAAAAGTCGAAGAAGACCGTCACTGGCGCGCCAATATGGAAGGCAAGACCTGCATCGATTGTCACAAGGGCATAGCACACCAGCTCCCCGAAGAGTTTCTGGAAATCGAACACGCACGCATCGAAGAGGAAAAAGTCCCCTGTTACCAGTGTCACGCTGATATGCAACGACCGCCGGATGATGACTGGGATGAATGAACGAGGGAGGCTCTTGTTAATGCGTCATTACGGGTACCTTACCCTTACGGGTCAAGGCATCGCAATGACGTGAATGCTGAATTAACCAGAGGTTCCCTGGATGTCTGTATGAAGGTAAGCGAAATAGAAGATCAACGAAATATTGTAATCAGGAGGTGCATCATGGGAGGTCAAAAATGCTGAGACACAACAAGGTCGCTGTGCCATTGCTGGGCGGTTTGCTTACGCTGCTTTTTAGTGCGAGTCAGGTCGCTGTTGCGGATGCAGCGCTGGTTGCGAAGGGCGAGGAGCTCTACAACCAGAACTGCTCGGTGTGCCACCAGCCGGACGCCATTGGCAAAACAGGGTTTGCGCCATCGCTGGCAAACCCGGAGTTCCTGAGCATTGCTTCTGACAAGTTTCTGATGAGTACCATCCGTGATGGCCGAGTAGGGACGGGCATGCCGCCCTTCTCGCATCTCGGGCGCGATTCGATCAAGGCGATTGTTGCCTATTTGCGTTCACACGAGAAAGGTCCCAACCAGGCCGCCAAGGTAGACGCACAACCCGAGGCACATGGCGACCCGAGGCTTGGTGAGCAGTGGTATGACTACATCTGTTCAACCTGTCACGGTATGTCGGGCGACGGTTATGCCGCCGGTGGTACCGGCACGGCTATCGGCAAACCCGGTTTTCTGCACAAGGTGTCTGATGGATTTATTCGCACCACGATCAAGAAAGGGCGTTCCAATACCCGCATGCGTGGTTTCCAGGGGTCGGACGGCCTGGCAAATCTTTCTGATCAGGAAATCGACGACATCATCGTCTACCTGCGCAGTCTGTCGAAATAATCAGGAGGCAAGAGTATGAAACGTTTTAAAATGACACGAAGGAACTTCCTCAAGGGAAGCAGCTTCATTACTGGTTCGGCAGCTGGATCAAGCCTGTTTATCGGTGTAAACCCGGAGCTTGAAGCAGCGCCTGCTGCATCGGCCGGAGATACCGCCACGCGCACCACGGCGCTGGCGCAATGCCCCTACTGTGGCGTGGGCTGCGGCACGGTTATACAGGTGGAGAATGGCAAGATTGTTTCCATGCGTCCCGACAAGGACCACCCGACCAACTATGGTCTGCAGTGCATCAAGGGCCTGACCGCCGCCGAGCCGATCTATGTGGATCGCATGGAGGGTGACCCCTATGTACGCAAGGATGTCTGGGCCGAGTGGAAAAAACCCGGACACGGTGACCTGGAGTATGTGACAAAGACCAAGGGGTCGTTCGATGACGAACACTTTGTCCGCGTGCCCTACAAGGAAGCCTCCGAAATGGTGGCGCACAAAATTGCGCACCTGGCGAAAAAATACAGCGGTAACTCGATCGGCCTGTACGGTTCCGGCCAGCTCACCATGGAAGGCCAGTACCTGGAAAACCTGTTTATGAAAGGTGTGCTGGGTTCCAACACCATCGAGGCCAATGCGCGTATGTGTATGACATCCGCGGTCACCGGCTACTTCGCTACGCTCGGTTCCGATACGCCGCCACTGGCCTATGATGACATCGAGATGTGCGACATGATCATGCATTTCGGACATAACGCCCGCGAGTCACACCCGATCATTTTCTGGCGTGCGGCCGACTACAAGAAGAAGGCGGATATCCCGACCGTCGTGGTCGATCCGCGGCGTACGGGTACGGTCATGGGTTATGAGGACATTGATCCGGATAACTCCGTGCACGTGCCTATCCTGAATGGAGACATCAGCTTTCTGAATTCGATCGCACATGTTCTGCTCGCAGAGCACCCGGATGTGATTGACTGGGATTTCCTCAAGGCGCATGTCAAAGGCTGGGAGGCCTATGTTGATGGTGTCAAGAAGGACTACAGCCCGGAACAGGTACAGGACCGCATGGGTGGCCCCAATCACGATGTGTCACCGGAGTTGATCCGTCGCGTCGCAAGCATGTTCGCCGACGCGACCCGCAAGCGGCTTGCGCGCAGCAAGGGCAAGCAGAGCGGCAAGGGTTACGGCGGTGTCATCATCATGTGGGGCATCGGTTACAACCAGCACATTCACGGCCAGCACAACGTTATTTCCATTGTGAACCTGCTGACGCTGACCGGTAACCTGGCCAAACCGGGCTGTGGTCCATTCTCCATGACCGGCCAGCCCAATGCGATGGGTGAGCGCTTCACCGGTGGTCTGACCGGGCGTTTGCCGTTCAACGAGCCCCTGAAGAACGACAAGCATCGCCTGCACATGGCCAAGCACTGGCGGGTGCCGGAAGCGAACCTGAAAACCGCCATGAACTCCGAGAATCCTGGCATGGCTGTAGGCATGATGGAGCGCGTCCTGAAGGGAGAGGTAAAGGCCATGTTTATGGTCTATGCCACACATATCGACCTGCCCGACCAGGAGAACCTGGTAAGACCGGCGCTGAGCAAGATCTTTACCGTGGTGCAGGAAATTTATCGTCATGCACCCAATAACCTGTACGCCGACGTAATCTTCCCGGCAGCAACCTGGGGTGAAGTCAACGGGGTGTACATCAGTTCCGAGCGGCGTATCAATATCTGCGAACAGGCGGCAATGCCACCCAAGGGTTGCCTGCCAGATCTCGATCTGGTGGTGCACAAGGGCAAGGAGATTGCCAATCTGCTGGGGATGGATGGCGACAAGATCTTCCCCTGGAAGACCGACAAGAACGGCTTTATCGACACCGAGGAAGTGTTCCGCGATGTATGCCGCGCTTCAGCCGGGACCGATACTGATCTTACCGGCATCCTCGAGCGCGAAAAGCTCGATGGTCTTTCACCGTATGAGCAACTCAAGCAATTGCGTGGTATCCAGTGGCCGGCGCCGACCTACGAGATTGCCAAGAATGGCGGCACCAAACGTCGTTACATGATGCAGGAAGGGCAGTGGGAGAACCGGCCCTACGGGTATTTCCGCACCAGGGATGGCAAGGTGCACATGAAACTGTGCCAGCAGGACTACAGTAATCGCGAGGAACTGACGCACAAGCTGATGGAGTTCGGTACGAAGAAGGATCACTACACCATCGATCATATGGATCTGATCAAGGAAGCACGCGACAAGGGTCTTACGCCGGATCTGCCGGACGAGAAGTTCCGTGGCCGTACCTGGGACAAGGTTCCGAAGGATAAATATCCCTACTGGTTCGGTCTTGGCGTGGTGTACGAGCACTTCCATACCGCCAAGTCCAACCGCAGTCCGACCACGCGACGACTGGTGCCGGAAATGTATGTCGAGATGCATCCCGAGGATGCCAGGGAGCTCGGCATCAAGGACGGCGACAAGGTGCGTGTCGTTACACGACGCGGCCAACTTGAAGCGCGTGCGCAGGTTGGTACCAACAGCCTGGTTAAACCGGCGCGTAACAACGTACCGCGGGGGTATATGTTCGGTCCCTGGAACCTGTCGGTGGCTGACAGCGCGGTGCCGGAGAAGAACAAGTGGCTGGCGAATCGTGTTACCAGTCGCGTGTGGGATCCGGTGTCCGGGCAGGTGGACTTCAAGAAGTCCGCAGCGCGTATCGAGAAGATCTAGTGAGTAGGTCTGGTGAGTAACGATATCCCGTCATTGCGAGCGAAGCGCGGCAATCTCCCGAGGCCTTGCACCCTGTCATGGAGATTACCTCGCACTGCTCGCAATGGCGGGTGAATCAGGTCGGGTTTAACATGCAACGCAGAACGTTTATCAAATCGATCGGTGTAGCGGCTGCAACAGCCACTGCACCGGTTGCGTCTGCAGCCATGCCCAAACGCTCCTCGTTGCGCTACCTGCGTCCACCGGGTGCAGTTGCGGAAGACGAGTTTCTCAGCCGTTGCATCCGTTGTGGCCAGTGTGGAGAAGCCTGCCCCAACCGCTGCATCAGTTATTTTGGCATGGGGAATGGTCTGGCTTCGCTGGATACGCCTTATATTATCCCGCGTGAAAAGGCCTGCATCCTGTGTATGAAGTGTGGTGATGTGTGCCCCAGTGGCGCCATTCAGCCTATTGTACGTGAACTGGAGCCAATCCTTGAAGGCGTTCGCATGGGCCATGCCGTGGTCGATAAACGCCTGTGTCTGTCATACCAGGGCAAGACCTGCGGTGTTTGTTACCGCGCCTGCCCGCTGCAGGATGTTGCCATCACTGTTGGATTACTGGAACAACCACATGTCACTGACAAATGCGTGGGATGTGGGTTGTGTGAGCGTTCTTGCATTCAGATGCCGCAAGCAATTCGTATTGTCCCTGACTACGGGTAAAGAAGAGTATGAAGGCTAAACCGTTATTTCTCTGGCGACACCTCAACAAACTGCGCTGGCTGACGCTGGCGACGGTATTTTCGATGCTGGTGTTGTTGCCGTTCCTGCACGTTTACCAGACTTACGTGTCGGCACACGCCTACGACCTGCTGGCGCCGCAGGAAAAAGAACTGTACGACACCATGGAAATGCTGACCAGGCCGTTTGTCAAGGATCCTGCCGAAGACCTGGATGCCATCAAGGGTAACACCTGGTCCGGGACTTTTTTTGGTCTCAAGCTCAGTGATCCGCTGGCAGCGCTGGGGCAGATGGCGGCGGGGATGAACCTGTATACCCCGTTCCTGCTGACGGCACTCATCCCGGTACTGCTTACGGTATTGTTAGGACGTTTCTACTGCGGCTGGATCTGTCCGGCCAGTTTTCTGTATGAACTGAACAGTAACTTCGCCGTTCTGCTGCGGCGAATGGGGTTGCATACCGGGCGCCGTCATCTCGACAAGCGTTTCAAATATGTGGTGCTGTTTGCCGGTCTGGTGCTATCCATGGTGACCGGCTCGGTCCTGGTGGCTGCGGTCTATCCGCCGGCCGTGGTCGGGCGGGAAATCTATTACGCGGTTGCACTGGGTGGCTTTGGCGCAGGTGCCGTGTTCTTTGCCGTGACATTGCTGTTTGACCTGCTCGTGTCACAGCGGGGTTTTTGTCGTTACCTGTGTCCGGGCGGAGCGCTTTACTCCTTGCTCGGCCGTTATCGCCTGCTGCGCATTCAGCGTATCGTCGAGAACTGTAACGATTGCGCCAAGTGCAATGCCATATGTGAGTTCGGTCTCGATCCTCTGAGGGATGGATTTGGACAGGAGTGTAATAACTGTACGGCCTGTATTGCCGTCTGCCCGACAGATGCCCTGACGTTTGAAATCAAGCTGAAGGATGTGGGGTACCAGGGCTATGGACACCTGGGCAAGCGTTACCAGCGTGAACACCCGGCTGACCAGCCGTCGAAGGAGGTCGCATGATTCAGCGGCGCACCGTTTTACAACGACTCATCTATGCCGCGGGTATCACCGCTGCCAGTACATTGCCTTATGGCCTGGTGCGGCTCACGATGCCGGAAGCGCGGGCGGACTTCAGTACACACCTGCGCCCCCCCGGTGCATTGAAAGACGATCTGGCCTTCAATAGCGCCTGTATTGGCTGTGGACTGTGTGGCGAAGTCTGCCCACCACGTTGTATACAGTTCTACCAGCGTGAAGGTGGCGACCGGGCCAATACACCCTATATCGACCCGGAACAGAAAGCCTGTATCCTGTGCAGCAAATGCATGCAGGCCTGTCCCACCGAGGCGCTGACCGAGGTGCCGCGCAATGACGTCGACATGGGGGTTGCCCAGATAGATCGCAGTGCCTGCTACCCGTGGGTGGATCGCGGCATCTGCGGTGCCTGCGTCAGCATTTGTCCGTTGGGAGAACGCGCTATCGGCTTTAAATTCTGGAACCAGTACCAGCCAATCGTCAAGCAGGAATGTGTCGGTTGCGGGCTATGCGTGGAAGTTTGTCCACACCCCAGCCTGCCAATCCGCATCGTGAAACGTTCGGAAGGAACGGTTGCCCGACACAGCGTATGAATATGCTTCGACAGTTTTTACTCGCCTGCAGTCTGCTCGTCTTCATGGCACCGGTACTTGCCCATCACGTGCTGGGGCGCCCGGCCTACAGCCTGAATGAAGACTCCAATACACCGCCGAGCATGCAGGTCGAAACCCAGATCGGCAATTATTTTGTAACCTACATGGTGTACCCGGCGTTTCCCCGTGCCGGCGAACCCGGGCGCATCAACCTGTATGCCAGTCACATGGATAGCGGTGAACCCTTTACCGGCGAAGTGACCTTTAGCGTGCGCGACGATACCTGGTTTGGTGGCGCGGAGCCGGAACAGCTGGGTGTGCAGCCACCGGATGACAACGTGTTTCGCCAGGGGTTTGTGTTCAGTGATGATGGCCGCTACATCATCCGCGCCGAGTTCCAGGCGGATGGTGAGCCTTACCTGGTCGACTTCCCGTTACGCATCGGGCAACCGTCGCCCGTGGGTCCGGTCACGCTGTCGGTAGTGGCATTGCTGGTTGTGTTGATTGCGGCCAACCTGTTCCAGCGCAAGCGTCTGCAACGTGATCGCATTCGCACCGCGCGCCATGATGAACGTGTCGCGCGTAGCAGTGAAGAGGGCGCACCGTGATCATGACTCACCCGGGACTGCCTGCAATATGGGGCATGCTGGTGATCGGCGGCATGATCGTCCTGACCCTGTGGGCGGTTGTTGCCCCTTTGCCCGGTTCTGCCAGCGCTACCGTGTACAGTCTTGCACGTGTGCCCGTGGTGCGAGGTATTGTTCGTTACCTGGTCGCCAGCCCCAAAATTCTGCTGCTTCTGAAACTGATATTTGTCGCACTGTTTCTGCTGGTGATTTATGCCGGTCTGTTTGGTAACCAGATCCCGGAACGTAATATTGCCACACTGCTGACCTGGAACATCTGGTGGGCGGGGCTGGTTTTTTCTGTGTTCTTTCTGGGTACGGCCTGGTGCGCGGTGTGTCCCTGGGACACGCTGGCACAGTGGCTGGTGCGGCGTCGCTTGTGGAAACGCGCCGAGCCGAACAACAGTCTTAACCTGCGTGTGCCGCGTGCCCTGCGTACCATCTGGCCGGCGTTGCTGATGTTTATTGCATTGACCTGGCTGGAGCTGGGACTGGGTATCACCACGAACCCGTATGCCACGGCGGCGGTGTCTTTACTGATGGTAGTGATGGCCACCAGTTCGCTGGCTATCTTTGAACGCAAGGCATTTTGTCGCTACTTCTGCCCGGTCGGGCGTACGGTGGGTTTCTACTCCCAGCTGGCACCGGTCGAACTGCGACCGATTGATACGAATACCTGCGCCGACTGCAAGACGCTGGACTGTTACTACGGAGACAAGGACACCGAACCCTGTCCGACCTGGCTGGTAATGGGGCGCCTGAAACAGAACAGCTACTGCACCTCCTGTGGTAACTGTGTACGCAGCTGCCCGCACGACAACGTGGCGTGGCGGTTACGCTCGCCCAGTGTCGAGGCCGTACAGGATGCACGACCACGCCACGATGAAGCCTGGTTCATGATCGGGTTACTGGCGCTGACCGGCTTTCATGGCCTGTCGATGATGCCATTCTGGGAAACCTGGATGAGTGATATTGCACGTATTCTGAACGACTCGGGACAATTGCTGGCCAGTTTCACGGTGGGTATGTTTGGCAGTATGCTGGCTGTGGTACTGGTATATGCCCTGTTTGTAGCGATCACACGGCAGCTGATAGGGCGCACGTCATTCAGGCGTCTGTTCACCACACTGGCCTTTGTCGCCCTGCCACTGGCGTTCGCCTATCATATGGCGCATAACCTTAACCACCTCGTGCGTGAGGGTGTTGGTATAGGCGCCGTGTTCGAGAATCCACTGGGTACCGGTCTGGCGCCATTGAGCATGGCGGAAAAACACGCGCGTCATTTTGACATGCTGATCTCCCAGCAGACCCTGTTTGCCCTGCAGGCCGGGCTGATGGTGTTCGGGTTCTGGATTGCCGTACAGATCGTGCGTCACCGCGGACGCAGTTTGCTGGCCGATGGCGGGCAAAGTGGTAGCTGGCGTCTGGCACCCATGCTCGGGTTTGTGGTGCTGATGACCGGTTTCCACCTGTGGCTACTGTCACAGCCCATGATCATGAGAATGTAATGGACGCTTCGCGACGCGGATTCTTTCGCCAGGTGGCGAGCAAGACCGGTGAGACGCTGGTCCAGGAAGCAGACCGGCAGGTCGCCCGTCGTGCGGCTCACTGGATACGCCCCCCCTATGCGCTCGACGAACTGGAATTTCTGCTCGCCTGTACGCGTTGCAACACCTGTATCGAGGCCTGCCCGCACCAGACTATTTTCCCTTTGCCGGCTCGCCTGGGCGTACAGTTCGCCGGTTCACCGGCACTGGATCTCAGCCACAAAAGCTGTCACCTGTGTGAGGACTGGCCCTGTGTCAATGCCTGCGAACCGGGTGCCCTGCGTTTACCGGAGCGGCAAGAGGATGAGCCGCTGCCAGCTCCAAAGCTGGCTCGTGCTGAAATCGATACTGAACAGTGCCTGCCTTGGCAGGGTCCGGAGTGCGGTGCCTGCGCGGCGTCCTGTCCGCTACCTGGAGCACTGGTCTGGGAAAACTGGAAGCCGATAATTGATGCAACGGTCTGTACGGGCTGCGGCCAGTGCCGCGAAGCTTGCATCATCGAGCCGCGTGCGATTCGTGTCAGCTCTCTCTATCGCGCGGCTTCCGGCGACGATAGCGGGGCGCCGTAAGGGGGTGACACCGCCCCGTCTCACTGATTTTTATACGGAACCATAAATTCTCCATACAGAACCGGCATTTTCCGGTATCATACGCGGCCATTTAGGACGGAATGGCCATCTGCTGCAGGTGGGTTGGCCAGCGTTCGCGGCACGGCACCTCTTCGCCAGTTTTATCGAGATGCAAGCCATGTTATTGATTTAACATGGTTTGTTTTATTTTCGGTGGGCGGAAAGTGCAGTTCGATGATGTTTTAACCAGCTAACGAGTTGATACCATGACAGAGCTAAGCAACTACCGGAATATCGGTATATTCGCCCACGTGGACGCCGGCAAGACCACGACCACCGAGCGTATTCTGAAACTGACCGGCAAAATCCACAAAATCGGCGAAGTGCACGATGGCGCCGCGACCACCGATTTCATGGAGCAGGAGCAGGAGCGCGGTATTACCATCCAGTCCGCTGCGACCACCTGTGAGTGGGACGGTCACCGGCTGAACATCATCGATACCCCCGGACACGTGGATTTCACCATTGAAGTGTACCGTTCGCTGAAAGTGCTCGACGGTGGCGTGGGTGTGTTCTGTGCATCCGGTGGTGTGGAACCACAGTCCGAGACCAACTGGCGTTACGCCAACGAATCCGAAGTTGCCCGTATTATCTACGTCAACAAACTGGATCGTATAGGTGCCGACTTCTACCGCGTGGTCAAGCAGGTCGAAGATGTGCTGGCCGCCAACCCGCTGGTTATGGTGCTGCCGATCGGTGTCGAGGAAGACCTGAAGGGCATGGTCGACCTGCTGACGCGCAAGGCGTGGGTCTGGGATGAATCCGGTGATCCGTTGAATTACACCCTCGAAGATGTGCCGGCCGATATGGTTGACATTGTCGAGGAATGGCGCGAGAAGCTGATCGAAACGGCTGTCGAGCAGGACGACGACCTGATGGAAGCCTACCTGGAAGGCGAAGAGCCTTCTGTCGATGACCTCAAGCGTTGCATCCGCAAGGGTACCATCGCGCTGGACTTCTTCCCGACCTACTGTGGCTCCTCGTTCAAGAACAAGGGCGTGCAGCTGGTGCTGGACGCCGTTGTCGATTACCTGCCGAGCCCGACCGAAGTCAAGCCGCAACCTGAAGTGGACATGGAAGGTAACGAGACAGGTAAATTCGCCATTGTCGACCCGGACCGTCCGTTGCGCGCACTGGCATTCAAGATTATGGATGACCGTTTCGGTGCGCTGACCTTCGTGCGTATTTACTCGGGCCGCATCAACAAGGGCGACACCATTCTCAACACCTTTACCGGCAAGACCGAGCGTATTGGCCGCATGGTGGTCATGCATGCCGATGACCGCGAGGAAATCAGTTCCGCGCAGGCTGGCGACATTATCGCTATCGTGGGTATGAAAAACGTACAGACCGGTCACACCCTGGCCGATCCAAAGGACCCGGCGACACTGGAACCGATGGTGTTTCCTGACCCGGTCATCTCTATCGCCATCTCGCCGAAAGACAAGGCGGGTTCCGAGAAGATGGGTATCGCCATCAGTAAAATGGTCCAGGAAGATCCTTCTTTCCGCGTTGAGACCGATGAAGAGTCCGGTGAAACCATCATCAAGGGCATGGGTGAGCTGCACCTCGATATCAAGGTCGATATCCTCAAGCGTACCCACGGTATCGATGTTGAAGTCGGTAAGCCGCAGGTGGCCTACCGCGAAACCATTACCCAGCGTGTCGAAGACAGCTACACGCACAAGAAGCAGACCGGTGGTTCCGGTCAGTTCGCCAAGATCGATTACGTTATCGAGCCGGGCGAAGTCAACAGTGGCTTCGAGTTTGAATCCAAGGTCACCGGCGGTAACGTGCCGCGTGAATTCTGGCCGGCTGTCGAAAAGGGTTTCCGCACCAGTATGCAAGAAGGCGTACTCGCCGGCTTCCCGCTGCTGGACGTGAAGGTTACCCTGACAGATGGTGGTTACCACGCCGTCGACTCCTCGGCTGTCGCCTACGAGATCGCCGCCAAGGGTGCATACCGTCAGTCCGTGCCCAAGGCCGGGCCGCAGTTGCTGGAGCCGATCATGAAGGTCGACGTGTTCACGCCGGACGACAATGTTGGCGATGTCATCGGTGACCTTAACCGCCGCCGCGGCATGATCAAGTCACAGGAGCCGGGTCCGACCGGCGTGCGCGTCAAGGCCGATGCGCCGCTGTCCGAAATGTTCGGTTACATCGGTGACCTGCGTACCATGACCTCCGGCCGTGGCCAGTTCTCCATGGAGTTCTCGCACTATGCACCGTGCCCGAACAACGTGGCCGAACAAGTCATCAAGGAAGTGAAGGAACGCGACGCGAAGAAGTAACGCTGCGCAGGCCTTTGATAATGCCGGCCGGGTGCGTAACCCCGCCGGCATTTTTTATGACAGGAGAAAAGACATGAAAGCTACTGCGGAATTACAGGTTGTACCGATTGGTGAAGGCGTTTCAGTCAGGCAACAAATCGGGCGCGTCGTGGAATTATTGAATAGCGGCGACTTCATCCTCGAAACCCACGCCTCGGGAACCAACATCGAAGGTGAGCTGGATGCCATACTGGCCATCGTTGCAAAGATCCATGAACAATTACATGCAGACGGCAGTGTGCGGCTGGTGAGTTACCTGAAGCTGGAAACGCGTACTGACAAGGTACCGACCCTGGCGGGGAAAGCGCTGTAAAAGCACCGGTTCCTACTTTGGGTCCCAGCTGATTTTCTCCGAAGTGCCAGTATATTTCTCACCGTAGGGCTTGGCTTCTATCAGGACATTTCTGGGGCGGAAGTTTTCCGGCAGCACAATCTCTTCCATAATGTTCTGTTGCCGGTTAAACCCCATCTTTACATACGAGCGGTTGTCCGCTGACAGGCGTTTGAATGACAGCCGCTTCGGTTCCTTGTCCAGAAAACCATTGACGGCAACCCAGATAGTGCCCGTCACCCGGTCGTCATTGTTCGCTTCGTTGAGTACGGAAAAGGCAACGCGGAATATACTCACGGAATCTGTCTGCTCGATACGAATGTCTTCAAGACCCAGTGAGTAGCCCGCTGATTCAGTTACGGTGGTTACAGGCCGGGGTGCAGGTGCCGGGCGTTTTACTGCCTTCACTTGCGCGGGTTTCTGTTTGCGTGTGCGCTCGGCGGAAAGGGCCTGGTTGACCTGCTGTACGCTTTGTTCCAGCGCCGCGACCTGCTGCTTCAGTGAATTGCGTTCCTTCTCAAGTTCGGCAATGCGTTGCCCGGATGCCTGGGACTGCCCGACCAGTGGTTTACCGTCTTCCGGTACCCGGGCAGAGCCGGCTTGGTACCCGAGCCAGGCCGTGAGCGCGAATGCGAGCAGCAGCAAACCGTACTGGGTGAGCCGCTGACGGGGATTGTTCGGTACGATTTTGGGTGTAACCGGTGGAACGACTTTTTTACGCGCTATCATCCTTGTTCCTGGCAAGTGGGCCTGATTTCCCGTGCAGTATAACGCGCAACAGGGCATTCGCGACAGGACTGTTACAATAATCACCACCACTGTTATGGCGCAAGCAGGACAACAAATGAACCGTATAAATGCACACAACCTGGCTTGCCCGATTGATGGCGCGCTACTTGTGTGCCATGACAAACAGTTGCGCTGTGAACATGGGCATAGCTTCGACATCGCCCGCCAGGGTTATGTGAATCTGCTGCCGGTTCAGCACAAGCGTTCCAGGCAACCGGGTGACAGCAAGGAAATGGTTGCAGCGAGAGCCCGCTTCCTGAATTCCGGGCTATATGAACCACTCGCCAGCCGCCTGGCCCGGATAACATCGGCACTTGTTCCCGAAAACAGGAAAACCAGCCTGATGGACGCAGGCTGTGGCGAAGGGTACTACTCCGATACGGTTTTTAAATACCTTGAGGACAGGGGTGCAAGTAGCGGCCTTTCCTTTATCGGGCTGGATATATCCAAACCAGCCATACTCGAGGCTGCAAAAAGAAACAGGCAGATTACCTGGCTGGTCGGCACAAATCGGCAACCACCCGTGACACCCGCCAGTATCGATATCATTTTATGCGTGTTCGGGTTCCAGAGCTTTGAAGGATTCCGGCACATACTCAAGCCGGGTGGCAGGCTGGTACTGGTCGAACCCGGACCGGACCATTTGAAAGAGCTGAGAGAAGTTATCTACAGCGAAGTGAAAAAGTCACGCCCGCAGGATCTCACGCCTGTCATGGAAACGGGCTTTTCACTCGTGGACGAACAATCATTTCAATACAAAACCGGTGAAATCAGCAAGCACATAATTGCAGACCTGCTGTTAATGACACCGCATTTTTACCGTACAAATAAAGCCGGCAGGGAAGCAGCAGCCCACCTGGAGGTGCTGGATCTGACGGTCGACATCGTGTTCAGAACACTGGAGTTCCAGAACCCGTAAAGCCGGATATGTCATTCACTGGCGTGCCGGTTGGCTCCCGGGAGGAAATGCATTCAAAATCCCGGCCACAGTACGGTTAATTCTTTCGGTAATATTTTCAGGTGTTTCGTTTTCTTCAAGATAGTCCTGCCCCGTGCCACGCCAGATCAGCTGCCGGCTTGTAGCGTCGAGAATATCGATGATCAGCGTGCCTTCCTGGTATTCGTAGGTATAGGTGCGGGAGAAGGCGCTATACTCCCAGGTGGTGGTCGCGTAACCCGGGTGCCTGTAATAGGTATTAATGGTTTCCTGCTGGATCTTGTTGTCAATATAGCCAAACCAGTTAACGAAAAAGTCGGCCTTGTCCTTGCTCACCAGCTTGTAGCCCCTGGATTGCAGCGTGTTATTCACGGCATTGACCACCCGCTTGATAATCAGGCTGTTATTGATACGGATATCGTCGCTGGGCGGCTTGTCTTCGAGCCACGCGTAGGTTTTCAGCTTTGAAAAATTGTAGCTTGTGTCATAGTCGGTCTGTACTGTCAGCGTGGTGCAGGCTGTGAGCAAAAACAGGCCCAGCAAAGCGGTCGTTATCAGATTCTTCATGGCCTGTGGCTCCTGGTGAGCGAAACGGTATTATTGAGTATACCAATCAGGCCAGCATCGCCAAGGCTGGCAGTTGCCAATCAGGACACGGGTTGAGTATGAAAAAGTCAGATTATCTCATTGCGGTTGCACTGGTGCTGGGCATCGTGGTGGCGGTGAAATATCTTCAGCCACAGCAAACCGGGGAGCAGGTACTGGATCTGCCACCGGAAACCGTTGTGCAGCCAGCCGTTGAGGAGCCAGCCGAGCCGGCGATCCGCTACCCGGTTCCGGAGCTTCCTCAGGTTATTGTCACAGCACCGGCTGAACCGGAACCCTTGCCGCAAAAACCCGCCGAAGAGGCTGCACCACCGGTACCGGAAAAGCCGTTGCCGACGCTGGATGACAGCGATGACGCCATTAGACAGGATCTCTACACGCTGGCTGCCCGACGGACACTGGATTCACTACTCAACCTGAATCACATCGTGCGGCGATTTGTCGTCACGGTCGATAACCTGCCACGCAGGCACTTGTTGAACAGCAAGCACCGCGCTAACCAGTCCGTACCCGGGCAGTTGATCGTCGAACAGGACGAAAACGGTTTTTACCTGAGCAAGAAAAACTATGCACGTTACAACGCCTATATTGATCTGTTGGACGCCCTGGACAGCCAACAGCTCATAGCGCTCTACCTGCATTATTACCCTTTAATACAGGCTGCATACCAGGACCAGGGTTACCCCTCGGCCTATTTCAACGACCGGCTGATCGACGTCATCGACCACCTGCTGGAAACGCCCGATACCGGCGGGCGGGTTTCGCTGGTGCGCCCGCACGTACTGTTTCTGTTTGCCGACCCGGAACTGGAAGGATTGTCAGCCGGGCAAAAAGTACTGCTCCGGATCGGCCCGCGAAACGCCGCCAGGGTCAAGGCAAAGTTGCGTGAATTGCGCAAGGGGCTGGTCAGGAATCCGGGCAGGATATAGCCATGCTGACACTCTACCAGTTCCCGATTTCACACTACTGCGAGAAAGTTCGCTGGGCGCTTGAGTACAAGGGCCTGGCGTACACAAAAATCGATTTGCTGCCCGGTTTTCACGTTAAGACAGTAAAAAAGATTGCAGCGAAGCAAGAGGTGCCGGTCCTGGTGCATGACGGCAGGGTCGTGCAGAACTCCAGTGACATTATTACCTATCTTGATAAAACGTTTCCCGACAGGCCGTTGACACCTGGGTCGGCGGAACTTGAGGAACAGGCGCTACGCTGGGAAGCCTACGTGGATGAAAATATCGGGCCACAGATACGCGTCTATTGTTACCATTATTTTCTCGACAGGACGGATATTGTCCTTCCCATGTTGACGCACGGGCAAGCCTGGCACAGGAAAATGATGTTTCGCCTGGCTTTTCCCAAAGTGCGTGAAGCTATGCGCAAATTCATGCGCATTAACGAACGAACAGCAGGTATCTCCCTGGAAAAAGTGACAGGCGCTGTCGACAAGTTGCACGCACAACTCGAACAAAGCCGTTTTCTTGCCGGGGATAAATTCAGTCGGGCCGATCTGGCTGCTGCCGCATTACTGGCGCCTTTCATCCGGCCTGAAAAGTACGGCATCACGTGGCCGGAAGCCTTCCCGGAGGAAATGGCGTCAGCGGTAAATGCCCTTGGTCCCGGGCTTGACTGGGTCGAGGCCGTGTATCGCGACTACCGATAATGCCCCATTGATATGCCCTGGTATGGTAAATTACGCACAAATATTAACGATCAGCAGGGCAGATCATGACAACCAGCCAAACCCTCATCGACCAGTTGACCGCAACGGGGGACTACAAGGTCATCCGCCGCCTTAAACCTGTCGAGCGCTACCACGAAGATACCGGCGCGGAAAAACACATCGGGATTTACCTCGACACCGAGGCCACCGGTCTTGACCCGGATACCGAAAAGGTCATCGAGCTGGCCCTGGTACCGTTCGAGTATGATGACGAGGGACGTATTTACCGTATCCTCCCGGCCTACAATGCGCTTCAGGACCCCGGGGTTCCGATCTCGGCGTTTATCACAAGCATCACCGGTATTACGGATGAAATGGTCGCGGGGCAGTCCATAGACCTTGACGAGGTCGCGCGTTTTGTTTCCGGGGCATCGCTGGTTATTGCACACAATGCCCGTTTTGACCGGCCGTTTGTCGAATCACTTTACCCGGGCTTTGAGGATATCGACTGGGCCTGCTCCATTGCAGACGTCAACTGGAATGAAGAAGGCTTCGAGGGTGTGAAGCTGGAGTACCTGGGTTACAAGTACGGGTTCTTCTACGAGGGCCACCGGGCTACCATCGATTGCCAGGCCGGTATTGAATTACTGAGCCAGACCCTGCCCAGTGGGGAGCTTGTCATGAAACGCCTGCTGGACAGATCGGGTCGTACCGATGTTCGTATCTGGGCGGAGCGTGCACCGTTCCAGAAAAAGGACCTGCTCAAATCGCGCGGCTATCGCTGGTCACCGGGCGGTGAGGGTGTCCGCAAGGCCTGGTACAGGGACTTGCCCGAGAACCAGGTCGATGACGAGATGCTGTTCCTGAACAGGGAAGTCTATCCAAAACTGGTGGGGGTTTTGCCCATGGACCGGTTTGATGCCAGGGCGCGCTATTCGAAGCGGGTATAGCAGGAACTGCCGATTTGACGCTGACCAACCGTGATACCATGCGCTTTCGCATGCTATTGGGCCGCAAGGCAATGACGGGTGCGCTTGCTGCCAGGGGGTATCATAGTGCAGTTGCCGACCGGGTCGTGTTCATGAGCCGCGAATGAACGAATCCATCGTCCTGAGTATTGCGGCCATTGGCGTACTGGCGCTGGCCTGCCAGTGGTTTGCCTGGTGGGTAAAACTGCCGGCCATCCTGTTTTTGTTGTTGTCGGGTCTGCTGGTGGGTCCGGTATACGGGTGGATCAATCCGGATGCGCTGTTCGGCGACCTGCTGTTTCCCCTGGTGTCGCTATCGGTGGCGGTTATCCTCTTTGAGGGCAGTCTCACACTGCGCTTCAGCGAAATAAAAGGCCTGGAACATGTGGTGCGACGCATGGTCAGCAGCGGCATGCTGGTGACCTGGACAGTGACCACACTGGCAACCTTTACCTTGCTGGATACGTCCTTTCAAATGGCGCTGTTGTTTGGTGCGTTAACCGTGGTCACCGGGCCGACGGTGATCATTCCCCTGCTGCGCACAGTGCGGCCTGTCGCGCACCTGGCGAATATTCTGCGCTGGGAGGGGATCGTGATTGACCCACTCGGTGCGTTGCTTGCGGTGCTGGTGTTCGAATTCATTGTCCTGGGCAGCGGTGGGGCAGCTTTCGGACATACCCTGTTGCTGTTTGCGGAACAGATTCTCACCGGAGTGGTCTTTGGTGCAGCCGCGGGCTATGCCCTGGGTGTGGTATTGCGTCGCTACTGGTTGCCGGAGTTCTTGCATAATGCTGCGGCGCTGATGGTGGTGTTCGGGGTGTTCGCACTATCGAATCATATGCGCGCGGAATCCGGTTTGCTGACCGTCACCGTCATGGGTATCTGGCTGGCGAATATGAAGGATGTCAATGTAGAGGGCATTCTGGATTTCAAGGAAACACTCAGCATTGTACTGATCTCGGGGCTGTTCATCATTCTGGCGGCGCGGGTTGATTTCAATGCAGTGACGGCGCTGGGTTGGGGCGCGCTGGGTGTGCTGCTGATCATGCAGTTTGTGGCGCGGCCATTGAAAATCCTGGTGTCGACCTGGGGATCGACGCTGACCTGGCGAGAGCGTGCCATGCTTGCCTGGGTTGCACCGCGCGGCATTGTGGCGGCGGCGGTGGCTGCACTGTTTGCCCTGCAACTGGAGCAGCAGGGAAATGAACAGGCCTCCATGCTGGTGCCCATGACCTTCATTGTTATCATAGGAACAGTAGCGCTGCAGAGTGTCACGGCACGACTGGTGGCGGTGGCGCTGGGTGTAGCGGAACCGGAGCCGCGGGGCTTTCTCATTGTCGGAGGTAACCCGTTGGCACGCGCGATCGCGGTAGCGCTGCAAAAACAGGATATTCGGGTATTGCTTGCCGACACCAGCTGGAGCAATGTGCGCGCCGCCATGATGGAAAACATACCGGCATTTTATGGCATGGTCGTGTCTGAATATGCCGATCGTCGCCTGGACCTGGTCGGTATCGGGCAGCTGTTGGCCCTGTCCAGTGTGCAGGAGGAAAATGCGCTGGCGGTAATGCGCTACCGGACAGAATTCGGCGCCACCAATATCTATAGTCTGCAGGTAACCCCGGAGAAAGAAGGCAGTGCCAAGACCGGGAAACCCCTCTACGGGCACATTGCCTTTGGCGAGGATGTCAGTTATACACAATTGTCCAGTATGCTGAGCAAGGGTGCCGAGATTCACAGTACCGCCCTGACCGACGAGTTTGGATTCAATGAGTACTACAAGCAGCACTATGGCCGGGCCGTGCCATTGTTCGCGATCAATCCACGCGGAAAGCTGTTTGTGTACACCGCAGACAATAATCTGAAACCAACGGCGGGCTGGACGATCATCAGCCTGATCGAGCCGTCTCCTGAAACAGATGACCCGGAAAAATACAATGAGCCAGAATAAATTCAATGACCGCTACGCACGACTGTTGTTGCTGGTCTCCACGCTGTTTCTGTCGGGTGCATCTGTCCTGCAATGCTCGACCGGTGACACGAGTTTTTCATCAGGCGGGAGCAGCAGTCTGCAGATCAGGACGATAGATGAACAGAAGATCTCTGCCAGCAGCGGCAATTTTAATGGTGCCCTGGGTGACGGTGACCGGTTTGGCAGCGCCGTTGCCGATCTTGGCGACCTGGAATCAGACGGCGTCCGCGACCTGGCGGTGGGCGCGCCCTTTAATGACACGGGTGGTGCCGACAAGGGCGCAGCCTGGGTCTTGTTCATGGACAGCGACGGGCGTGTGGATATCAAGCAGAAGCTTTCCAGCGGGACGGGCGGGCTCGGGACAAACCTGGCCATCGATGATCGTTTCGGCAGTGCACTGGCCGGTGTCGGGGACCTGGATGGTGATGGTGTCTTCGACCTTGCCGCAGGAATGCCCGGCAATGACGATGGCGGTGCAGACCGGGGTGAAATCCGGGTAGCGTTTCTGGATACCGATGGCACGATTTTGCAGACGCAACGTATCACCGATGCCGGTGGAGGTTTTGACGGCAACCTCGACGACGACGATCGTTTCGGCAGTGCTGTTGCCGACATCGGTGACGTGAACGGTGACGGTGTGACGGATCTTGCGGTTGGCGCGCCGAATGATGACGACGGTGGCAGTAACGCCGGCGCGGTATGGATCCTGATGATGAAGGCCGATGGCAAGGTTGCCAGCCAACAGAAAATCACCGAGGGTGCAGGCGGCTTTGACGGCAGCCTCAGTGCCGATGACCAGTTCGGTGCATCGGTTGCCGGTATCGGCGACCTCGATAATGACGGCATACCGGATCTCGCCATCGGAGCGCCGGGTGGTGATGACGGTGGCACGGACCGGGGTGAGATCTGGGTAGTATTTCTCGATGCCGATGGCAGGGTTCGACAGCGGCAGCGTGTCGCAGACAGCGGTGGTGGCTTTGCCGGAAAGCTCAGTAATGATGACCGTTTCGGAACGGCGGTTGCCAATGCCGGCGACATAGACGGTGACGGTGTGACGGATCTTGTGGTTGGCGCGCCGAATGATGATGAAGTCGCAAGCAATGCCGGCGCGGTATGGGTCCTGATGATGGGAACGGATGGCCGTGTCGCAGACTGGCAGAAAATTACACAGGATGCGGGCGGCTTCAAGGGAGGCCTGGATAGCGACGATCAGTTTGGAGCGGCGATTGCAGGTATAGACGACCTGGATAATAACGGGGTGCCGGACCTGGCGGTTGGAACACCCGGGGACGATGACGGCGGGACAGACCAGGGTGCAGTCTGGATTCTGTTCATGGATCGTGAAATCTGAGCCCGATGAAGTTACGCGGCTCGCGTGTTGTTTATCGGCATCAACTAAAAAAACCAGGGGCCATGATTGATGGAAGGACTATTCACTTTCGAAAACCTGTTTACACTCGGCATGTTGATTATGCTGCAGGCGGTACTGGGTTTTGACAACCTGCTGTATATCTCGCTTGAATCGAAGCGTGTAGAACCGGGCAGACAGTCATCACTGCGACGCTGGGGCATCGGGCTGGCTGTCGCGCTCAGGCTGGTTTTACTGTTACTGCTGGTCAAGGTTCTCTCACTGTTCCAGGACACGCTGTTCGCGATCAATATCGAAGGACTGATCAGCGGCGACTTCAACCTGCACGGTGTGGTGGTGTTTGTCGGCGGGATTTTTATTCTGTATGCCGCGCTCAAGGAAATCAGTCACATGATACTGCTGGAAGCGGGAGAACACGTCGAGCGAAAACCAAGTTCATACGCGTATGTGCTGATCTCCGTTATTATTATGAATGCCGTGTTCTCGTTTGATTCCATGCTAAGCGCCATGGCGCTGACAGACAACTACATCATCATGGCAACAGCCATAGTCGCAGGTGGCATATTGATGATCTTGCTGGCAGACCATGTCACAGAATTCCTGAAAAAGAATCGCATGTATGAAGTGGTGGGTCTTTTCATCCTGTTCCTGGTCGGTGTCATGCTGTTGTCAGAAGGCAGTCATGTCTCTCATTTGCACCTGTTTGGCTATGAGGTTACACCGATGAGCAAGTCGACGTTCTACCTGGTGATTTTCGTCATGATCGCGATCGATGTCGTACAATCACGTTATCAGAAAAAACTGCTTGCACAGGCCGGAAGGCTGGGGCAGACAGACTAGAGGGGTAAATCCATTGGCAAACACATTTGGCGACCAGCTGCTAAAAGCCGGACTGGTGAGCAAGGACAAGCTCAATAAAACAAAAAAATCAAAATACAAACAGCAGAAAGCCGGCAACAACAAAGGGACGGACGAGGCCGCCGCGTCGGCCCGGCGTTTGGCGGCAGAGCAGGCCGCGCGTGACCGCGAACTCAATTTGCAGCGAAAACAGGCGGCCGAAGACAAGGCAATCCAGGCGCAGGTTCGTCAGTTGATTGAAATGAACCGGTTGGGACGTGACGGCGGTGAAGTGGGTTATAACTTTCAGGATGGAACGGTTGTCAGAAAGATTTTCGTGACGGAGGAAATCCACGACAGGCTCGGCCATGGACATTTGTCTATCGCCCGTTTTGATGATGGCTATGAAGTGATACCTACTGTAGTGGCGGAAAAAATAAAGCTTCGTGATCAAGCCTGTATTGTCAGCAAGGTCGATTCACTGCCCGCTAGCGAGGAAAACGATCCCTACGCAGACTACAAGGTGCCTGATGACCTGATGTGGTAGTGCCGGGCACGGTTGACCGGTTTTGTGATATTGACAGAAATCAATTATCCGCTGTTGGGAAGGTGCTATTATTTAAATAATTGGGTGGTTCCGGTTATACCCTGGCATATCAAGGAGAAAGTAAAATGGCAAATATCGTTGTTCTGGGTGCAGGTCTCGGTGGTATGCCGGCAGCCTACGAGTTGCGTGATGTGCTCGGCGAGGAGCACGACATCACGGTTGTGAATGCCAACGCGTATTTTCAGTTTGTGCCATCCAACCCCTGGCTGGCCGTAGGCTGGCGCAAGCGCGAGCAGATCACCCTGCCACTTGACACGCATTTATCAAAGCATGGTATCAAGTTTATCCAGGGCTGGGTCGAGACGATCGATGCCGAGGCCAATAAACTGGTGCTGAAAGAAGGCACTGAAGTCGAGTATGACTACCTGGTCATTACCACGGGTCCGAAGCTGGCTTTCGACGAAGTCGAGGGCACCGGGCCTGTCAACGGGTTTACCCAGTCAGTATGCACGGTCGATCATGCAGAGAAAGCTTACCAGGACTTCCAGAAGCTCAAGGACGCTCCCGGCCCCGTAGTTGTCGGCGCGGTACAGTTTGCCAGTTGCTTTGGTCCGGCTTATGAATATGCGGCCATTCTGGATACCGAACTGCGCAGACAGCGCATCCGTGACCAGGTCCCGATGACATTTGTGACCAGTGAGCCTTATGTGGGTCACCTGGGCCTCGGTGGTGTGGGTGATTCCAAAGGGATGCTGGAGCACGAGTTACGCAACCGTCATATCAACTTTATTACCAATGCCCGTGTCAGTCGTGTCGAGGAAGGCACGATGTACGTCGAACAACTCGACGAAAAAGGCGAGGTCGCCGGCCAGGAGGAGCTGCTGTTCAAACACGCCATGATGCTGCCGGGTTTCAAGGGCGTAGAACCGGTGGCTGCTGTGGACGGCCTGTGCAATCCGCGCGGTTTTGTCATTGTCGACGAGCACCAGCGCAGCCCGAAATACCCGAACATCTTTTCTGCCGGCGTCTGTATAGCCATCCCGCCGGTCGAAGCAACACCCGTACCTACCGGCGCACCGAAAACCGGTTACATGATCGAGTCAATGGTGACAGCCATTGTGCAGAACATTAAAGCCGAACTGACCGGCTACCCGGTTGCCTCAAAAGCGACATGGAACGCGTTCTGCCTGGCAGACCTGGGCGATACCGGTGCGGCTTTTATTGCGGTACCTCAGATCCCACCGCGCAACACGACCTGGTTCAAAAAAGGCAAGTGGGTGCACTATGCCAAGATCGCGTTTGAAAAATACTTCCTGCACAAAATGAAGCAGGGTGTATCCGAACCGGTATTTGAGAAGTGGGCGCTGAAGCTGATCGGGTTGTCCAGGGTAAAGTAATCGCCCGGTCAGGAGTTGGCCTCTTCGTAGAGCGTCAGGTATTCCTGTTCCATGGAAGCGTACTTTTCTTCCAGTGACTTGATCTGTTGATCCTTGCCTTCAAGTTCAGACTGAAGCGCTTCGAGTTGTGCTTTCTGGTCCGGGTTTTCAGCGTCAGCAGACGCGCCAGAGTGATACACGGGTTCGTTCTCGTCCAGCTCCAGCAGCGATTTTATTTGTTCCTGCAAGAACTGGTTTTCTTCTTCCAGCACCTGGATGCACATATTCATGTCACGGCTTGCCAGTTCGAACTGCTTGAACCTGGATTGCAGTTCTTCGGCTTTTTCGGCTTCCAGGTTGAGATCGTCGACCAGATGGTGTAATTCTGAAATCTTTCTATTCTGTTTGTCGATCTGTTTAGTCAGCGCGGATGAGCTTTCATTTTCTTGTTCCTGAACCGGGGTGTTTTGCGTGGCCGTTTTTGCCAGTTCATCAGACTGTGATTCCAGTTGATCAAGTTCTGCCTGTAGCCGGTCACGTTGACCATTCATTGTATCGAGCAGTGCCCTGAGTTCTTCCGAGCGCTCTGCTTCCGGCATCAATATTTCGAGTTGTTCAGTGAGCTTCTGCCGGGAAGCTTCGAGCTCCCGGAGCTGTTTTTTCATACTGAAGAACTTGTCGCGGAAACTTTCCAGACGTTTTATTTGTTCCTGGGCCTTGAGCAGCGGGTTATTGCTTTCAGCTTCCTCGAGTTCCGGGTCATCATCTTCGGGTACAGGTGCTGACGGCGGTGTGAACAATTCGGTTACATGCTCCCAGCGCTTTTCCGGGTAGTCGTTACAGCGTTCGGTGACTTTCTTTTCGGATTCCAGCAGCGACAGGCGGTATCTAATCGCCAGTGTGGTTTCATCTTCCGCAGTTTCAGTCTCTGTTTCAGTCTCTGTTCCGGTTCCACCATCTCCTGCTGCCTCGAGCTGGGCCCGTGATTCCAGAATGAGCTTTTCAAGGTAGGGCAGATACCCGGACGTAATGGATTCAAATACGTCGGACTCCGGTGCGGATTCCTCACGGGTCAATTCCTGAACCTGAGCCTGTAGCTGCCGGCGTTTTCGATCAAGCACGAAAACGGCAATGCCCAGCAACACCGCCAGTTCCAGAATGACAAAGAACAAAACTTCTACCACGTCCATGCTTTAGCGGCCCCCAGGGGCAGAATGACCTCGGCTAGATTCTATCTGATTGTTTTTTCGGCACAAACAGGTAAATACTTGAGCTATATCGCCCTTTTTTCACCGGGAGGTGGTGAATTTCAGTGGTGACTTATCGACGTACTGGCGATCCTGGACCATTGTCGTGCGAACAGGCCGGAGTAGGGGTTCTCCCGGGTTGCCGTTTATGGTCTAATGCCCGGCTTTGAATTTGGGGGTTGATGTAAAGTGAAAAAAACAGGATTGGCTATTTCGGTTATTACCGCGTTCTACATGTCCATGGCCGCTGCTCAGGAACCTGGTCCGCGCATAGGATTTAATGGGGGTTTTGCAGACAGTGGGGGAACGGCCGGTGTGAATCTCGGCTATGGTTTTACCGATATTGTCGGGCTGGATATAGAATATGCACACAAATTCGGTGATCAGAGCGGTGAGCTGATGTCAGCGTTTCTGACACTTACAACGACAGGCGAAACTTACTTTAAAGGCAAAATCGGCGCTACGGCTGCTTCAGGTAATGCCTTTGACGGTTCAAGCGGTTCGCTCGGTATCGGCCTGGGACACAAATTGGCAGATGGCTGGGTCGTTGAAGTCGATGTCAACCAATACGCATCCGATGTGACAGGTGGAAACCTGCTGTTCAGGCGCAGCTTTTAACCAGGCATTCTCCCCATGTACACCCCGGGGCTTATACTTTTTGGTGTAATAGCGGTTTTCTCTGCGGGGCTTCTGGCTGTCCATATTGGATTCCGTGCGCCGAGGCGTAAAGAACGAGGCAGTCCGGCAGATTACGACCTCGCCTATACAGAAATCCATATCCCCACAGTGGGTGGCAAGCAGTTGTTTGCCTGGTGGTTGCCGGCGACAGCTGAAGCACCGACAGTCGTCATGTTGCACGGGTGGGGCGGGAATGCCGAGCTGATGTTGCCGCTGGCCCTGCCGCTGCTACGCGCCGGGATGAATGTCCTCTTGCTGGATGCCCGTAATCATGGCCGCAGCGATTCCGCCAGCTTCTCCTCGCTTCCCCGCTTTGCCGAAGATGCCGGTGCGGCGGTGGATTGGGTAAAGGCGCATGGCGACGACCCCCGGAAGCGCGTGGTACTGCTGGGCCATTCGGTCGGGGCGGGAGCGGTATTACTTGAAGCCTCGCGTCGAAATGACATTTCAGCGGTAATCAGTATTGCTGCCTTTGCCCACCCGGAATGGATGATGCGACGCTACCTTTCCCGATTCAGATTACCCGAGTACGGTAAACAATGGGTGCTTCACTACGTGGAATGGGTAATCGGTTATCGCTTCGAGGAAATAGCGCCAATGAATACGGTATGCCGTATTGCGTGCCCGGTCCTTCTGGTTCACGGTAGTGCCGATAACACGGTACCGGTCAGCGACGCACAGGCAATCCTGGACCACTGTCGTGAGAACAGCCCTGAACTGTTATTGATCGAAGACGGAACCCATGATTCAGTTGAAGCTGTCGAACAGCACGGTGATCAGCTTGTTGATTTCCTGAAAAAATCCGCAGTGATCTGATTTACAGATCAAGGCATCAGCCTGTAGCGTAACGTTTGTGTAAACGTCCCGTCGTTATTATTGATCGATTCCATATCACCGCGGATACCGGCATAGATGCCGGTACCACCAACGATACTCATCGTTGAAATTCCGGTGTCAAACTCCCGCCCTGCAACCTGGATCGTTCCGCCATCGAGACTGAGCGTCCACTGGCACTGAAAACTGTGCGCCACCCGGGTGCGGATACAGGCACCGCTGTTGTTACCAACAGGTTGTTTGTGTTCGTCGAGCAACGGCTGGTCGAACACCAGGATATCGCCGACCGAGTCACCGGGTTCCCCTGTGTCGATGACCTGTGCCTTGTCAGTGCGGGCATCTGCAAGGGTGACAAGTTGCAGCGGGGCTTCAGCAGCGCACGCGCCCAGTAGCAGTGCGCAGGCGCAGGTAGCCGCGTATCTGAAAATACAATGCATGCCGGATACCCCCTGGTATTTTCGATGTATTCACGTCGATGCCTTGCCTGTGTAGTCCCGACTGTCGCTCAAAGCCAGAACTTTTCTGTCAGCTTGCCAATGGCTGCACCGGCCGGAAGCACAAGCAGCGTCATGATGAGCGACAAGTAAACTGCCGGCATGGCGCTTGCGTGATCCACATGGATAACACCGGCGCCAAGCCGGGCTGCAATATCGACCAGCAGCAGTGCAACTCCCGCCGTGATCAGCGGGCAGCACCTGAACATTGCCGAAAAGCTTCCGTAAACGATATAAGGCAATAATCCGAGCATCAAAAACGCGCCAGACAGCCTGAAAGCGCCGGTGGGTTGCGGCGCCAGTGCGGTCACCAGCGCCAGTACACTACCTGCCGCAATAATCCAGTAGGCAGCGGCTTTCCCGATGTCCGTTTGTTGGCTCATGTCACTGTCCTCGTCTACCCGTTACTTTTCACCGTATTCCGGGACTTCAACTTCAAACGCGCTGAACTCAACCCTGTCCAGGTGGCCATCTTCATTCTTGTCGGCCCGCTGGTAATAATGGAAAACACGATGCTTGTCCCTGGCCTCATACAGGCTGATATGGCCATCCTGATTCTGGTCCAGGTGACGGAAACGCATTTCCGGCGCGTCGGAGTCTTCCGCCGCCAGTGCGGCCGTCGCAGACAGGCAGGTAAACACAACCACAATAAGAACATGTTTGAACATGTCGGCATCCTCCATTCTGGAGTCATCATTTGAGTCTAGATGACCCCGGCCAGGGTTCCATACATCCCTTATAAGCTGGCGGGGAACTCCCGGTGATTGCCGATCAACGTTCAATGATCAATAATCCGGAACTCCCACCGAGGCCAGCCCCATGAAACCAGCCTACGCGTTCCTGCTCGCCCTGTTACTCGCCGCCCCGACCTACGCCCGGGACACCCTGCAGAACGACCTTGGCATGCGCTTTGTGCACATTCCCGCGGGTGAATTCGTGATGGGTACCGAAGACATCGCCGCCGCCCTCCAGGAAATGCCCGAACCCGAACCCACCGGCCTGGTCGAAGAAACGCCGGCGCACACCGTGGTTATCACCAAACCGTTTTACCTGGGCGAAACCGAAGTCACCCAGTCGCAATGGTTAAAAGTCATGGAAAACAGACCCGGCCCGGAAGCACTGTGGAAGCGCGATGACTGGGCCACATTACCGGTCGTATCGATATCCTGGTTCATGGCAAAACGCTTTGTCGAAGAACTCAATAAAAGCGATACACACAACCACTACCGGCTGCCTACCGAAGCCGAGTGGGAATACGTCGCCAAAGACGGCCGCAACGCCCTGCGCCCGGTGCCCATAGAAGCCCTGGGTGACTACGCCTGGTTTATCAACAACTCCGGCGACATGCCGCACCCCGTCGCCACGCGCAAAGCCAATCGGTTTGGCGTGTACGACATGCTCGGTAACGTCTGGGAATGGGTCGAAGACGGTTATGCCCGGGACACCTACCGCAAAGCAAAACGTGTCGATCCGACCGGCCCCGTCAACGCCGCCGCAAAGGTTCGGCGGGGTGGTTCCTACCACTGCCCGCTGCACCTGATCCGCCCGGGTTATCGAAGCGCCAACCCGCCGGGTACGCGTTATGAAGTGCTGGGGTTCCGGGTGGTCGCGCAGCCGCGCTGAACAGCGCGGATTCAGCTCGCAATACTGTGCTTGTGAGGTGCCAGCATAAGCAACAACGACTGCGCATGCTCCGCAGCCTCCCGACCCAGATCCGTCAGATAACCCCCGTCTTTCTGGGTCACCAGACCCTTCTCGAACAGACGCTGCACCGCCGCAATCTTCTCCGGCGATGCCGTTGAGTGAATCTTGATGCCCTGGTCACTGGTGCGGAGGCTGTAGTACATCAAAACGTTCAGTTCGGCGGTTTCTTCTTCGGTGTAGTGCATGTTGATACCTTCTTGTCATTAAACCACGCGCCGCCACAGGCCTCGTGCAGCGGTAAAGGGATTGTTGGGGCATTATACATCAGAAATCCCGGGAGACCGCTGATCAGTGCGTTTCAAGGGGCGCAGACTAAACCCCTAACATCCTTGATGTTTATTGGAGGAGCGGTGACAATCAGGGCATGGCATGCCAGCCGATGGGTTAAATTAGTTAATCGTGAGTTATAGGTAACTATATCGATATGAATTTTGAAAATTGGCTCGATCAGATAGGCTTATCTAAACGTACCGCAGATAGCTATTCAGGCGCACTATCCAGAACAATTTCTGGGTGGGCCATCGAGGCCAAGCTCATTAAACGGCCTTTAACAAGCATCCAGTCTGCCCAGAAATTCAGAGATGTCGCTGAGCAGATAAAAGCGCTCACCATTTTCCAAGAAAAGAATGTGAAAGGTAAAGGCATGTATAGTGCCGCACTTAACCAATATGAGGCCTATCTTGATGATACGTCAGGTGAAACTATTCAGGAAGATATCGAGGATGTACTCAGCAACGACTCACTTGAGAAAACTGAAAAGTTGACGCAGATAAATGCGCGTGTAGGGCAGGGTAAATTCCGTCAACAGTTGATCGATCAGTGGAAAGGCTGCGCACTGACCGGTTTTAGTGATACACGATTTTTAGTGGCTTCGCACATTAAGCCCTGGCGAGCATCAGATAATCAAGAAAGGCTGGACTGTTTCAATGGCCTGTTGTTGCTACCAAACCTGGATAAGGTATTTGATTTAGGTTTCATTACCTTCATGGAGTGTGGTGGCATTAAAATATCTGAAATGCTAGAGAATAAACCTTTGCTAGGAATTTCAGCGGATATGCACATTGAATTGGGTGATGCTCATCAAGCGTATATGGCCTTTCATCGTGAGTATGTTTTCGAAAAACGCTACGGTGGCTGAAATTATAACTGGGGGCGTCATGGGAAAAATAAATAAAACTAAGCGTTCACCATTAAAAGATAAACCTTTGCGATATCCTGGGCAGTCACTATTGCAGCAACGGAATGATCTTTTCGATAGTAAAATATTAGCTCCGTTAGTTGCTGCGATGATGTTTACCACTCTAGCTGGCATTGAGTGGTTACGCTATTTCCGGCCATCTAAGCCTTCGCCGCTCGCTTATACAGTTTTAGCTTTTCTGGCAATAGCCTACTTTGGTTATCAATCATGGAAAACACTTCCGCAATTAAAAAAAATGAATCAAGGGATCGATGGCGAAAAGGCGGTTGGTCAGTATTTGGAGCGATTGCGAGAGGATGGCTATCAGGTTTTTCATGACGTTATTGGAGATGGTTTTAATCTAGATCATGTGGTAATTGGGCCTGCCGGAGTATTTACCGTTGAAACAAAAACGTGGAGTAAACCTGATCGAGGGTCACCAAAAATTGTGTTTGACGGCGAATCCATCAAGTCCGGTTATATGAAGCCTAATCGAGATCCACTGATTCAGGCTAGGGCGCAATCTGCTTGGCTTCGGCAGTTGTTAGAAGAAAGCACAGGTAAACACTACAATGTGAGGCCCGTCATTGTTTTTCCCGGCTGGTTTATTGAGTCGACGAAGGGCGCGAATAATAAGCTTTGGGTGCTGGAGCCTAAAGCACTACCAAAGTTCCTGTCTAACGTCCCAGATTTAATGCCAGTGGAGGATATAAAATTAGCCAGTTATCATCTTTCTAGATTTGTTCGTTCGCGGGAAAAAAATAATGGAGGCGCCTTACTGTGACCACCACCGTCACCGGAAGCTGCCTGTGCGGCGCCGTCCGCTACGAAGTCACAGGCGAAGCCGAACGATTTTACCATTGCCACTGCCAACGCTGCCGCAAGGCAACCGGCACCGGGCATGCCAGCAATCTTTTCATTACACCACACACCGCGATTCGCTGGTTACAGGGTGAGGCGCTTCTGGGGTTCTACAAGGTGCCGGAGGCGGAGCGGTTTTTTAACAGTTTCTGTCAGCGCTGTGGCGGGCCGATGCCGCGGGTGGTCCCGGAGCTGGATGGTGTCCTGATCCCGGCGGGATCGCTGGATTCGCCGTCACCTTTACCGGCGCAGGCACGCATCTTTTGGGACTCACGGGCGGAGTGGTCCTGTTCGGATGATTTGCCGGCGTTTGCCGAGTATCCGCCGGGCGTCTAGGGGATTACTACCGCACAGGGCACCCCTCGGCCCGCCCGCAAACCTGAATACCCCGATTTCCCCCCTTTTTTGATCCTTCTCAAAGAAAAAAAGACGGGATAGTTAAACACTGTCCGTGTGGGTCTGCGAGGCGTGATTCAGTTTGCCGAAGCAACATTCACGTTCACCCGCAGTATCTACGTGCAGTAACTCATTCATTGCAAATGCAACTATTCAGATGTCGGAGGGTATGGTTATGTTTACATTAAAAAAGATGCTGCTTGCCGCTTTGGTGATTGGAGCGGTTGCACTACCACTGGGTAATGCGCAAGCCTGGTGGGGCGGCCCGGGATGGGGTCCAGGATATGGATATGGTCCTTATAATGGTCCTTATTATAATCGCGGCTGGGGCGATGGCTGGGGTGGTAATGGCTGGGACGATGGCTGGGGCGATGTCCTCGGTGATATGTTCGGTGATGCTGATTTCGACATCGGCTTCAACATGCGTGGCAGCGGTCGGGGTTACGGTCGAGGCCGGGGTTACGGCGATTACTATGGTGATTACTACGGCAACTACTACGGGAACAACGGTTACTACCCGTACTATGGCGGTTACGGTTATCCAGGCTACTGGAGATAGCGGTATAGCGGGCCCACTACCGCACCAGGGCAAGTGTCAGCCCGTCGGCAATCGGTACAAGGCTGATGTCTACCCGGGTGTCGGTATGCAGGGCTTCGTTGAATGCCCGGATGGCGCAGGTGTCTGTGTCCTGGCAGCTGTCATCGATTACGCTGCCTGACCAGAGCGTGTTGTCAATGGCCATCAGCCCGCCGGGTCGCAGCAGTGTGAGTGCGCGCTCGTAGTAGGCGAGGTAGTTTTCCTTGTCCGCGTCGATAAAGGCAAAATCGAAGTGGCCTGTTTCACCGGCCTGTATCAATTGGTCCAGCGTTTCCAGCGCGGGGGCGAGCCGCAGGTCGATTTTGTCCGACACGCCGGCTTCACGCCAGTAGCGCTTTCCGATCGCCGTCCAGGGTTCGCTGATATCGCAGGCCACTAGTGTGCCATCGTCCGGCAGTACGCGGGCGACACACAACGCGCTGTATCCCGTATAGGTCCCGATCTCCAGGGCCTTGCGCGCCCCCATGAGTCGCACCAGCAATGCCATGAACTGCCCCTGTTCCGGCGCAATCTGCATGACCGACATGGCATCGTTCGCAGTCTCCTCGCGCAGGCGCTGCAGTAGCGGGTCCTCGCGGAGGGACACGGCCTGTAGATAGTCATACAGCGCATCGGGGAGTGTGAAGGTTTTATTGGACATGTGGGATTGTCTGCTTCATTCGCTCCGCGACTTGCAATGACGCCCTGAGGCTAGAACATCAGCTTGTCTTCTACCGCAGTGATACCCGCCTGTGCACATTTATGATCATCATCACCGCCGGGGGCACCTGACACGCCCACTGCACCCACAATCGAGCCGGCAGATGTTACCGGAATACCGCCACCGATCATCATGGCACCGGTAATGAACCGGGCGCCGGACTGAACCTTGCCGGCCTGTGTTTCCTCCATCATTGTTCTGGTATCGGTACGAAAGCTGGCTGAAGTCCAGGCTTTGCGTCGGGCAGTTTCCGGGGTATGTGCACCGGCCAGCTGGTCACGCAGGATTACCTGCACGACACCCGCGCGGTCGGTAACAGCAACGGCCACCTGGAAGTTGGCGGCCCGGCAGGCTTCCAGCGTGGCTTGTGCCAGTTCCAGGGCAAGCGCCGGCTTCATGGCTTTGAAGGTGGCGAGGACATCTTCCTCGGCGGGGGTGGAGCTGGCATACAGACTGAGAATGCACAGGTAAATCACTTTTAATGTGGTTTTCATCACTTTGCTCCCTGGCCGGATTCAGGCTGGCAGTTGTTCGTGACCTTCAGTATAGACAGATTCGAAAACAGCGCTTCAACCGTGTGTTGCAACAGATGATTTTATCACTGTGATACGCCAGAATAGCGGTAAATCCAGAATGCACTGCTCACCTTGCCCCGGGTTGTCTGACGGTCATGACAAAAGCGAATCAAAAGAACACTAAAGACACGCTGCGCGTACGCCGGTTGGGGATCGATACCTACCGCGAGAATGTTGCTTACCTGCACCGTGAGTGCGAGATCTATCGGGCGGAAGGTTTTCAGGCGTTGTCCAAGGTGGAAATCCGCGCGGACAGCCGACGTATTCTTGCCGTGCTCAATGTGGTGGATGACGAAAACTTCGTCAAGCCGGATGAACTCGGCTTGTCGGAAGAGACGTTTGCAAACCTGGGCCTGCCGGAAGGCAGTATCGTCTCGGTCGAACATGCGGAACCCCCGGCGTCGATGAATGCGGTACGCCGCAAGATTGCCGGCGAGCGGCTTTCGCTGGAGGACTTCCAGGCCATTATCGGTGACATTACCGAATCGCGCTATTCGAAAACCGAGATCTCGGCGTTCCTGGTAGCCTGTGGCCAGACGGATCTTGACCGCGACGAGGTCTACTTTCTGACCCGCGCCATGCTGGAGTCCGGCGAGCAGCTGGACTGGCACGAGCCGCTGGTCGCGGACAAACATTGTATCGGGGGGATTCCCGGCAACCGCACTTCGATGCTGGTGGTACCCATTGTGGCCGCGCACGGCATGTTGATCCCCAAGACCTCGAGCCGGGCCATTACGTCACCCGCCGGAACGACCGACACGATGGAAGTGCTGGCCAATGTGGAGCTGGATATCGCCAGTCTGCACGATATTGTGCGCAAGCACCGGGGCTGTCTCGCCTGGGGCGGGACGTCGCGCCTGTCTCCGGCCGACGATATCCTGATCGCGGTGGAAAGGCCGCTGGGGATCGACTCACAAGGTCAGCTTGTGGCCTCCATCCTGTCGAAGAAACTGGCCGCCGGTTCGACCCACCTGCTGATCGACATCCCCGTTGGGCCCACCGCAAAAGTCCGTCATATGCGGGAAGCACAGGCGTTGCGCCGGTTGTTTGAATTTGTTGGCGACCGGCACGGTATCTTCCTGGAAGTCATTATTACCGACGGCCGGCAGCCGATCGGTAACGGCATTGGCCCGGTACTGGAAGCGCGCGATGTCATGCAGGTGTTGCAGAATGATCCCGGGGCGCCGGCCGACCTGCGTCAGAAGACCTTGCTGTTGGCCGGGCGTATCCTGGAGTTCGACCCGGACGTGCGCGGAGGCAAGGGCTACGCCATTGCACGCGATATCCTCGATTCCGGACGCGCACTGGAAAAAATGAACGCCATTATCGAGGCGCAGGGTCGGCAGCCTGTCAGTTATGAACCAGGCAAGCTGTCCCAGGATATCTGTGCAGCCCGCGACGGTGTCGTGACCGGTATCGATAACCTGCACATGGCGCACATCGCCCGTTTTGCCGGCGCACCGATGGACAAGGGGGCAGGCGTTGACCTGTTTAAAAAGCTAGGTGAACATGTGAAGAAAGACGAACCGCTGTACCGGGTGTATGCCGAGTTTCCTTCGGATTTCAGATTTGCGGTTCAACTGTGCCAACGCGACAGCGGCTACACCCTTGGCGATGAAGAACAGGTCCCGCAGGCATTCGTGGCATCCTGATGATACTTTGCTTTGACGATTACGCCGAACAGGCCGGTGAACTGGCAGACGCGCTGGCGATGCCGTGCAAGCTTGTCGACCGGCACCGGTTCCCGGATGGTGAGGTAAAACTCACCTTGCCGGTTGCGCTACCGGCGCAGGTGATCATTTACCGCAGTCTTGATCACCCCAATGAAAAACTGGTCGAGTTGTTGCTGGCAGCCCGCGCGGCGCGGGAGCAGGGAGTAAAGGAGCTCATCCTGGTCGCACCCTACCTGTGTTATATGCGCCAGGACATCGCGTTTAACCCGGGCGAGGTTGTCAGCCAGCGCATCATCGGCCGCTTTATCGCCGACCTGTTCGATACGGTGTTGACGGTCGATCCGCATCTGCACCGTGTGCATCACCTGAAACAAGCCGTACCGGCAAAACGCGCGCTGGCGCTGCAGGCAACACCGGCGATGGCGGCGTTTTTGCGTACACACGCCAGCAACCCGATCCTGCTGGGGCCGGACAGTGAATCCGAACAGTGGGTGAAGGCGGTCGCTGAACCCGACGGTTTGCGCTATGCCACCTGCACCAAGCAGCGCCTGGGTGACCGTGAAGTCAGTATCACGTTACCGGATATCGACTTCCGCGATCAGTCCGTTGTCCTGCTCGATGACATTATCAGCAGTGGCGAGACCATCGCCAGGGCGGCCGTGGCCTGCCGGGAACAGGGCGTGGCAAGCGTCGATGTGCTGGTCACTCACGCCCTGTTTGCCCCCGGCGCAGAAAGCCTTTTAAAGGACGCCGGTGTCCGGCACGTGTGGAGTACCAACAGCGTGCGGCATAAAACCAATGCCGTCAGCCTGGTTGCCCTGCTGGGTGATGCACTGCGGTCATGGCTGCACTGATCTGACTCCTTTTCCCATGTTCACTATTTACTTGGACTTGGGCCAAAAAAGCATTTATCCTTTAATTTCATAATAATAAGATACTTACGCGCGAGTTCTTTCAGCACCACGGGTGGGTTGTGAAGTTTAAATTAGCATATCGATTAAAAATATCTGATGTTGCCAGTGTAGCGGTGATGGCAGCCATTCTTGTCGTGATATTTTTTGTTCACGGGGTGGATTACAAGCCGGGCGAGTCACCGGATTGTGAGGCCTGCAGGCTGGATATTGGTCCTATGGAAAGAGCGGGCCACTATGAGGAAATGCTCTGGAACGGCACGCAACACGTTTACCACTCATCAAATGACAACCTCGTTCAGTTCACCCGGGCAAACAATTTAAAGCCAGGGAATAAAGACAATGCGGTTCAAAACTGTATTGATTGCCATAACGACAATCCTGGCGCAAAAGCCGATTCACTTGGTGCATTATGGGTAAAGTTTCCGAGGCTGGATAAAGCTACGGGCAGGATTATAGATTTCGAAAAGGCCGTCCAGTATGAGTTCGTAAAACGTTATGGTGGAACCAAACCCTTTTACAATGAAGTAAGAATTACCGAAATCATGGTCTACGCCTATGAAAAGGCAAGGCAGGAAAAACGCCTTTTCAATGTCGAACCCGACGATGGCATTGCGCTTTCTGACCAGCAACTGGACGGGTTGAAAGCTTCATATGCCTGCCTGAATGTATTTGAAAAACTTGGCAGGCCAAAAGGTGATATCGCCCCCTATATCGTGAAAGGTTGTAACATTTTTACCGACACAACCCGTAACCGGCCAGCCGGTTACGGTTTCTGGAAAACCGAAATGAACTGCTCGTCCTGCCATATGGAGGGCGGAAGCAAGGAACACGCAATCCATATAGGCGACGCCGTGGTAAATTACCCGGGCGTATATTCCTCGAATAACATTATTTACACCAACAGAATGCGCGTGGCCCGGTGTTATGCGCACTCGATTAACGAAATTCTATACGGCTCAAATTCGGAGTATTACAAGCTTCTTACCTTGTATATGGCATGGATCGCTGAAAAGAACGGGCTGTATATCGGGCAGAACAGGGAAAGTCGGGGTATTCAGAATGTCCGTGGCACCGCTGCCCGGCATGCCAGCATAATAGCCGGCCAGAAATCCTATGCGGAGAAATGCCAGATATGCCACGGCCCTGCGGGCTATGGTACCGACCGTTATGATGCCGTGCCTGCGTTCTCGCCTCCACCGATCAACGGAGGCGAAGCCTTTGTGCACACTGCAACCTTGTCCTATTCCAGTCGCCTGGCTTCCTTCCTGCTGAATAACATGCCTCCCGGCGCAACCCACGAAAAACCCCTGCTTTCGTCCCAGGAGGCACTGGATATCGCTGAATTTATCAGTGTTCAGACACGACCCGCGGCGCCCGGCGCGAGCAACTTGTCGGTCTTTTATACATACCTGACAAACACCGCTATGGAGCTCTGGTTTTCCGAGAAAACCGGAGAGGATAACCTGTGACGCCCTTTAGCTACGCAGAAATATCAAGGAATGTTTTCCCCGGTTTCGTCATGGCGCTGATTAACCTGCCGATGAGCATCGGCTTTGCCTTTCTGGCCGGTATCCCGCCGGTAATGATGATAATTGCGAGTATCGTGTGTGCGGTTATCGGCCATTTTCTGAATGCCTCGCGTTATGCTGTCGGTGGCCCCAATTCAGCAACGTCCATTTTAATCGCTGTAGCGATTACTCCCTTTGCGCCGCAAATGAGCGGCCTCTACATTGGTTATGTTGCTTCGCTGGCCTTGATGGTTGGTATCTGGCAGCTGCTGTTTTGTTTTATATTCGCCAAATACCATATTACGGACTATTTCAACCAGGAACTGATCGACGGCCTGGTGTTAGGCATTGGCATTATCTTCGTGCTGGCAACGCTTTACATGGTGCTTGGTTTGCCACAGCTGTCATATCAACAATGGCTGGTATTTGATGTGATCAGCCTGGGTATCGGCAGCTTTGCAGGAGAAGGCAGCTACTTTGCATTGATACTTGGTTGTATCACCATAGTCACGGGATTGCTTATACGCAGAAGCAAGTACAAACGTTACAATATAATCGGCGCGTTGGCTGTTGGCATCGTCGCGCTGTTGGTGCTGGAGTCGTATTACTCGTTTCATATTGAACGGGTCGGGTGGATAAATCTGGGCCTGGCAACCAGTTTGCCCGACTTCAGACAGGCCAGCTTGCCTGTCGCGGCAAACTTTATTGCGCCCGCGTTTGTTATAGCCATTATCAGTACATTACAGGCGATTACTGTGGCCAAGGCGATCAGAGCGGATGATGAAGTCATGAACCCGCTGCGGGATATCTTTTCCCAGGGTATACAGCACATAGCCCTGTCGCTGCTTCATGGTGCCCCGGTGGCCAATTCAATCAATAAAAGCATTGCAAAAAAAGAACTGGGTTCAGGGTCACGTGCCTTGCTCTACTCGGCGGCCTTCACCATCATACTGGTTGTGTTCCTCGACTTCGTGATTGCCTACATCCCCTTGTCGATTCTCGGTGGCCTGCTGTTTTTAAGCGGGTTAAGCATGGTTAATGTCGGCATTATGAAACGCTACCTGCGCAGTTCCAGAAAAGCGGCTGCCATATTCTTCAGTACGGCGTTCCTGGTGGTGGTTGTCGATATTTACACCGCCGTAACTTTTGCCATACTGGCCACCTTTATTATTAACATCATCGAAGTATCGAAAGTACACCTGACATCCAGGATTGAAAACGGCAAGACACTGGTGATTACTATGGAAGGTACTATCCTGTGCCACTCTTGCAGCCAAATCTCGCGCTACTTTAACGAAGTCATTCATCCCGACATTCAGGAAGTTGTTCTGGATGCCAGAAACGCACACTTGCACACCAACGAAATAATGGACTTTAAATGGCTGGCAACCCACGCAAGCAGGGGTGTGAAAGTACGCTTTTTATTCAAGGAAACGGCACGCAATAAACTGGATAATCTGGTTCGACTCAACCCGGATCTTGCCGGTTTTATGAATGGCGACGCTGATACTCAAAACACTGAAACGACGGCATATCCTGCTGACAGGAGAGCCCGGAGAACCGACCCGACAGGCAACATCATACCGATGGGCGACAGGAGAGATAAACGCAGGCTACACCTGAAATATGATGGTGACAGGAGACAAAAAGGCCCCGAATACCTGAAAACTGCCGGCGACAGAAGGCGAGCAAGCTATGAGGACGATGAGTGCCTGCAACAATCCGGGCAACCGGAGACAGCCTGTAGCTAGACGCAACTGGCCAGGCAGAAAAAACCCCGACATCATAAAACGACCAGTGGACACCGGATGTCCAGTTAGCCATTGCATATAAGGGAGTATGTGAGCAAAAACAAACTCATCTAATGCATCTGGGCTATGCTTAATACGTCATACCTGGAGTCCAATAGATGCCGAGACTGATGCGGGTATTTTTGTCCCTACCGTTGTTCGTGGCGGCCGGTCTGCTGTTGGTGGTGGAATCTTCCAGCAGTTCGGATAATCCTGTTATTCAGCTCAGCATCGAAGGCGTTATCGGCCCTGCAACCGATGACTATATCGAGCGAGCCCTCGAATCCGCTGCCCGGCGCCATGCCGAACTGGTCGTGATTCGCATGGATACACCGGGTGGCCTGGACACGTCCATGCGCGGAATCATCAAGAGCATCACGACGTCCCCGGTACCTGTCGCCAGCTATGTGGCGCCGACCGGTGCGCGGGCGGCCAGCGCCGGCACCTACATCCTGTATGCCAGTCATATCGCTGCCATGGCACCGGGTACCAATGTTGGCGCCGCCACACCGATCCGGATCGGTGGACTGCCACAGCCTGACAGCAAGAGGAAAGATGAGCAGGACAAAACAACCGGAGCGGCCGCTCCGGATGCCGGCAGCAAAAAAATGATTAATGATGCGGTCGCTTACCTGCGCAGCCTGGCAGAATTGCGTGGACGCAACCAGGAATGGGCGGAAAAAGCCGTGCGTGAAGCCGCCAGTATACCGGCGAGTGAGGCCTTGAAGCTGAACGTTATCGATATTGTTGCAACCGGCATGGCGGACCTGATGAAACAGGTGAACGGCCGCGAAGTGACAGTGCTGGGCCAGAAACGTGTACTGCAGACTACCGGATCGGTTATCGATCAACTCACCCCGGACTGGCGCAGCCGTTTTCTCAGTATTATCACCAATCCCAATGTCGCCTATATCCTGATGCTCATCGGTATCTACGGTTTGATCCTGGAATTCTCCAACCCGGGTGCCATCGCCCCGGGCACGGTCGGCGCTATTTCTTTATTGCTGGCGTTGTATGCCTTCCAGTTGCTGCCGGTCAACTATGCCGGTATGGGACTGATACTGCTGGGTATAGCGCTCATGGTCGGTGAGGCCTTTCAACCCAGTTTCGGCGTGCTCGGTATCGGTGGACTCATTGCGTTTATTGTCGGGTCCGTTTTTCTGATGGATACCGATGTGCCGGGTTTTGGTATTGATATTTCGGTAATTGTTACCTTCGCTATTATCAGTGCACTGGTTTTTATTGTCGTCATTGGTATGGCGATAAAGGCACGTCGTCGGCCGGTGGTGAGCGGGCTGGAAGAGTTGGTTGGTGCCAAAGCCACTGTACTTTCTGACTTTGATCATCAGGGCAGGGTTTCCCTTCACAGCGAGTCCTGGCAGGCACTCAGCAGCGTGCCGCTGCACAAGGGTCAACAGGTAAAGGTTTCCGGTATCGAAGGTTTAACCCTGCGGGTAGAACCGCTGGAGACTCCAATACAGGAGGAAGCATCATGACAGCATATGCTCTGTACGCAGTCCTGGTACTGGTGGTGGTGTTTTTCGTCTCTGCCATCAGGATACTGCGCGAATATCAACGCGGCGTCGTCTTTCTTCTCGGACGTTTCTGGAAGGTCAAGGGTCCCGGGTTCTTTATTATTATCCCGCTTATCCAGCAAATGGTCAGGGTCGATCTGCGCACCATCGTCATGGATGTTCCCACCCAGGATGTGATTTCTCATGATAACGTTTCGGTGAAAGTGAATGCGGTGGTCTATTTCCGCGTCATCGAGCCCGAGAAGGCCATCATCCAGGTCGAGGACTTCTATGAGGCGACCAGTCAGCTGGCCCAGACAACGCTGCGCTCCGTACTGGGGCAACACGAGCTGGACGAAATGCTGGCGGAACGTGAGCGTCTCAATACCGATATTCAGAGTTCACTCGACCAGCAGACCGACGCCTGGGGCATCAAGGTCAGCAATGTCGAAATCAAACACATTGACCTGGACGAAAGCATGATACGGGCCATTGCCAAACAGGCCGAGGCCGAACGTACCCGGCGCGCCAAGGTCATCCATGCCGAAGGTGAAATGCAGGCCGCAGAGAAACTGCTGGAAGCAGCAAGGACGCTTTCAAAGCAACCCCAGGCATTGCAGCTGCGCTACCTGCAGACATTGACGGAAATTGCCGGCGAACGATCCAGTACCATCGTTTTCCCGTTACCGATGGATCTGATCGAAGCGCTATCCAGCAAGACAAAACAGGTCTGAGGGCCAGCTGTCATGGCATCCCGCAAGGCAAATCTGGCTGATCGTATTCTGGACAAGGCCCTTGAGCTGGGAGAGGCATCGTCGTGGGAAGCGGTTCACTTGCACGATATCGCGGAGCAACTGGATATCACACTCGACGATATTCGCCGCCACTATCCGCAAAAAGACGACCTGGTCGAGGCCTGGTTTGACCGGGCAGACCAGGCGGTGCTTCGTGAACCTGCCAGTGAAGCATTTCTGGGTCTCCCGGAACGTGAGCGCTTTCAGCGTGTCGTTACGCGCTGGCTCGATGCACTGGCACCCCACCGCCGTCTTACCCGGCAGATGCTGGCCTACAAGCTGGAATTCGGGCATATCCATTTGCAGGTTCCTGGCCTTATGCGTATCAGTCGCACGGTGCAGTGGTTCCGTGAAGCGGCCTGCCTGGATACCACCGGGATTCAACGTATCCTCGAAGAGTCCACCCTGACGGCCATGTATCTCAAGACCTTTGCGCGCTGGCTGCTCGCGGATACGTCCACCTCCCGTTAAATGGATACCATCACCCACAGTTTGCTGGGTGCGCTGGTTGTTCGTGCGGTATTCCCTGCAAGACAATCAACACATACCCTGACCGACCGGCAGCGTATGCTGATCGGCGCAGTGGCCGGCGCGTTTCCGGACATTGATTATGTTGCGTCCTGGATCGACCCCATGGTGTATCTCACCCTGTGGCACCGTAGCATTACCCATTCATTTGTCATGTTGCCTTTGTGGGCGCTGCTGGTGGGAGTCACGCTGGCATGGTTGTTCCACAAGCGTAGTGAATGGCGGTTTGTGACCCTGCTCGCAGCAGTGTCTATGGTGTCGCATATCTTCAGTGACCTTATCACCGTCTTTGGCACACAGATACTTGCGCCCCTGTCCGGCTGGCGTGCCAGCATCGGCACGACATTTATCCTGGACCCCTGGTTTACCCTGATTGCCCTGATCGGTGTTGTCGCCGGGGCAAGAAAAGCCGCTAGCGTTATTCCGTCCATCAGCCTGGTTGTGCTGGTGGCCTATGTCGTTTTTCAGGCGCTGCTCAGGCAGCAGGCCCTTGTCATTGCCAAAGCACACCTGTTGCAGGAGGGCGCGGGTGATGCGCAGGTACATGCATTGCCGCAACCCTTTTCCCCGTTCAACTGGAAGATCATCGTGGACAGGGGTGAGCGATATGAGGTGACCTATGTCAATCTTGCCGGTGGTTATCATAAAGCGGGTAAAGGAGAGGGGTTCTGGGCGAAGGTAAAGCAGACCTACCGGTCACCCGACGATCTGCTCTGGACCACCTGGCACCGGTTTGGCAAGGACAAGATTGCCGCTGACCGTATCCGCCAGCTATGGGAGAACAGCCAACTCGATTATTTCCGCCGATTCGCAGAATTTCCGGTGCTATACAGGGTCAGGATGAATGCCATCGAGGACTGTGTATGGTTCACCGATTTGCGTTATGTGCTGCCCTATATGACACCGCCGTTCCGCTACGGGTTGTGTCGTAAGGATGAGGGTTCAACCTGGCAGCTGAACCGGTTGCGGTGAGACTGCGCTGAACGGCTCAGAACAACTCCAGTTCCATTTCCCGGTAAATGAAGCTGGCGTTGGGGCGATGATTGCTTCTATACAGCCTTGTGTCCTTCCAGTCTTCGAACCCGGCTTGTTCGACAGCTTCCTGCAAGTCCAGCCCATCCTCGATGGCTTGTGCCATGACGCTGCGCAACCGTTCGATATAGGATCGAGTCTTCCCGATCATGGGGAAGGGGGCGGTCTGGGCACTGCCATGACCTGGCACCATAAGCCAGGCATCCGGGAACGACTGGCTCAGCCAGTCGATAGATTCCAGGGCCTGCCGGCTGTTGCCGTCACCGATGAAGGTGGTGCGTCCGTTGAACGTCAGATCTGACACCCAGATGATCCTGTCCTCGACCTGTTGTACCACCAGATCACCGAAGGAGTGGTGGGGGCCGACGTTGTAGATATTGAAAGTGACGCCGCCAACCTGGATTGAATACCTGGAGAACGGCTTGCCGCCGATCGTGATATCGGGCAAGACAACCTCGAATCCCTTCATATCCGGCGCAATGATGGAGCGGCGAAAGTCCGCCGAGGGTTCCCAGTGTCCTGAATTGAGATACTGTTCCACGCCTTCGTGAGACAGAATCGTCACACCACCCAGCCGTTTGAAGGCGACCGCCCCATACGCGTGATCGGGGTGGTTATGCGTCACAATCAAATAGCGGATGGGTTTGTCGGTGACCGATCTTATCGTGGCGATCAAGCGCTCTCCGAGCTTAGGTGTGCCGAGCGCATCGATCACTACGACAGCGTCATCCGTGACCACAAATCCGGCATTGCCGTTCCAGCCACGGTTGTACGCATCGAGATCTGCAATGTTACCGAACAGAAACCAGGTGCGTTCATTCAGCCGATAGGCGTGCAGCGGCGCGTCATCCGCATCGGACGCTTTAAGGACGATATTCGGAGCATCGGGCGTATCAATCGCACTTTCCGGGTACCAGGTCCGGGCAGGGTTCGTGCCGTATTCGCGTTCCAGTGTTTCCCCGGCGGCTTCAACACTGAACAATCCCGCTACCACGACAAGGAGCGCGATATGGATGACCCTGGTGGTTTGACGTCCGGACACAACGGTATGGCCTGCTGTTATTTACCTACAGCAAAGTATAGACACGCTGTCCCGTCTGGAAGGTCATAAATCCTCCTTATCCCCAAACAACGCGAAAGTATGCTTTATCAATAGCATCGCATAATTGTTATGACACACCGGTTTCAGGTAGACGGAGGTCTGGCAACGATGTCGCAACGCTACCGTATTGAACATGACGCCCTGGGTGAGCTGCGCGTTCCGGCGCAGGCATTGTACGGCGCGCAGACGCAGCGTGCGGTGGAGAATTTCCCGATCAGTGAGTTGCGCATGCCGGGACCATTTATTCGTGCGCTGGGCAGGATCAAGTCCGCTGCGGCCAGGGTCAATGCAGACCTGGGCCTGCTGGATACCGCTATGGCCGGGGCCATCAGCACGGCCGCGGACGAAATCGCCGCTGGTCAGCATGAAGAACAGTTTCCTGTGGACGTGTTCCAGACCGGGTCGGGCACCAGCACCCACATGAATGCCAACGAGGTCATTGCACGCCTGGCGTCGATGCGGTCGGGGCTGAGCGTGCATCCCAATGATCACGTCAACCTGGGCCAGAGCTCAAACGACGTTATCCCGGGCGCTATCCATATCAGCGCGTGCATTGGCCTGCACCATGACCTGTTACCGGTGCTGGAACAACTACGTGCCACGCTCGACAGCCGTGCCGTGGAGCTGTCCGGCAGGGTAAAGACCGGTCGTACGCATTTAATGGATGCCTTGCCGGTACGGCTGGACCAGGAGCTGGGTGCATGGCGCACCCAGATAGAAAAGGGCATGCAACGCATCACGTCGGGCATGCAGCACCTGCGGCAGCTTCCCCTCGGCGGCACCGCGGTTGGCACCGGTGTCAATGCGCACCCTGATTTCGGGCGGCGAGTCGCTATATTGCTGTCGCGCGAGACCGGGATCGACTTCGTTATCAATGCAGACCTGTTTGAAGGCATCGCCACGCAGGATGCCGCCGTGGCGATGAGCGGTCACCTGAAGACACTGGCAGTAAGCCTGCTGAAGATCAGTAATGATCTGCGCTGGATGAACTCCGGTCCACTTGCCGGGCTGGGTGAGATCACGCTGCCGGTGCTGCAGCCCGGCAGCAGCATCATGCCAGGCAAGGTGAACCCGGTGATACCGGAGGCCGTGGCCATGGTGTGTGCCCGGGTGATCGGTAGTGATACAGCAATCACCGTCGCCGGGCAGTCCGGTAATTTCCAGCTGAACACGATGTTGCCGCTGGTGGCCTATGAGCTGTTGCAGAGTATCAAACTGTTGACCGGCGCGGTGCGTGCACTGGATGAAAAGGCCATCCGTGGTTTCTCCGTCAACCCTGAACAGCTGGCCCGCGGATTAATGTATAACCCGGTGCTGGTGACGGCTTTGAATCCTGTTGTCGGGTATGAACAAAGTGCCGCCATAGCCAGACGTGCCTGGGCAGAGGGACGACCGGTGCTCGATGTGGCCGAGGAGATGACCGGCATCAGCCGCGCAGAACTTGAATCACTGCTCGATCCCGCTCACTTGACAGGGAAACCTGGCCAGCCATGGATATAGAGAGATTTCTCGAGACAAATTTGCAGATCACCCTGCTGGTGGGCATTACTACGATGTTGTCTACAAGTGGCAATCCTGAAATCGATGTGATCGCACCCATCGTAAGCACGAATTCGATCTGAGTCAGGGTATGCGTATAGGAAGTGTAAACCCCGGATTCGGTGGATTTCCAACCATTAGAATGTTGGATTCTGCCGGACTGTGCGCGAAGACTTCGTGGAAGCGGGCGAGGTTGGCCCTGGATTTTGGTACAAGGGCGGTGAGGCATGCGATAAAGTCCAAGGGCTCGAAGATCACATGGGTAGTGCCATCACGCCAGGCGGTCTTGAGGGAGTAGCGGACCTCGCCGGTTATCGCCCGTTGAAAAAGAAGAAAGATAATGCTTAAATGCGAATAATTACTATTCGCATCTATTGTCTTATCTACTCAGGGGAAATTTCCAGACATGAAAGTCCTTTCGCTCATATTAATCGCGACTATAACGATCGCCAATCCGGTCTACGCTGCAAATCAAACCAGGGAACAAAAACTGGGGAAATTACTCTTTCAGGACATCAATCTTTCATTCAACAGAAATCAATCGTGCATGTCGTGTCATGCACTGGACAGTATTGATGTGCCAGTAGCACAACATCATACAGACGACGATTCCAGCGTTACGATGGCACTTAAGCCGATCACTCCGGGATTTGTTGACGCGGCCAATGTACTGGACGGTACATCGGTATCCAACGGCTCTCTTGTGCGCAAATTCGGATCATTGAATGCACCCAGCGTTGGTTACGCGGCATTCAGCCCGGTCTTTTTCCGGGATAGCGAAGAAGAACTCTTTTTTGGTGGTCAATTCTGGAATGGCAGGGCGGCTGATCTGGTTGAGCAGGCTAAAGCTCCATTACTTAATCCGGTAGAAATGGCGATGCCGAACGAATGGAGTGTTATCGAGCGACTAAAGGAAAACAGAAAATACCGGAAACTGTTTAAGCAACGCTACAACATCGATCTGGCAGGTCTCAATGAGGACAGTCCGGGGGTGGCTAACGCCTATCAGGCCATGGCCGAGGCGATCGCCGCATTTGAACGCAGCAGGGAATTTAACCGTTTTGACTCAAAATTTGATTTCGAAGCCGCTGGCATAACAAGTTATAACGATTCAGAGCAGCGCGGGGCTGACCTGTTCGATGGCCGGGCATTGTGCGGTCTTTGCCATACGACAGAGGGTATCGAGGGCGACGGTACCCCCGCATTGCTCACTGACTTCAGTTACGACAACCTTGGTGTGCCGGCCAATCCACAAATCCCGGGCAACCCGGATGCTGATCCGGGTTTACGGGCCAACCCGAACCTGGAAGCGGCACGAGGTGAGCCATCTCCACTGTCCGAGACCGAAGGCCGGCAGAAGGTCATGAGCTTGCGAAATATCGCCCTGACAGCGCCCTATATGCACAATGGTGTGTTCAAGACACTGGAAGAGGTCGTACATTTTTACAATACCCGTGATGTATTAGATCGTTGTATCGATCCGGCGGATGCCACACATCCTGGTTTTGGGGTGACCTGCTGGCCTGAAGGGGAGTTCCATGCAACCCGCAATATCACGGAGCTGGGTAATTTGGGACTCTCGCCCGAGGATGAAGCCGACATTGTTGCTTACCTGAAGACATTTACCGACAACTATCCACGCTGGGGCAATAGTTCCGGTCTCCGTGATCGCAATGTCTCGAAAAAGGCAAAATCACCTTTTGCAGACTTTCCAGTGCCGGTGCACTCAATAGGCAACCAGGCTCCATCCCGGCTTGGTCAGTAAGAACAATGAATCAGTGTTGTGACGAGCAGTACCGGCACTCCCTTTAACTTTCTCAGATACGGTAAAACCTGTCCCGGCAGGGCTAGCGCCTGACGGTTCTAGATGGCATAACTGAAGCTTGGCGTGTGATGCTGTTTTGTTGTGCGTTTACGCATTATCTTGCCGGCGCCCATGGTGTTGATAACATAGTCCAGCAGTTCGATTTCAGTATTGCTGATACTGATGGCGAGTTGATGGTTTTCGTTACAATGCTTCCGGCACAGGGTGACAGTGCCTTCACCATCAATCAGGCCTGCGATATAGGCTGTATCGGTGGGCGAGAGTTTGTTAACTGTCCGGTAAGAAGCCATCCATGGTTCTCCCATAAAAAAATAGCCCTGGTATCATGCCAGGGCTATCGTGTTGGTGGAGGCGGCGGGAATCGAACCCGCGTCCGCAAGCCCTCTGCCATTGGCTCTACATGCTTATCCACGTCTTTAAATTTAACTGGCTGCTACCCGACGGGCAGGGAAAACAGACAGCGATTCCGGATTAGGTTTTAGCGCATCCACCCCGGACTAGTTTCAGCGCGATCCTGTATGGGATGACTCCGGTGATCCGGGCGTACAGGCACGCGCCGGGCCGAAGGCTTTACACCGGTTTTTAAGCGGCTAAAGCGTAGTTGTCGTCGTTGGCAACTATAAGTGTTACAGCTGGATTTACGAGGTAATCTGTCCCTCGGCATGCACCTCAGGTTTCGCAACCCACGTCGAAGCCAGGTCGCCCCCATTTGGAACAAGGGCATTATACCACAAATCGCTAGTTTCCTGGTGGCTGCGGAATAGCCTTCCAGGCTTCTGTCCCCGGGCCGGTACCGGGGTCAAAATACTCCAGGTGTTTGGCAGGGATTCTTGCCGTGTTTCGGGTGCCGTTGCCGATGCCATCTTTCCAGTAAATGGCCACCAGCCCGGTTGCGTTACCCGAAGGCACCAGTTCCACATATCCTTCGCTGCCCTTTCTCACGCGAATCGCATACCGTCCGACCCGCGAGACCCCAATGCCTTCACGGCTGAAATTGGCGCCATTGGTCAGCGTAAGATAACGATCCTTGATAATGCCCTTGAATCCGCTCAATTGGGTCACGTGCAGTGGCGGGACAGGTTCGTCTTTCCCTTTATAGAAATCCTCCACGATGGGTTTCAAATCCCTTTTATGCGTATATATCCAGCTTTCCGGATCGGAGCGTTTGTTTGAGGTTTTGGGGATGCGTCCCTCGCTGTGGCTATCTGCGGTTGAATCCAGTGGGCTTTTTTTGGAGAGCCTGGTTTTTCCTGTCCCGGCGGGGTTGCCGTCTTTATCTTTAAAGCGGTACAACAGCAGGGGGTAATCGGCCTTTAAATCATCAAAGTCCCTTACCGGCATACTGATGCGCCGGCCATAGGCGCTGTCACCAAACTCGACATCGATAATGCAACCCTCGGCATTACGGGTAAACTTCTGTACATCTACTGCATGTAGATAGTCGCTGTTTTTTACGTTAACGACCTGTTTGATACGCCAGCCGTTTTTACGCCACGTGGCCAATGCCTCATTGGACAATAGTTTTCCGTTCGGGAGCTGTAATGTTTCGCCCTCCATAGCGTGTATCAGGGCGATGGAATAATCTTCTTTCCAGCCATTTACCATGGGGTGGCTGGCGTAAGAGGGTTTAACGTCATCGAAGGATATTTCACCCGCCTCGACCAGCACTTTCAATGCGGAAAATTCGTTAAGGTGATTGCCCGTTTGTTCAGCATGTCCAATGGCAATGGCGCCCTGGTTACAGGTCTGGAATTGTTGCGGTGTCCATTCAGGCGTCTGCCCCGTGTCATAGTTTGCGTTCTCGCCATACATGGCTTTGACGGCGTTCAGGTCGGACGGGTCGTGTTGTGGCAGGTTTGATGAATCCGGGGTGTCGGGAACGCCGCATCGCACGGGTGGGAGGCTGTTGTTATCAATCGGCTGGCTGGCTAACACGGGTTCTGCAATAGCAAGCTTTTCGCTGGACACCGAGGACGGCATTCTCCCTTCCAGTGCCTTTTTCTGTTTTATGGCTTTTAATTGATGGTCGATGACTTCGTGTTCGAATTTCCGCTTTTGTTGCAGATCATGTTTCGCCGATGTGTTTTCGCTGAGATGATCAATGTACTTTCCCTGTGACCAGTCGAGAAGTGAAGAAAAGAATACACTGCTGGCGATTCTCAGCCGCTCCGACTGGCCCAGTTTTTTCCCGTAAGGGTCATTCCCGCTGAAGATGCTGTATAGCTCACCGAAGTTGCCAAAACTGATATGGGTATTCGGTATGCCCAGTGCAGCGTTTTCCAGCGTCCAGTCGTAGAGCGCATAGGTAATATCTTTATGAAATGCGTTCAGTGCATTGCGTATTTTCTTTTTCTGCAGCCAGCTGACATTTACAGTAATGGTGTTCATTTCGTAGTGGCCGGTCCACACCACGTTATCGTAATAACCGCTGCGTAAATTTTTCCCCAGGCGAGTGTAATCGTCCTCGATTTTGCCAGCAGCCGGGTAGGGTGTCCCGTGGATATAGATCTCGCGCGGGAGCTGAAGTCTGTAGTCATGGTTCAGCAGGGGCTGGTAGCGTTCCGCCACTTCGAGCCGTAGATATTCGGGCATGGTCGGGTTATGTACGATGGAATCCATGTTCTTCAACATCTGCAATTTGGTGTGGGCAGATTCTTTGGCCGGTTTAAGTGTTACCGGGCTGGTCATCTCCTCTGAGAAAAGGCCGCGCAGGCGGGGGATGGATTCCATGTATCTTGCGAGCTTGCGCTTCAGAGGTGTTTTGTAGACACGAACCCGCTCCATGGCCTCACCAAAACTGAACTTGACGACCTCGCCGTTTATCAAATCCAGGTCCAGTCGTTGCCAGTGGTTGCCGATTTCATTCAGGTAGGACTGGGAGGCAAATGTCGGGTTGTCACCCATCATGGCCGGTACGTAGTGTGTGTAGTGAACCGGCCGTCCTTTGCGCATGGCGCCGGACTTCAACTGGAGGGTGCCGGTCAGGCCACCGTCCTGGCCCCTGACCGAAACAGACAGGTTTTCACCCTGTGCCCTGGCGACCTTGTACGGCAGGTACACATCAACATGGAACAGCTGTCCTTCAACCAGCCCTTCAAGAGGGCGTTGCAGGGCGTCGGTCTGAAGCGGCAGCCTTAGCAACAGCACACTGCTGGCGAGGGCATCCGGCATTTCCAGTTTAATTTTTCGAATTGTCCCCCCGCGAGGTTTTCCTTCTCCCGCTACCCAGGCGCGTCGTTCTGTGGTCGCGTCGCCATCACTCCACCGCACTTCGCCCGGGTACCATTTGGCGAGTAGTGATGGCTGGCCGCATTGCGGTGGTTTACTGAGCTGCAGGCTCCACGTTAATGTCCCTGCAACCTGCTTTCTTGCCCACTCGGGAATCTCCGGGTTGATCTCGTCGGCCGTTGGCGTGTACTTGAGTTCGATATCACCTTCATGCTCGCGACGAATATCGCCTGCTTGAAAAGGTGTATACGTCCCCTTCCAGATCCGTTTGTTGGTATGGGCCTCAATACGGTAGATGAAAGCTTCAACTTCGGGGTCCTGTGGTACGAGTGCGATGGGATCGTTGTTCTTCCCGGATTCCCACAAGCCCAGGAACTCGTTCAGTGAATAACTGGCCGGTGGTTTAATGGTTTTTTTAACCGGTTGTACGGGGCTGTCATCTGCCGCTATCAATGGTGATAAAAACACCAGCCCGGCGCTGACAAGCAGCGCCAGCAGTGTTTTACCGGGAAAGGCCATTAATGCCTGCCTGAATAGCATCAATAGGTTTCCTCTGCGCTGGCACCTTGTGCGGAGTGACTTTCAGAGGGTGTTCCCGGCTGAAACCGGTCCGGTGCAAATTGCCCGATAAAATCCCAGGACAGAATTTGATGCAGGTTGCCCGCCGAACCGGTACCCGATGTAAAACCGACGTATGCCTCGCGTGACTGCAACAGGGCTTCCAGGTCGAGCCTGTGGGTCAGGTTCTGACCATTCGATAAACGGACGCTGAGTTGCTTGCCTATGCCATCGTAGTCGACCCAGGCCCGCCAGACTGCACCGTTATTCATCGGTGTCGGAACCGGCAGCGCAAGTGCTGAAGTCAGGTCTCCGTTAACATCAATGCCGATATGGTTCCCGTCTGCATCCCAGCCATTCGTCCAGGTATCGAATTCGACACCCAGGCTGGGTTCAAGACCCTGTAAACCGAGGCCGCCGCCGTACCCGCCAATTTTTGCCGACGAGGTCTGTACGACAAAAGCAATACCGTCGGCGCCCTGAATCTTGTCGTTGTCTGTGGCCCCCATCGGTTGCGAAATGCGGAATTGAAACGATGTGCTGAACGAGGCATTGCCGCCCAGCTCTATTTTGCACGCATAAAAGGCACCACCCGACTGACCAAGATTGTCTGTGAGTGTGATTGTCCGGTCGCTCATCGATGCGGTGCCACTCAGGGTGATGTTGGATGGATCATCGAGTGAGCCAAGGGAAATTCCACTGGGCATCTCGCCCTTTGCAGCCAATTTGTACTTGCGGCAGCCGTTCTCGGCGGGGCCGGTCTCACCGGTGTCCTCGGTTTCTGAACGATTGTCAGGGGCAGTTGGGAGCTTCTGGGCGTATGAGTGGTCAAACATCATTACTAACAGCACAACAATTAATATGGGAGGGACGAAATGCCATGCCTGACGAGTCTTGTTCATCGGTACTCTCTGTCGTGAGCTGACGGCATGCCACTAAACTATAGACTATAGAACATATTTCGAAGTGAGCCGACTAGCGCTCCTTTAGAATGCGCTGTTTGTCGTGCTTCCAGTACATGGCGGTGGGGATAAGCGAGCCCTTGCAACCCCCCCCCCCAGGTTCAGGCGGCCTGAATCAGATACAGGCCGCCTGCGCCAGCTGCAAGTGTCAGGACAAGTCCGGGCGCAAAATGTTTCGCCATACTGCCGCCGGCGATGACAAAAACCAGTATGCCCTTTACGAGTGTATTGACCAGCGTGGCAAGCAGAATGGCGCGGCTGGCGACGTCTGCAGCCAGGTCTGCTCGCGCCATGTTGGCCAGCGACAGGGTGATGGCATCCACATCGGCCAGCCCCGAGATGGCTGCCAGCAGGTAGATACCGGTCTCGCCCAGCCAGGCGCGGGACGCCTCGGCCAGTATCATGATCGCTGCCAGCAGCAGGCCAAATTGCAGTGCCGATTTGAGCTGCAAGGGGTTTTCAAGGCGGAGTGCTGCCGCGTCACCGGAGTTGCCGGTACCGTGCCACAGCCAGGCACTGTAGCCGGCGGCCACGAGGGTGATCAGGCCAAGAGGTGCTGCAAGATGAGGCAGCAGGGCCGGGTTGATGATGCTGACTTCGATCAGCACCCGCGGGAACATGGTGGCCGAAGCGATCAGCGCGCCGACAGACAGCACGCGCCCCATGTCGATTTGCCGGGCGAGCCGCGAGAAGGTAAGTGTCGTCGCGGTCGATGACACCACGCCGCCGAACAGCCCGGTCAGGATAATGCCGCGCCTGGCACCGACCAGTTTCATGGCCAGGTAGCCGGCAAACGACAGGCCGGCGATGAGTACGACCATCCACCACACCTGGTAGGGATTGAATGCTTGCCACGGGCCATAGCCCTGGTTCGGCAATGCGGGCAACAGAACAACTGATATCAGTAACAGTTTCAAGGCAGCATAAAACGCTTCCGGTTCCAGTCGGCGCAGCCAGCCGTGCAATACCGGCTTCAGGCTCAGCAGGGTAACGGTGACGACAGCGCCGCTGATAGCGATGTGGATCTGGCCGCGAATCGCCAGCGCGCCCAGTGCAAAGGTTATCAGGGCGGCAACCAGCGTCGTTATACCAAGGTCATGGTCAGTCTGGCGTTCGCGCCAGTAGCCGGCAATCAGGATACCGGTTAGCGAGAGGAATGAAATACCGAGCAGGATATCGCCCATGTCTTCGGCCAGCAGCGCCCACAGCCCGCCCAGCAGGCCCAGCAGTCCGAAGGTGCGGATACCGGCGATGCGACTGCCTTCCTCGGCGCTACGTTCTGTCCAGCCGCGTTCGATGCCGACCAGCAAGCCGATCGCCAGCGCAATGCCGAGTTCAGTCAGGTGTTCCATGCCTGAAGCCCTAGCGTCCTTTCATCAGACGCTGTTTGTCACGCTGCCAGTCACGGTCTTTTATGGTGGTGCGCTTGTCGTGCTCTTTCTTGCCCTTGGCGAGCGCGATTTCAAGTTTGGCGCGACCGCGTTTCCAGTACATGGCAGTGGGGATAAGTGAAAAGCCCTTACGTTCCACAGCGCCAATCAGCCGGTCGATTTCGTGGCGGTGCATCAGCAGCTTGCGGCTGCGGCGCGGGTCGGGCTTGATGTGGGTGGAGGCAGTCGGCAGCGGAGTGATCAGGCAGCCGAACAGGTAGGCCTCGTTGTTCTTGAGCAGGATGTAGCTGTCCACCATCTGCACTTTGCCGGCGCGCAGGCTTTTGGCCTCCCAGCCCTCCAGCGCAATTCCGGCTTCCAGCCGGTCGGTGAGGGTATAGTCATGACGCGCTTTTTTATTGAGCGCGATGGTGCTGCTGCTCGCGCCGGATTTGGTTTTCTTTTTGCCGGATTTTGCCATGCGCGCATTATACGCATGTCGTAGCGCGCGTCGGCATTGATTTAAAGGCTTGAGCCGGATACGGATATTCCGGACAATCAGGCGCAACGATGTCGACAGGACAGGTTATGACACCACCAAGAAAATCCATACACGGCAGCTGGTCCAGCCGCCTTGCCTTTGTGCTGGCGGCGACGGGTTCAGCCGTCGGCCTGGGTAATATCTGGAAGTTCCCCTATATTGCCGGGGAACACGGAGGCGGCGCTTTTGTGCTGGTGTACCTGGCCTGTATCGCATTGATCGGCATTCCGATCATGATGGCCGAGGTTATGCTCGGGCGGCGTGGTCGGCAGAGCCCGATCAACACCATGCGCGCCCTGGCTGCAGAGGCCAATGCCAACCATGCCTGGCGCTGGGTGGGCTGGGCCGGTGTGGCGGCGGGTTTTCTGATCCTGTCTTACTACAGCGTAATCGCGGGCTGGGCTTTGGCCTACGTATTCAGGTCCATGGCGGGTGCCTTCAGCGGTGCAACGGCAGAGGGTGTTGGCAGTATCTTCATCCAGTTAACCGAAGACCCCGAGCGGCTGTTGGCGTGGCATACCATTTTCATGGTGATGACTATGATCGTGGTGGCGCGGGGCGTGAAAAGTGGCCTGGAGCAGGCGGTACGTTTCCTGGTGCCTTCGTTGTTCGTATTGTTGATTATGCTCGACGGCTATGCGATGGCCAGTGGTGCTTTTGACGAGGGGCTGAGGTTCCTGTTTACGCCGGACTTCAGCAAGATCGACGCCAACGGTGTGCTGATTGCGATGGGGCATGCCTTCTTCACGCTCAGTCTTGGTATGGGCGCCATTATGGTGTACGGCTCCTACCTGCCGGAGCGTGCCTCGATTGCGCGAACCAGTATCACCATCGCCCTGCTGGATACGCTGGTGGCCCTGTTGGCGGGTATGGCGATTTTCCCGCTGGTGTTTTCCAACGGGCTGGAACCGGGTGTCGGCCCGGGGCTGATATTCCAGACGTTACCGATTGCCTTCGGACATATGACCGGTGGCGTGGTGTTCGGCACGCTGTTTTTTGTGCTGCTGGTGTTTGCGGCCTGGACTTCGGCGATCTCATTGATTGAGCCGGCCGTGGCCTGGCTGGTGGAAAACAAGGGTGTCACACGCGTGCATGCGTCGGTGTATGCCGGTGCGGCGACCTGGGGTGTTGGTCTTCTGACCATCCTGTCATTTAACCGCTGGGCGGATTTTCATCCGTTGTCGTTCATTTCCATTTTCGAGAAGTCGACGATATTTGACCTGCTGGATTACCTCACGGCTAATATCATGTTGCCGCTGGGCGGCCTGGCCATTGCCATATTCAGCGCCTGGGTGATGCGACGCGAAGACACTGTGCAGGAACTCGATATGGGTGACGGACCGGCTTACAGGCTCTGGCATTTCCTGGTGCGCTATGTCACGCCGGTAGCGGTGATTATCGTGTTTCTTAATGTCACCGGGCTGGTCGATTTCTCACACCTGTTTCGGGCGGGGTAGGTGTGACGCATGACGGTAATTAACAAATCTGCCCTGGTGCCCTATTCACCGGCACAGATGTTTGCACTGGTGGACGACATCGAGGCTTACCCCGAGTTTTTGCCCTGGTGCAAGCGCGCACGGGTTTTGTCTCGCACGGAAGACGAAGTGCGTGCAACCATCGAGCTGTCCAAGGGCGGTGTAGAGAAAGCCTTTACCACCTGCAACCGTATCCAGAAGAACAAGATGATCCAGATGCGTCTTGTCGAAGGTCCCTTTAAACGGCTCGATGGCTTCTGGCGCTTTGATCCACTGGGCGAGGAAGGTTGCAAGGTATCGCTGGATCTCGAGTTTGAATTTGCCAGCCGCATGCTCAGTATGGTGGTCGGGCCGGTGTTCAGCCAGGTGGCGAACTCACTGGTGGATTCTTTTCAACAACGTGCGGTGGATGTGTATGGCTGATTCCCTGATCCCGGTCGAAGTGGCGTATGCCAAACCCGAAGAGCAGGTTATTTTGCGGCTTGAAGTGCCAGTGGGCAGCACTGCGCTTCAGGCCATCGAGCTTTCGGGTATTACGCGCCGCTTCCCCGAGATCGATATGAATAACCTCAAACTGGGTATCTTCGGAAAACTGAAAAAGCCGGACCAGGTTCTCTCGGCCGGTGATCGGGTTGAAATCTATCGCCCGCTGATTGCTGATCCCAAGGAAGTCCGTAAACAGCGCGCGGCGCAGGGTAAGCGCACCGGCAAGGGCGGCGGGAATCTCAAGCCGAAGGAAGCCGGGTCGGGCTGATTTCAACTCCATTCCCCACACTCACCCTCACCCCGTCATTGCGAGCGTAGCGCGGCAATCTCCGTCAGGCTGGCACCAGCTTCAAGAGATTGCCGCGCTACGCTCGCAATGACGGGCAGTGGCGGCAAGGCAATCAGGGCTAGTGGGTGTGGCTATCTGCGGGTTCCGGGGCTGGACGGAATGCCTGCTGTTCCGGCTCTTTGCTGTTGAAAGTGATCCAGCGCCAGAAGCGAACCAGGATACCCGGGTCATCGATTTCCTGGTGCGGCACTTCGACAGTGACAATTTTATTTAACGGCTCCCTGGGTGCGTTCGGGTCGGGGAGCAGGGTTCCATCCATGCGCACCAGCGTGTCGTCGTCGAAAAACACCGCCAGGTGTTCGCTGCGTGCTTCTCCTTCACCTTCGGTGCCCGGTTTGTACTGGTAGTAGTAGTCCCAGCGGTCGGCGTGGAACGGGTCGGCAACCAGCGGAGTGCCCAGGATAAACTGCACCTGGCGCCGCGTCATGCCGGTTTGCAACTGGTTGACCATTTCCTGCGTCAGTACATTGCCTTGCTGGATCTCGATCTTGTAAACCCACGGCAGGCGGTTGACGATGGGGTCGCCGGAGCAGGAGGCGAGCAAAAAACTTGCAATGATGGCAATAAGAGTGAGAAGCTTTCGCATCAACAACGGGACCGGTTCGCTCTGTCAAAGAAGGGCGCGATGATAAACGATACAGCCGGTTTTGAATACGCCTGACAGGAAGTAAAAACATTGGAATCCAGTGATCTGCGCAAGGCCGGACTGAAGGTCACCCTGCCGAGGATGAAGATCCTCGAAATTCTCGAAACCAGCGAAACGCGCCACATGAGCGCCGAGGATGTCTATAAACGCCTGCTGGAGGCCAAAGAAGATATCGGCCTGGCGACGGTGTACCGGGTTTTGACCCAGTTCGAGGCGGCTGGCCTGGTGACGCGGCATCATTTTGAAGGCGGACACTCGGTGTTCGAGATGAACGAGGGCCATCACCATGACCACATTGTCTGCACCCGCTGCGGCAAGGTGGTGGAATTTATCGATGAAACCATCGAAAAGTGCCAGGAAGAAGTGGCGAAAAAGGAAGGTTTTACCATCCACGACCACTCGCTGATCATCTATGGCGACTGCACCCGCGAGAATTGCCCCAACCTGAAAGACTAGGTCACAGCCGTCAACTGCCCCAGCATATCGCGCGCGTGATCGAGTGTTGCCCGGGTAATCTTCTGCCCACCCAGCATACGCGCAATCTCATCGATGCGTTCTTCTTCGTCCAGTGCGCGGATATGCGTCCGCGTGGACTGGTCGCCGGTAAGCTTGGTGACCTGCAAGTGCTGATGGGCCTGTGAGGCCACTTGCGGAAGGTGGGTGACACACAGCACCTGTCGATGTTCGCCGAGGGTCCGGAGTTGCTGGCCAACGGTATCGGCAACAGCGCCACCCACGCCGCTATCGACTTCATCGAAGATCAGGCTGGGAATGTCACTGGCTTCGGAGGCAATGACCTGGATGGCCAGGCTGATACGCGACAACTCACCACCGGATGCCACTTTGGCCAACGGCGCCGGCGGTTGCCCCGGGTTGGCGCTGACCCGGAATTCAATCTGGTCGGTCCCCAGTGGCGACAGGCTGTCTGAAGGGGTTTCAGTCACCCCGATGTCCAGTTGGCCACCGCTCATGCCCAGCGCCTGCATCGCCTCGCTGACCTGTCCGGAAAGTTGTCTGGCAGTCTTGACGCGTTGTTTGTGCAGTTTCTGCGCGGTCTTGCGGTAGTCGTCCTGCAGCGTCGAGCGTTGTTGCTCCAGTGCGTCGAGACGTTGATCTGCCTGTTCCAGTTGTTGCAGTTCTTCGGCAAGCTGCCGGTGAAAGCCGGGCAGGGCTTCCGCTTCGATGCGGTGTTTGCCGGCTACCTTGTGCAGGGCATCGATGCGTTGCTCGACCTCCTGCAGTCGTTGCGGGTCGAGTTCCACGCGGTCACGGTAGTCGCGCAGCAGGTCGACGCCTTCTTCCAGTTGAATAAGCGCACTGTTAAACAGTTCGCTGGCTTCTTTAAGGGATGGGTCGATCGCTGTCAGGGGTGCCAGGTCGTTGATGGCCTGTCCGAGCCGGCTGTGCGCGGAACGGTCGTCGTCATACAGTGATTCTGTATGGCCGGCACAGGTTTCCAGTAACTGTCCGGCGTTGGACAGGCGTGCCAGTTCCCCGTGCAGGGTTTCGACTTCGCTGGCTTGCGGCGCGAGGTCGTCCAGTTCCTGAAGCTGAAAACGCAGGAATTCCAGTCGCGAATCACGGTCGTTACCGGTGCCGATGATAGCTTCGATATCTTGCTGTACACGCTCCCAGTCGTTGTGCAGGGTCGCGAGTTTGTCGAGCGTGGCACCGTGTTTCCCGTGCCGGTCGAGTAGCTGACGTTGCAGGTCACGCTTCATCAGTGACTGGTGTTCATGCTGGCCATGAATATCCACCAGGTGTTCACCCAGTTCACGCAGGAGTTGCAGGGGAACCGATGTGCCGTTGATGTAGGCGCGTGAGCGACCTTCGCAGGCAATGACGCGACGCAACTGGCACTCGTCATCGAGGTCCAGCGACTGCTCCTGCAGCCAGTTACGTACACGGTCGAGTGTGCTGATATCGAAGCTGGCGCTGAGATCGGCGCGTTCGCTACCGTGACGGACAGCCCCGGCATCGGCGCGGTCACCGAGCAGCAGGCCGAGCGCACCAAGCAGTATCGATTTGCCGGCCCCGGTCTCGCCGGTCAGCGCGGTCATGCCGCGATGCAGTTCAATTTCCAGCTCATCGATAATGGCAAAGTCGCGAATGTGCAGTGATACCAGCATCAGGGCTGCTCCGCCCAGCGCAGTTTTTTGCGCATGATATCGAAGTGGTCATGGCCGCGCGGGTGGATCAGGCGCAAGTCATGCTCCTTGCGGCAGATGCGTATCAGGTCGCCGCCGAACAGGGTGTAGTTGACCTGACCGTCACAGGTGACCTGGGCCTTGCTGTCGCCATCACCGTGCAGACGAACATCGATGCGCACCTGGTCACTGACCACGATAGGGCGGTTACTGAGGGTGTGCGGGCAGATGGGTACCAGTACAAGCGCGTCCAGTCCCGGGTCCAGGATCGGGCCGCCACCGGACAGGGCATAGGCTGTGGAGCCGGTGGGTGTTGATACAATCAGGCCGTCGGCGCGTACCGTATTGAGGTACCTGTCATCGATATGGGTATCGACCTCGATCATGCGTGCGATATCCCATTTATGCACCACCACATCATTCAGCGCATCGCTTTCACTGACGATGTCGTTTCCACGGATCACGCTGGCATGCAGCAGTGAACGTTTTTCTTCCTCGTAGTCACCGGCCAGGATTTCATTCAGGCGGTCGCACATTTCGTTCGGTGATACGTCGGCAAGAAAACCCAGCCGGCCCAGGTTTACACCCAGCACCGGAACGTCGGCGCCTGCCACACTGCGGGAAGCATTGAGCAGGGTGCCATCACCCCCCACGACAATCACGAGATCGCAGCGAGTGGCAAGCGCCGCGCGCTCCACGACATCTGCAGACGGGTGCTCGAAATAGGCGGCAGCGCTGGGATCCAGCAGCACCGGCAGGCCACGACGCTCCAGTTCGCCCAACAGTGTGGTCAGGGTACTGGCGACGGCGCTATCGCCGGGTTTGGCGATCAGGCCGATGGTCTGGAAGCGATTAGTCATGTCAGGCTAATGCTAGCGGTTCCGTGGCGTTGCGCCAACTGTCTATTTCAGCAAATTTTTTAGCCGGTGCAGGGGGCGGCTGTTAGCACTCCGGATGCAAGAGTGCTAAAGTTACACTTTGAGTAAATCCACAAGAGGCTGGGGAAGGTCGTGGCTGCCGAGCTGAACGAGCGCGCACAGCACTTGCTGAAAGCGCTTACCGAGCGTTATATCCGCGAGGGACAACCCGTGGGTTCGCGTACGCTTGCGCGTGACGCGGGCCTGAAGCTCAGTCCGGCCACGGTGCGCAATGTGATTGCCGACCTCGAGGATCTCGGGCTGGTGCGTTCACCCCACACCTCGGCAGGCCGTGTGCCCACCGTGCAGGGGTACCGGTTGTTCGTGGACACGCTACTGTCGGTCAAGCCGCTGGAACAACAAACGGTCGAAGAGCTCCAGGAGAATCTCGATATCGGGGGAGACAGTCGGGATCTGGTTGAAACGGCTTCCAGCCTGTTGTCCGACGTGACCCGTCTGGCCGGTGTTGTTACCCTGCCACGCAACGAGCACGCGTCGCTGCAACGTGTCGAATTCCTGCCCTTGTCGAACCGCAAGGTGCTGGCGATCCTGGTGATCAGCGATACCGAGGTGCAGAACTGTATCCTCAATACAGAACGAGACTACGGCGCAGCCGAGTTGCAACAATATTCCAGTTTTCTGAATGAGCAGTTCGCCGGCAAAGAACTGAAAAGCGTGCGCGCTACACTGATCGCCGAACTGAAAGAAACCCGTGAAAACCTCAATCGCATGATGACCACTGCCATGACCATGGCAGACAAGATGCTGGGCGAGGCGGAAAAGGGCAGTGATTATGTGCTGGCCGGGCAGACCAATCTGATGGACTGTGATGAGCTTTGCAATGTCACGACAATGCGCCACCTGTTCGAGGCTTTTGATGAAAAGCGCGAAATCCTCGGTCTGCTCGATCAGTGTGTGGAGAGCGAGGGCGTACAGATTTTCATCGGCGAGGAATCCGGCTACCAGATGCTCGACGAGTGCAGCCTGGTGACGGCCCCGTATTCAGTGAACGGCAAGGTGCTCGGCGTGCTGGGTGTTATCGGTCCGACGCGCATGGCCTACGAACGGATTATCCCGATTGTGGATGCGACGGCGCGGATATTGAGCGCGGCCTTGAATCCTAAGGATTAGTCCCCATGTTTTGGCACTGGCGTTGTCATTGCGAGCGTAGCGCGCAATGACGGTTTAACTAGAGATATATTTAATAACATATTGTTTATTAAAGAGGTAATAGATGGCTAAGGAACAGAACGTATCGCCGGAAGACGAGCAGGGTTTTGCTGCGCAGGCAGGCGGGGCGGCGGACGACGGCGGTGAAGCCGGCGATCACAGCCACGAGGAATTGCACGCGCTGCTAACGGATGCGCGCTCCAAGGCGGACGAGCACTGGGATCAGTGCCTGCGTCTGCAAGCCGAGATCGATAACCTGCGCAAACGCAGCGAACGTGACCTGGTCAATGCACACAAGTTCGCGCTGGAAAAGATTGCGGCAGAACTTTTGCCCGTCAAGGACAGCCTCGAAATGGGTCTGGCGGCTGCCAGTGAAAACCACGACGTGGAAAAACTTATTGAAGGCAGTGAGCTTACACTGAAGATGCTCAGCTCTGTTCTTGATAAGTTTAATATTAAAGAAATCAATCCAGTAGGCGAGAAATTTAATCCAGATTATCATGAGGCCATGTCCATGCAGGAACGTGATGATGTGGAGCCGAACACGGTTGTGGCGGTGATGCAGAAGGGCTACATGCTGAATGACCGGCTGATCCGGCCGGCCATGGTCATGGTGTCGAAGGCGCCTGCCGGCAGCTCACTCAACGAACAGGCTTGAAAAACCTGACAGCGCCCCCACCTAGTGAAACAGTTGAAAAGTTTTAAACAGAATTTGAATCCAGGAGAGACAAGCAAATGGGCAAAATAATCGGTATAGATCTCGGAACCACCAATTCCTGCGTTGCAGTGATGGAAGGTGGTGAACCCCGTGTTATTGAAAACAGTGAAGGCGATCGCACCACACCCTCCGTTGTAGCATTCGCGGATGGCGATGAGGTATTGGTGGGCCAGGCAGCCAAGCGCCAGGCGATTACCAATCCGGCCAACACCCTGTTTGCCATCAAGCGCCTGATCGGTCGCCGGTTTGAAGATCCGGAAGTCCAGAAGGACATGGAGCTTGTCCCCTACAAGATCATCAAGGCCGACAATGGCGACGCCTGGGTGGAAGTCAATGGCAAGAAGATGGCGCCGCAGGAAGTCGCGGCCCGCGTGCTGCAGAAGATGAAGAAGACGGCAGAAGACTACCTGGGTGAAGATGTCACCGACGCGGTTATTACTGTGCCGGCTTACTTCAATGATTCGCAGCGTCAGGCAACCAAGGACGCCGGCAAGATCGCAGGCCTGGACGTCAAGCGTATTATCAATGAGCCGACGGCGGCAGCGCTGGCCTACGGCATGGACAAGAAGCGTGGCGACGTCAAGATCGCTGTCTACGATCTGGGTGGCGGTACGTTTGATATCTCCATCATCGAGATTGCAGAAGTCGATGGTGAACATCAGTTCGAAGTGTTGTCCACCAACGGTGACACCTTCCTCGGTGGTGAAGACTTCGACAAGCGCCTGATCGACTACCTGGCCGACGAGTTCCAGAAGGACCAGGGCATTGATCTGCGCGGTGATCCGCTGGTCATGCAGCGCCTGAAGGAAGCGGCTGAAAAGGCCAAGATCGAGCTGTCTTCCAGCCAGCAGACCGATATCAACCTGCCGTACATCACGGCGGATGCGACCGGTCCGAAGCACATGAACCTGAAGATCACCCGTGCCAAGCTGGAATCGCTGGTCGAGGATCTGGTGACCCGCACGATTGATCCGTGCAAGCTGGCGCTGAAAGATGCCGGTCTGTCGGTCGGTGAAATCGACGACGTTATCCTGGTCGGTGGCCAGACACGTATGCCCAAGGTGCAGGAAGCGGTACAGAACTTTTTCGGCAAGGAGCCACGCAAAGACGTCAACCCGGACGAAGCGGTTGCCGTTGGTGCGGCGATCCAGGGTGGTGTGCTCGGTGGCGACGTCAAGGACGTGCTGTTGCTCGACGTAACCCCGCTGTCACTGGGTATCGAAACGCTGGGTGGTGTCATGACCAAGCTGATCGAGAAGAACACCACCATCCCGACCAAGGCGACGCAGGTGTTCTCGACCGCCGACGACAACCAGAATGCAGTGACGGTGCATGTCTTGCAGGGTGAGCGCGAAGTGGCATCGGCCAACAAATCGCTGGGCCGCTTCGACCTGACCGACATCCCGCCGGCACCGCGTGGCGTACCGCAGGTCGAGGTTACTTTTGATATCGACGCCAACGGTATTCTCAACGTGTCCGCGAAGGACAAGGGTACCGGCAAGGAGCAGAAGATCGTCATCAAGGCATCCAGCGGTCTGTCGGAATCCGAAGTCGAACAGATGGTAAAGGACGCCGAGGCGCACGCCGACGAGGATCGCAAGTTCCACGAGCTGGCGGATGCCCGTAACCAGGCGGACAACATGATCCACGCCACCGAGAAGTCACTCAAGGATCTGGGTGAGGACAAGGTCAGTGCCGACGAGAAGGCCGCCATCGACAAGGCGATCGAGGAACTGAAGGAAACCCTCAAGGGTGACGACAAGGAAGCCATCGAAGCCAAAACGGCTGCGCTGGCCGAGTTGTCCGGCAAGCTCGCCGAGAAACTCTACGCCGAGCAGGGTGGCGCCGAAGGTGCTGCCGGTGCGGCACCGGGTGGCGAGCAGGCTGAAGCTTCTGCGGACGCCGGCGATGATGTTGTCGATGCCGAGTTCGAAGAGGTCAAGGACGATAACAAGTAAGCTGTGACCATAGCCCCGGTGATGTTGCCGGGGCGGTTCGAGCGGTTCGCCGCTTATAACAGGACCGCCGGAACGCCAAGTGTTGCCTTCGTGCTAACCTTGGCGTTTTGGTCGTTAACAACGAGGGAAACGCTGGTTAATTTTCATCATCCGTCATTGCGAGGCGTGTAGCGCCGTGGCAATCTCCAAACGACTGTTGCCACGTTACGAGATTGCCGCGCTGCGCTCGCAATGACGGGTTAATCAGACTCTCCCGAAATACAGAAACTAAAATATGTCGAAGCGAGATTATTACGAAATACTGGGCGTGGCCAAAAACGTCAGTGACGCGGAACTGAAGAAAGCCTACCGGCGAGCCGCGCAGAAGCACCACCCGGACCGCAACCCGGACGACGCCGAGTCTGAAGAGAAGTTCAAGGAGGCCAAGGAAGCCTATGAAGTTCTTTGTGATGCGCAGAAGCGCGCTGCGTATGATCAGTTCGGGCATGCCGGCGTCGATCCTTCCATGGGCGGCGGCGGAGGGTTCGGCGGTGGTGGTGGCGGTGGCGCCAGCTTCAGTGATGTTTTCGGTGATGTTTTCGGTGACATCTTCGGGGGGGGGCGTGGCGGCGGCGGGGGGCAGCGCGTCTATCGTGGTGCCGACCTGCGTTATAACCTGGAACTGTCACTCGAGGACGCGGTGCACGGTACGACGGTCAAAATTCGTGTACCCACTTTTACCAGCTGCAAGACCTGCGGGGGGTCTGGTGCAAAAAAAGGCACCCAGCCCACTACCTGTACCACCTGTGGTGGCCACGGTCAGGTACGCATGCAGCAGGGCTTTTTCTCGGTCCAGCAGACCTGTCCGCGCTGTAATGGCACCGGCTCGGTTGTCAGCGATCCCTGTGGCGACTGCCACGGACAGGGTCGTATAAAGGAACAAAAGACCCTGTCGGTGAAGGTGCCGGCCGGTGTCGATACCGGCGACCGGATACGCCTGGCCAACGAAGGTGAAGCGGGTGAGAACGGCGGGCCGCCGGGAGATCTGTATGTGCAGATCCAGGTCAAGGAACACGCAATCTTCAAGCGTGACGATGCCGACCTTTATTGCGAAGTCCCGATCAGCTATGCCACGGCGGCGCTCGGTGGCGAACTCGAGGTGCCTACACTGGACGGCCGGGTCAAGCTGAAAGTGCCGGAAGGCACGCAGACCGGCAAGCTGTTCCGCATGCGTGGCAAGGGCGTTAAACCGGTGCGTGACAATGCCGTCGGTGACCTGTTGTGTCGCGTGGTGGTGGAAACGCCGGTCAAGCTCAGTTCGAAGCAGAAGGAATTACTGCGTGAACTGGACGGCAGCATGAAGGACAATAAGAAGCATAGCCCGCAAGCGCATTCCTGGCTGGACGGGGTAAAGAAGTTTTTCGACGGCGTGAAGTTCTAAAGAGAGAAAACAGCATGACGCGTATAGCGATTCCCGGTGCTGCCGGCCGCATGGGGCGGAACCTCATCGACGCTTGCCAGCGTACCGAGGGGCTTTCGCTGGGTGCTGCGACCGAACGTCCGGGTCATGAGCTGATTGGCAGTGATGCCGGTGTGGTGGCCGGTGTGGGCGCGCTGGGCGTGCTGATCGGCGACAACCTGGAAGCGGTTGTCGACGACTTTGATGTACTGATTGATTTTACCGCACCGGCTGTCACGCTGGTGCACCTCGACCTGTGCCGCCGGCACGGAAAATCCATGGTGATCGGCACCACCGGCTTCAGTGAAGAACAGAAGCAGCAGATTCAGGACGCCGCGAAAGACATCAGTATTGTGTTTGCGCCCAACATGAGCGTTGGCGTAAACCTGTGTCTCAAGTTGCTCGACATTGCCGCGCGCGTACTGGGCGATGATGTCGATATCGAAATTATCGAAGCGCACCACCGCCACAAGGTGGACGCACCCTCCGGTACCGCACTGCGCATGGGAGAAGTGGTTGCCGATGCACTGGGGCGCGATCTTAAAACCTGTGCCGTGTATGGACGGGAAGGCATCACGGGTGCACGTGACCGTAACACCATCGGTTTTGAAACCATTCGTGCCGGCGATATTGTCGGCGAACACACGGTCATGTTTGCCGCCGAAGGCGAGCGTGTGGAAATTATCCACAAGGCTTCCAGCCGAATGACCTTTGCCTCCGGTGCGGTGCGTGCAGCCGGCTGGGTCAGCGGGCATTCCAGTGGCCTCTATGACATGCACGATGTGCTTGGCCTCTGATGGCCGCCCATGTTACCCGGCGCGGAGTGTGCCCGGTTTCCTGATACAGGCTGCCCGGATGCCAGGCCTGCCGGTTTCTCACTGACATGGCGAGACTGCTGTGGAAAGGCGATGAGCGTTTTTCCTGGCTGACCCGGTCTGGTCAGTGGCTGGAAGCGGCATTGATGCGCCTGTTCTGGTGGTTTATGTCGCTGTTGTCTCCCGAAACCGCTTCGTCGTTCGGTGCCAGGGTGTTTGGCTGGCTGGGGCCGCGTAGCGCCAAGCACCGGCATGTTGTTGCCAACTTGCGAATGGCCTGCCCGGACCTCGATGAGCGTGAAATCCAGTTGCTGGCGCGTGGCGTGTGGCGCAACATCGGTAGTGTCATCGCCGAATACCCGCACCTCGGAAAACTGGTCGGCAGGGACGGTGAGCCACAGTTCGAGGTGGTCTGCGAAAATGAAGATGCCGCGTTCCGCAACCGGGAGCGTCCCTGCATCTTTGTTGCGGCACATCTCGGTAACCTGTATTTCTCGGCTGCTGCGCTTCGTCAACTGGGTATCCCTGTCGATCTGGTCTACAGCCCGCTCGCCAATCCGTATCTTGATGCACAGATCCAGGATTACCTTTCGGTACTCGATTGCGGTTTTATTACCAAGCAGAATGCCCTGCGACCGATGCTCAAGGCATTGAAGCAGGGGCGCTCGGTCGGGTTGCACGTTGATGTGCGGGTTGATGACGGGGAGCTGTTTCCGCTACTGGGTGAAGATGCCACTACCACCACAGGACCGGCTTTCCTGGCGGTGAAGACCGGACTGGATATTGTGCCGGTACGAACCGAACGGCTGCCCGGTGCGCGTTTTCGCGTCACCTTGTTCCCGGCGCTGGAACGTCCACCCGAGGATTATTCTGACGCAGACGCCATCCGTTTTCTTACCGAACAAATGAACACGGTGATTGGCAGGCTGATCCGGGAACACCCTGACCAGTGGATGTGCACCAAGCGGCGCTGGCCGAAGTTGCGTATGCGAGACAAGGGCGCCTACGATGCCTAATGAACCTTCGACGACCCCGTCACAGCGGCGAAAGCCGGTGTCCACTGCACCAATACCCGCAAATACCGCCATGCGTTTCCGCTGGTGGCGTGAGACAGTCATGTTGCGCGGACTGTGGTTGCTGGTGGGGGGATTGTCGCCTGAGCGCGCTTCGGCGCTTGGTCGACGTATTATGCGGTTTATCGGTCCGCACTCCGCCAAGCATCGTCATGTCCGTGCCAACCTGGCCATCATGTGTCCGGAACGCAGTAAAACCGAAATCGAGGCGTTGTCGCGGCAGGTGTGGGGCAGTCTCGGCGCGACGCTGGCCGAGTTTGTCCACCTGGATACGCTGACAAACACTGTCACAGACACACCCGCTATCGAGGTCGTCTGTGAGAATACCGATGCGGATTTTCTGGCACACCGGAAGCCTTGCATATTTGTTGCCGCCCATCTCGGTAACTGGGAACTGTCGTCCTGGGGTATCCAGCACTTCGGTTATCCTGTAGATGTCGTCTACAAGCCCCAGGATAACCCGCGGCTCGACGCATTGGTGATGCCGCGCAGGCAGCGACTCGGGTGTGGGCTGGTGCCCGTCCGCAATGCCGTGCGAAATTTGATGAAAAGCCTGAAGCAGGGGCGCTCGGTCGGTCTGCACGTGGACGTGCGTGTAGAAGACGCACCGCTGTCTCCGTTTGCCGGACTTGAGGCTGCAACCACCACCATGCCGGCCTGGCTGGCACGCAAGTTCGAGTGCGATATTGTGCCAGTGCATACCGAGCGGGTGGGGGATGCGCGCTTTCGCGTCATACTGCACCCATCCATTCCCTGGCGGGATGCCACTACAGGTGAGCCAAAATCCATTGAACTGCTTACCGCGGAGATGAACGAGGCTGTCGCAGGCCTGATTCGCCGCGTGCCCGGCCAGTGGCTGTGCACCAAGCGGCGCTGGCCCAAAAAGGCCATGCAGGAGCGCGGCGCCTATTCCTGATTTTGCAGGTCCCTGAACTTCCGATAAATTCTGTTCTGCCACCTTGGCAGGGAGCGGTGCTTCGAGTACAATCTCGCCGCTTCCGATGCAGTCATTCTGACCGCCTGAAGTCGTCTGGCGTCCGGCCAGCAACACAACGCACAACTCCTGCTGGAGGTTTCATTGACTACATCGGCCTTACTGGCCCTGGCAGACGGCAGCCTGTTTCGCGGGCGGTCGATCGGTTCGGCTGGCCAAAGCACAGGTGAAGTGGTGTTCAACACCGCTATGACCGGGTACCAGGAGATCCTGACCGATCCTTCCTATGCGCGCCAGTTGGTGACGCTGACCTATCCGCACATCGGCAACGTCGGGGTGAACCCGGATGATGAAGAATCGTCGCGCATTCAGTGCGCCGGGTTGATTATCCGTGACCTCCCGCTGGCTTACAGCAGCTGGCGTGGCCGCCAGCCGCTGGATGCGTATCTCGGGGAGCAGGGTATTGTCGGTATTGCCGATATCGATACCCGCCGCCTGACGCGTATCCTTCGTGAAAAAGGTGTCCAGGCGGGTTGCCTGATGGCAGGCGAACAGATCGACGAGCAGGCCGCTATCGAGGCCGCACGCGCCTTCCCCGGCCTGAAGGGCATGGACCTGGCGAAACAAGTCACCACCCACCAGCCCTATGAGTGGGCGCAGGGCAGCTGGACGCTGGAAGGTGGCCTGCCCGAGGCACCACACCCCATTGACGAGAAGCTGCCGCGGCACGTGGTGGCCTATGATTTCGGTATCAAGCGCAACATCTTGCGCATGCTGGTGGATCGTGGTTGCCGTATCACCGTGGTGCCGGCACAGACCCCGGCACAGGTCGTGATGGATCTGAATCCGGATGGTGTGTTTCTGTCCAACGGCCCGGGTGATCCGGAGCCGTGTGATTACGCCATCGAGGCTATCCGTACCATTCTGGAAAAGGATGTGCCGGTGTTCGGTATCTGCCTCGGCCACCAGCTATTGTCACTGGCCAGTGGTGCGAAGACGGTGAAAATGAAATTCGGTCACCACGGCGCCAACCACCCGGTGCAGGATCTCGACAGCGGAGTGGTGATGATCACCAGCCAGAACCACGGTTTTGCCGTGGACGATGCAACGTTACCGGACTGCCTCGTGGCCACCCACCGTTCGCTGTTCGACCAGTCCCTGCAGGGCGTGCACCGCAACGACAAACCGGCGTTCAGTTTCCAGGGTCACCCGGAAGCCAGCCCCGGCCCGCACGATGTCGCACCACTGTTCGATCACTTTATCGAACTGATCGATGCGGCACGTGGTGAAAACGCACAGGCAACGGCTTGAAACCGTCATTGCGCGAAATCATCGTCATTGCGAGCGCAGCGCGGCAATCTTTTTCAGTCTGGCACCATGCCAAACAGATTGCCGCGCTGCGCTCGCAATGACGGCACCCTGAATTTATTAAGTGAGCAAACAGGCGCATGCCAAAAAGAACTGACATAAACAGCATCCTCATCATCGGCGCGGGTCCCATCGTGATCGGCCAGGCCTGTGAATTTGACTACTCGGGCGCGCAGGCCTGCAAGGCGCTGAAGGAAGAGGGCTACCGGGTTATCCTGGTCAACTCCAACCCGGCGACCATCATGACCGACCCGAACACGGCGGATGCAACCTACATCGAACCGATTACCTGGGAAACGGTAGCGCGTATCATCGAAAAGGAAAAGCCCGATGCGTTGCTGCCGACCATGGGTGGCCAGACGGCGCTGAACTGTGCACTGGACCTGGCGCGCGAGGGCGTGCTGGAAAAATTCGGTGTGGAAATGATTGGCGCCAGGCGCGAGGCCATCGACAAGGCCGAAGACCGCGACCAGTTCCGTGAAGCGATGATCAGGATCGGTCTCGACATGCCGCGCGCGGCCGTGGCGCACAGCCTGGAAGAAGCGTTCCAGGTGCAGGCGCAGGTCGGTTACCCGACCGTGATCCGCCCCTCTTTTACAATGGGCGGTAGCGGTGGCGGCATCGCCTACAACCGGGACGAGTTCATCGAAATCTGCGAGCGTGGCCTGGAACTGTCGCCGACCAGCGAACTGCTGGTGGAAGAATCCATTCTCGGCTGGAAAGAGTACGAGATGGAGGTGGTGCGCGACCACAAGGACAATTGCATCATTATCTGCTCCATCGAGAACTTCGATCCGATGGGCATACATACCGGCGATTCCATCACTGTTGCGCCGGCGCAGACGCTGACCGACAAGGAATACCAGATCATGCGCGACGCCTCGCTGGCGGTGTTGCGTGAGATCGGCGTGGATACCGGCGGGTCCAACGTGCAGTTCGCCATCGATCCTGAAAACGGCCGCATGATCATTATCGAAATGAACCCGCGTGTGTCACGGTCCTCGGCCCTGGCCTCCAAGGCGACCGGGTTCCCGATCGCCAAGGTGGCGGCGAAGCTGGCGGTTGGATATACGCTGGATGAATTGCAGAACGAAATCACCGGCGGCGCCACACCGGCTTCATTCGAGCCGTCGATCGATTATGTTGTCACCAAGATCCCGCGCTTCACCTTCGAGAAATTTCCACGGGCGGAAAACCGCCTGACGACACAGATGAAATCGGTTGGCGAAGTGATGGCCATTGGCCGCACTTTCCAGGAGTCCATGCAGAAGGCATTGCGCGGCCTGGAAACCGGGATCTACGGTTTTGACGAGCACATCGATCTGGCCCAGGACAATGCGCTGGATACCATCCGTCGTGAACTGCGCGATGCGGGTGCTGAGCGCATCCTGTATCTCGGTGACGGGTTCCGCGCCGGACTGTCGCTGGAGGAAATCCACGACCTGACGAAAATCGACCCGTGGTTCCTGGTGCAGGTCGAAGAGTTGTTGCAGATCGAGGACGAAGTGCGCGAACAGGGTGTTGCTGCACTGAACCGTGAACGTGTCCGCAAGCTGAAACGCAAGGGTTTTTCCGACCGCCGCCTGGCAACCCTGCTGGGTATCGACGAGTCGGCATTCCGCAAGTTACGCCATGAGTTCGATGTACGCCCGGTTTACAAGCGCGTGGATACCTGTGCCGCCGAGTTTTCGACCAGTACGGCCTACCTGTATTCAACCTACGAGGAAGCGTGCGAGGCCGAGCCGACACGCCGTGAAAAAATCATGGTGCTGGGGGGTGGTCCGAACCGCATCGGCCAGGGTATCGAGTTTGACTATTGTTGCGTGCACGCCGCACTGGCGATGCGTGAAGATGGTTATGAAACCATCATGGTCAACTGTAACCCGGAAACCGTTTCTACCGATTACGATACTTCAGATCGTCTCTACTTCGAGCCGCTGACCCTGGAAGATGTGCTGGAGATTGTTCACAAGGAACAGCCGAAAGGTCTGATCGTCCAGTATGGCGGACAAACACCACTGAAGCTGGCACGTGCACTGGAAGAAGCCGGGGCACCTATTATCGGTACCACGCCGGACAGTATCGACCTGGCGGAAGACCGCGAGCGCTTCCAGCAACTGATTGTGGAAAATGCCTTGTTACAACCGCCCAATCGTACTGCGCGCAGTGTGGATGCGGCGCTGGCGTTGGCCGGCGAGATCGGTTATCCACTGGTGGTTCGACCGTCCTATGTACTGGGCGGCCGCGCCATGGAGATCGTGTATAACGAAGATGACCTGAGTAACTACATGGCCGTTGCCGTCAGCGTGTCCAATGAATCCCCCGTGTTGCTGGACCGTTTCCTGAATGACGCAATCGAAGTCGATGTCGACGCCATTTGCGATGGTGAGAATGTCCTGATTGGCGGCATCATGCAGCACATCGAACAGGCCGGCGTGCACTCCGGTGATTCTGCCTGCTCCCTGCCGGCCTACAGTCTCAGCAAAGAAGTCCAGGACGTCATGCGCGAGCAGATGCGGATCATGGCAAAGGCGCTGAATGTAGTCGGTTTGATGAATGCCCAGTTTGCCATCCAGGGTGAAAAGGTCTACGTACTGGAAGTGAATCCACGTGCCTCGCGGACCGTGCCGTTTGTTTCCAAGGCAACCGGACTTCCACTGGCCAAGATTGCCGCGCGTTGCATGGCCGGTCGATCGCTGGTCGAGCAGGGTATGACGGAAGAACGTGTACCTTCGTACTTCTCGGTCAAGGAAGCCGTGTTCCCGTTCGTGAAATTCCCGGGTGTTGATCCCCTGTTGGGTCCCGAGATGAAATCCACCGGCGAAGTCATGGGGATTGGCCGCAGTTTCGGCGAAGCCTTTGCCAAGGCGCAGGTCGCTGCCGGTGAGGTGCTTCCCCGCGCCGGTGGCAAGGTCTTTATCAGTGTCCGTGAGGCCGACAAGGAGGATGCTGTGCAGGTGGCCGCTGAACTGGTCAAGCAGGGCTTTACCGTGGTGGCTACGCGGGGAACGGCCAGTGCAATCAGTGCAGCAGGTACACCCTGTGAGGTGGTGAACAAGGTCATGGAAGGCCGCCCGCATATTGTCGATATGATAAAGAACGAACAGATCGATCTGATTGTAAACACCACAGAAGGCAAACAGGCCATCGCGGATTCATACACGATCCGGGGTGCGGCGTTGCAACACAAGGTGCCCTACAGCACCACTATCGCACACGCCTATGCGACCAGTCTCGCGCTGACCTGTATTGACTCACCGATAGTTGACCGGTTGCAGGATCTGCACCAGGAGTACGTGGCATGAGCGACAAGGTTCCATTGACAAAAAAAGGGGCGGAAAAGCTGCGTGAAGAGTTACAGCGGCTCAAGATGGTAGACCGTCCGCGTATCATAGCGGCGATTGCCGAGGCCCGTGCACACGGTGACCTGAAAGAAAATGCCGAGTATCACGCTGCGCGGGAACAACAGAGTTTTGCCGAGGGTCGCATCAAGGAAATCGATGGCAAGCTCTCCAACGCCACCATTATTGATGTGACGGAGCTGGACGCCGGTGGCAAAGTCGTGTTTGGTGCCACCGTGGTTATCGTCGATGAAGACACCGGCGATGAGGTGACCTACCAGATCGTCGGTGAAGACGAAGCGAACATCAAGGAAGGACGGATTTCCTTCAGCTCGCCGATTGCACGCGCACTGATCGGAAAGTTCCAGGATGATGTGGTCACGGTGGTAACGCCAGGCGGCGAGAAAACCTTCGAGATTGTCGAAGTCCGGTATGAATAATCAAGGAGCCTCCGATTAATTCAGAATTCACGTCATTGCGAGCGAAGCGTGGCAATCTCATACGGTGGAATCAGTCTGTTAGAGATTGCCGCGTCACTTCGTTCCTCGCAATGACGCATTAATTCAGAGGTTCCTTGACTAACCATGCCTTCAGCCCGATTACACGCTGGCGAACGCATCCTGCTGACACTGTGGGTCGGCGGTCTGTGGGCCATCGGCTACATGGTCGCACCGGCCCTGTTTGCCACCCTTGAAGATCGAGCGCTGGCCGGTACCCTGGCTGGCGTCATGTTCAACATCATCGCCTGGGTGGGCCTGGCCTGCGGCAGCCTGCTGTTGCTTTTTAACCAGATTCAACATCCACAAAAACGCCTGAACCTGCGTGCTGTGGTGTTGCTGATTATGCTGGCGCTTACCGCGATCGGTCAGTTTGTACTGGCGCCCGCCGTCGCGGACATGCGTGTTGAGGGGCTCGCAGGTAGCGAGGCATTCGCCACAATGCACGGCATCGCTTCGATCGCCTACCTTTTTACCAGCATACTCGGGTTGGTGCTGGTCGTGGCGCGCCAGGAAAACTGACCAGGCCATCCCCTGAAGGACAGACAGGCGAATAAAAAGTATGATGCCTGGTGAAGAAGCCAATGACGGTAAACATGAGTTCTTTGCTACTGGAGTCTGTCCAGTGAGGAGGGGGGATGTATCTTGATCGTTCACTATTCAGAATAATAATGCGCTTTGCCAGTGTGGTAGCCCTGGTTTTCTCGCTTGCCGGCTGCGGTGGCGGATCTGGTGGAAGCACGGGATTTTCAGTCAATGTGCCGATTCAGTCGCTCGACGGGGCCTGGTTTGGCAGCATGAACGACACGGCAGACGTATTGCGTAGTTACCAGATTACGATAGCCGGTGGGGCCATCAGCCAGATTCTTGTCGATGCAGTCGACCAGGGACTTACCGGTAGCATCGTCCGGGAGTCTGATACCTTGTTTACCCTGACCCTCAGTGATGGAACGGTTGTGGCGTTCTTTATTGACGCAGCGGTACAGCATGCTGGCTTCGTCGATGATGGTTTTAACTTCGGTGTTGTACAGAAAGATGCGCCTGGTTTGCCGACATTCTTTATTAATGATACGGACGGTAACTGGAGCGGGAATAGCGTTGTAACGGACTTCACCACTTCGCAGGAGTTTGCCTCGACAGCGTCATGCCTTAACCTGCTGTGCACCGCCAATGGAAACGGGGTCAGTACAAATGTGGATTTGTCGGGCGCCTTCAGTTCTGCCTTTGGCCGCTGGCAGGGCACGTTTAACAATAGCGCGGGTGATTCAGGTGTTATTACTGTGATGCTAAGCGCCGACAAGCAGTTCGCAGGATCATTTGCCTGCGATGCGGCTGGTGTCTTCCCGGTAGATTGCGATTTCTCGGGCTGGGTGAAGCAGTAACGGCGGAACCTACAGCGATTCGAAGGCGGATTTTTTCTTTCTCTTGCGGAACAGCAGGGCCATGTTGCCTACGCGCTGGATCAGTTGTGCATGGCTGTGCTCGCACATGTCGGCGATTGCCTTGTCACGCGTTTCATGGTCGCCGACAGACAGCTTGACCTTGATCAGTTCGTGGTGCGCGATTGAGCGCTCGAACTCATCCAGCAATGACTTGGTTAGCCCGTTGTTGCCGACCATGATAACCGGCTTGAGTTTGTGGCCAAGCCCGCGCAGATGCTTTTTCTGTTGTTCCGACAGTGACATTCATTAATACTCCGAATCCGGCGCGAAAGTATACCCGAACCCCGCAGGCGAATCAGGGATTATGTCCAGGACCAAGAGCAGCAACCGCTGGTTGAGAGAGCATTTTAATGATGAGTATGTGAAGCGGGCCCAGCGCGAGGGGTACCGTTCGCGTGCCGTTTACAAGCTCGACGAAATCCAGCAGCGTGACCGGGTCCTTAAACCGGGGATGACGGTTGTGGACCTGGGCGCCGCCCCTGGGGGCTGGAGCCAGTATGCGTTGCCGCTCGTCGGCCGTAAGGGAAAAATCATGGCCATGGACATCCTGCCCATGGATCCCTTGCCCGGTGTGGACTTTCTGCAGGGTGATTTCCGCGAAGATACTGTGCTTGAATCGCTGATGAAAATGCTCGATGGCAGGGAGATTGACCTTGTATTGTCGGACATCGCCCCCAATATGAGTGGGGCGGAAGCCGTGGACATCCCGCGATCGATGTATCTTGTGGAATTGGCAGTGGATTTTGCCGACCAGGTGCTGAAACCCGGGGGCGATATGCTGGTCAAGGTGTTCCAGGGCGAAGGTTTTGACGCGCTGGTGCGTAACCTTCGCAAGCACTACAACAAGGTGCTGATCCGTAAACCGAAGGCCTCTCGACCACGCAGTCGTGAGGTTTATGCGCTGGCCCGGGGTAAGAAAGTATAGTATCGTTTCAGGAAATAACCTTCCGGGCCGAAACGCCTTACAGGACAATGCCTTTCAGTCTTTTCCTGCCCGACAATCGCCGTCAGCAATTTTACTAGTTAATGAGGTACACGATTTGAACGACATGGCGAAAAATATCCTGCTCTGGGTGATCATTGCGGTCGTCCTGATGTCAGTATTCAACAACTTCGGACCTCCGGCACCCCGTGCACAGAGTGTTCCTTATTCCGAATTCATTGCCGATGTTAAAGCCGGTCGTGTACAGAGTGTTGTGATCGATGGTCGTGTCGTCAAGGGTCTGCGCACCAGTGGCGAGAAGTTCTCGACCTATACGCCCAACGATCCTGAAATGATCAATGACCTGTTATCCAACGGTGTCGAAGTCAAGGCGCAACCGCCGGAACAGGACTCGCTGTTGATGCAGGTGTTCATTTCCTGGTTCCCGATGCTGTTACTGATCGGTGTGTGGATATTCTTCATGCGCCAGATGCAGGGCGGCGGCGGTGGCCGTGGTGCCATGTCGTTCGGCAAGAGTCGGGCGCGCATGCTCGGCGAAGACCAGATCAAGGTCACTTTCAATGATGTTGCCGGCGTCGAGGAAGCCAAGGAAGAAGTCGCCGAGCTGGTCGAGTTCCTGCGCGACCCCGGCAAGTTCCAGAAGCTGGGCGGCAAGATTCCGCGTGGCGTGTTGATGGTGGGCTCACCGGGTACCGGTAAAACCCTGCTGGCGCGTGCCATTGCCGGTGAGGCGAAGGTGCCGTTTTTCACCATTTCCGGTTCTGACTTCGTGGAAATGTTCGTCGGTGTCGGCGCCTCCCGTGTGCGTGACATGTTCGAGCAGGCCAAGAAACATGCGCCGTGCATTATCTTTATCGATGAGATCGATGCCGTCGGTCGCCACCGTGGTGCCGGCCTTGGCGGCGGTCACGACGAACGTGAACAAACCCTTAATCAGTTGCTGGTGGAGATGGATGGTTTTGAAGGCAACGAAGGCGTTATCGTCATTGCGGCAACCAACCGTCCCGACGTGCTTGATCCTGCGTTACTGCGCCCCGGTCGTTTTGATCGACAGGTGGTGGTGCCATTGCCGGATGTGCGCGGTCGCGAGCAGATTCTGAAGGTTCACCTGCGCAAGGTGCCGGCGGCGGATGACGTCAAGCCGTCCATTATCGCGCGTGGTACTCCCGGGTTTTCCGGTGCTGATCTTGCCAACCTGGTGAATGAAGCCGCGTTGTTTGCTGCGCGTGCCAACAAGCGCCTGGTGGACATGGATGATCTTGAAAAGGCGAAAGACAAGATCATGATGGGCGCCGAGCGCAAGTCCATGGTGATGAGCGAGGACGAGAAGAAACTCACGGCCTATCACGAGGCCGGGCATGCTATTGTCGGTCGCCTGGTGCCCTCGCATGATCCGGTCTACAAGGTCAGTATCATTCCGCGTGGTCGGGCGCTGGGTGTCACCATGTTCCTGCCCGAGGAAGACCGTTACAGTTTCAGCAAGCAGCGACTGGAAAGCCAGATCTCCAGCCTGTTCGGCGGGCGTATTGCCGAAGAGCTGATCTTTGGCCCCGAGATGGTGACGACCGGAGCCTCAAACGATATTCAGCGTGCGACCGAACTGGCGCGAAACATGGTAACCAAGTGGGGCCTGTCGGAAAGACTGGGTCCGCTGACCTACAGCGAGGAAGAAGGTGAAGTCTTCCTGGGGCATTCGGTGACCCAGCACAAGAATGTGTCGGATGAAACCGCACATACCATCGATGCCGAAATCCGTTCCATTATTGATCGCAACTACCAGCGCGCCGAACACCTGTTGAAAGAAAACCTCGACAAGTTGCACAGTATGGCGGAAGCGTTGATCAAGTATGAAACCATTGATTCGGATCAGATCAATGACATCATGTCGGGCAAACCACCGCGACCCCCGCAGGACTGGGACGATGATCAGTCCCGTGGCAGCGGCAAAGCAGCCCCGGCTGAAGAAGAGAGCAAGGGCACCAGCGAAGGTAGTGACCCGATCGGTGGCCCGGCCGGGCAGCACTAGCCGCCCGGGTTATTACGGTACCCCTGCTGTGCTTTGAGCAAACGCTGATATGCGGCTGGATTGCAACGGCAGGTTTCTGGATCTGACACGCCCGCAGGTGATGGGCGTACTCAATGTCACCCCCGATTCATTTTCCGACGGGGGTGATTTTTTTTCGCCTGAAAAAGCCCTGCAGCATGCATTCGACATGGAGGCGGCCGGTGCGGCGATTATCGATATCGGTGGCGAATCCACGCGTCCCGGTGCACAGGAAGTCTCCTTGCAGGACGAGCTTGAGCGGGTGATCCCGGTGATCGAACGGCTCCAGCCGCGGCTCGGTGTGCCGATATCTATTGATACGCAAAAGCCCGAAGTGATGTGCGCCGCTGTCGCGGCCGGTGCGGGCTTGATCAACGATGTCAATGCCTTGCGTGCACCGGGCGCAGTTGAAGCGGCTGCCGACTGTGACGTGCCAGTGTGTCTGATGCACATGCAGGGTGACCCACGCACCATGCAATCTGCCCCGGAATATGACAATGTGGTCGACGAAGTACGTGATTTTCTCCTGCAGCGCGCCGGGGTTTGCAAAAACGTCGGTATTCCCGGGGAGCGCATCCTGCTGGACCCGGGCTTTGGCTTCGGTAAAACCGTTGAACAGAATCTTGCGTTACTGGCCGGGCTCAAAGAGCTGGTCGACAGGGGGTATCCTGTACTCGTCGGCCTGTCGAGAAAATCGATGATCGGGAAACTGCTGGGCGTGGATGTCGAAGAACGCCTGCCCGCCAGCCTGGCGCTGGCGGTGCTGGCGGTTGAAAGGGGGGCAAGGCTGGTACGGGCACACGATGTTGCCGAGACCCGGCAGGCGTTGCAGATGTGTATTGCGTTACAGGAAACGGGCAAGAGGTAGTTGGGTTATGGGAAGAAAGTATTTTGGTACTGACGGTATCCGCGGACGTGTCGGGGAGCACCCGATCAACGCCGAGTTCATGCTCAAGCTCGGCTGGGCGATGGGTCGTGTGCTGGGTTGCGGTGCGTCGAAGCGGGTCGTCATCGGCAAGGACACGCGGATTTCCGGTTACATGTTCGAGTCCGCGCTGGAAGCAGGTCTGTCTGCGGCCGGTCTTGATATCCGCCTGCTCGGCCCCATGCCCACGCCGGGTATCGCTTACCTGACGCGGACGCTGCATGCCTGCGCCGGTGTCGTTATCAGCGCGTCCCATAATCCACACTACGACAACGGCATCAAGTTTTTTTCCGCAGATGGCACAAAGCTGCCGGACGAGGTCGAAGCGGCCATAGAGGAAGAAATCGACAAGCCCATGGTTACTGTGCCATCGGAACGGCTTGGCAAGGCGGAGCGTGTCGAGGATGCCTACGGGCGCTATATCGAATTCTGCAAGAGTACTATTCCACCGCGCAGTTCACTGGCCGGTATGAAAGTCGTTGTCGATTGCGCCAATGGCGCGACCTATCACATTGCACCGAGCGTGCTTGATGAGCTGGGTGCCGAGGTGATCGCCATCGGCGTGTCGCCGAACGGCCTGAATATCAATGACGGTTGTGGTTCCACCTATCCGCAGACGTTAAGTGAAGAAGTGCTGCGACAACAGGCCGACCTGGGTATTGCGCTCGATGGTGACGGTGACCGCCTGATCATGGTCGATCACAAGGGTGAAATCGTCGATGGCGATGAATTGCTCTATATTATCGCGACTTCCCGCCAGGATGCCGACCAGTTGGCAGGTCCGGTGGTTGGCACGCTGATGACCAACCTAGGCCTGGAGCATGCTTTCCGTGACCAGGGTATTGCCTTTATGCGCGCCAACGTGGGTGACCGCTATGTGATGGAGTTGCTGGAGTCGCACGGTGGCGTACTCGGTGGTGAGTCGTCGGGTCATATCATCTGCCTCGATCGTACTTCGACCGGCGACGGTATGGTATCTGCCCTGCAAGTGCTTGCGACTGTGGCACAGCGTGGCAAGTCCCTGCACGAACTCAAGCAGGGCATGAACAAATACCCGCAGCATATGATCAACGTACCGCTGGCGCGGCGCATCGATATCGACAGCAGCACGCTGATCCAGGATGCCGTTCGCGAAGCCGAAGCCTGTCTCGATGGTCGGGGGCGAGTGCTGTTGCGTCCTTCCGGCACCGAGCCGTTAATCCGGGTCATGGTGGAGGGTGAGGATGGAGCGCTGGTGTTGTCACAGGCGCAAATGCTGGCCGAGGTGGTCGGGCGTGCGGTCGATACGTCCAGCGAGGCAGGCTGAGTTTTTATGCGTTTGACGGGTCGGGTACTTCTGTTACTGCTGGTGGCATCGGGTGTCATCGCTGTATTGACCTGGCTGAATCTGCAGACCTATTCAAGACTGACCGATGAGGCACAGGTTGCCCGGCTTACTTTCCAGCCTGTCGCGCCACAACAGTTCCGCGTTGAAGTACGTAGCGGGGATTTCTGTGATACCCGGACTTTCATGCTGTATGGCGACGAATGGCGGATCGACGCACAGTTTCTCAAATGGAAGCCCTGGGCAAACCTGCTTGGCCTGGATGCACGTTACCGGCTCGACCGTTTGAGCGGTCGCTACCGGGATGTTGCGCAGGAAAACGAGAGCCCCCATATTGCCTGGGCACTGTCAGAACCCTCGCTACTCGAGTCTGCAATAGCGGAGACTGGCTGGCTGGCCGGGCTGTCGCCGCTGGATACGGTATTCGGCAGTTCTGTCTACCAGCCCATCGAGCCTGACTATGAATACACCGTGTACCGGGGGCAGAGCGGCTTGCTGGTGCGCAAACAGCCGCTGGCGTTGATTCGTCGCGATGGCGATAGTCTGGTGATCCCCATTGAAAATCCTTGCGTTATGGGTCAGGCAACCCCGGATTAATGTCTCATCCGGCATGACGAAACTGATACGGGTTTCCCCGGGCCAGGGTCATACGCCGGTTGGCGGGATTGCCGATTCCGATTGATTTTTGCAGGCCATACCGCTACGCTACGCGGCTATTTTCAAGGGCTTGCAGGAGAGTCGCATGCGTCAGACACTGGTCGCCGGGAACTGGAAACTAAACGGTTCGCTGGAAAGCATCAAACAACTGGTTGCGGGCATTACTGCCGGCGCCGGGGATACCGGAAATACGCAGATTGCAGTCTGTCCGCCCTTTGTTTACATCCCGCTGGTTTCCAACCTGCTGGCTGACAGCAAGGTGGACGTCGGCAGTCAGGATATCAGTGACCAGGAGTACGGTGCTTTCACCGGTGAAGTCTCTGGTCCGATGTTGAAGGATTTTAACTGTACCTACGCCATTGTCGGCCACTCCGAGCGGCGTGCCCTGTACGGTGAAGACGATGCGTTTACAGCGCGTAAATTTGCGGCAGCACGCAAGTTCGGCCTGATCCCGATTTTATGTGTCGGTGAAACGCTCGAAGAACGCGAGCAGGGTATAACCGAAGATGTGGTTGCCCGCCAACTGGATGCGGTTATCGAGCTGGAAGGTATCGACGCCATTGGTGATGCAGTGATTGCCTACGAACCGGTGTGGGCAATTGGCACCGGCAAAACGGCTTCGCCGCAACAGGCGCAGGATGTACATGCGTTTATCCGCGGCAAGCTGGCCGGTCTGAACCCGGGTGTCGCAGACAAGGTGCAGATATTGTACGGCGGCAGTGTCAAGGGTAGTAATGCCGAGGAGTTGTTCGCCATGGCCGATATTGACGGTGGGCTTATCGGCGGGGCGTCGCTGGATGCCGGTGATTTCCTGGCTATCTGCAAAGCCGGAAACTGACTTTTCCAGGAAATTTCGAATCAAACCGTCATGCCGGCGAATGCCGGAATGACGTATTATTCGGATATCCGCTTAACTATGGAGCCTTGCGCTTCGGGTGTGTTGAATGTTTACAACATTGTTAATTCTACAGGTACTGCTGGGGCTGGCCATTATTGTGCTGGTACTGTTGCAGCAGGGTAAGGGCGCTGATATGGGTGCTGCGTTTGGTGCAGGTTCATCCGGCGCCGTGTTCGGAGCCGGTGGAGGCGGGTCATTTTTCACCCGCGCCACAGCGGTGCTTGCAGCGCTGTTTTTTATTAACAGTGTATTGCTGTCCTCACCTCTGGTGAGGGACGTGCAGAATGCCGACACCAGTGTGACCGAGCGCGTAGAGGTTGAGAAACCTGCTGTCCCGTCGGATCTGCCTGATACCGATATCCCGGCACCCGCTGATGCGGCCATGGACCTTCCGCCAGCCGACGACATGCCGGAAGTACCGGTCGAGCCCTCCGTGCCGGCAACCGACACACCGAAACAGTAAGCCTTATCAGCCGACGTGGTGGAATTGGTAGACACGCTATCTTGAGGGGGTAGTGGCGAAAGCTGTGCCGGTTCGACTCCGGCCGTCGGCACCATCAGTAAAAAGTGGATCGAATGGTCCGCTTTTTTTTGCCCGCTTCATGGGCTTTTTTTATGGGCCCACAAACTCAGATTAACTGCTTGATTTGGCATAAAAAGCTTTCATCTGCTTTGCTTGACACCCGCAAACGCACTGGCCTAGACTGCGTGACGCTTCACGGAAACGTGACATAAGAAGATAACCCGGCGAAAGCCGGAAGCGTTGGATGAGGATTGCATGCTGGAGAATTACCTACCGGTCCTGATTTTTATTGCCATCGGCATAGGAACGGGGCTGGTCATGACCCTGATGGGTTTCATGCTGGGCACCCGTAAGCCCGACGTCGAGAAGACCTCGCCCTATGAATGTGGCTTCGAGGCCTTCGAGGACACCCGCATGCCCTTCGACGTGCGCTACTACCTCGTTGCCATCCTGTTTATTATCTTCGATCTGGAAATCGCCTTTCTGTTTCCCTGGGCCGTGGTGCTCGACGACATCGGCTGGTTCGGCTACATCGCCATGATGATTTTCCTCGGCATCCTCGTAATCGGCTTCATCTACGAGTGGAAAAAAGGGGCGCTGGAATGGGAGTAGCGTCGCGAGCAGTAAGCAGGGGCCCCGCGGAAGCGGGGATGCGCACGGCAAGGAGAATTCCGCCGGAGGCGGAAGAGAGGGGGCCCTGGGGTCCCGTGAGTGACGCCCGATGCGGCTACCCTGGCTGCAAGTTGGCTGAGAGGTGGATCGGATAATGGGAATAGAAGGCATTCTCGAAGAAGGCTTCGTCACCACCTCCGCCGACAAGCTGATCAACTGGGCGCGTACCGGTTCGCTGTGGCCAATGACCTTCGGTCTCGCCTGCTGTGCAGTGGAAATGATGCAGGCCGGTGCCTCGCGCTATGACCTGGACCGTTTCGGCGTCGTCTTCCGTCCCAGCCCGCGCCAGTCCGATGTGATGATCGTGGCCGGCACCCTGTGTAACAAGATGGCTCCGGCATTGCGCAAGGTCTACGACCAGATGTCGGAACCGCGCTGGGTGATTTCCATGGGTTCATGCGCCAACGGCGGCGGCTACTACCACTATTCCTACTCGGTCGTGCGTGGTTGCGACCGTATTGTGCCGGTCGATATTTACGTGCCCGGCTGTCCCCCTACGGCTGAAGCGCTGCTATACGGCATTATACAATTACAGAACAAGATTCGCCGCACCAACACCATCGCGCGCTGAAGAGACAGGACATGCAGGCAAAGGAACTTCTTAAACAGTTACAGGAACGCTTTGGCGATACGTTGCACGAAGCCGTGCTGTTGCTGGATGAAGTCACGATTGAAATAGCGCCGGATGATCTGCTCGACACCTGTCGTGCATTGCGCGACGAACGGGAGTTCGGGTTTGAGCAGTTGATCGACGTCTGTGGCGTCGATTACCTGAACCACGGCGTGGACGAATGGGCGACGGAGGAAACCACAACAACCGGCTTCAGCCGGGGTGTGGACCCGAAAACAGCAGGGCGGTTACCGGGGTTGGAGGAAGATCTTTCAGTGGAGACGCCGCAACAAGATCGGCGCTTTGCTGCGGTATACCACCTGCTGTCTGTCACGCATAACCACCGCTTGCGCATCCGGGTGTATGCCCCGGACCTCCAGTTACCGGTGATTCCGTCTGTGGTGGAAATCTGGAACGGTGCCGACTGGTTCGAGCGCGAGGCGTTCGACCTGTTCGGAATTCTGTTTGAAGGACATCCCGACCTGCGTCGTATCCTTACTGACTACGGTTTTATCGGTCATCCATTCCGCAAGGATTTCCCGTTAAGCGGCAACGTCGAAGTGCGCTACGATCCCGAGAAGCGGCGTGTTGTGTACCAGCCGGTCAGTATCGAACCGCGCGTGCTGGTGCCCAAGGTTATTCGTGGTGATGAACTGGAACCGGTCACGCTGGATGAGGCGGGTGACAGTGATAGTGAAGGCGAAGACGATGCCTGAAATCAGGAATTACACCCTCAACTTCGGACCGCAGCATCCCGCTGCGCATGGTGTGTTGCGCCTGGTGCTGGAACTCGATGGTGAAACTGTACAGCGTGCCGACCCGCATATCGGTCTGCTGCACCGTGCCACCGAGAAGCTGGCCGAGAGCAAGCCCTACAACCAGAGCATCGGTTACATGGATCGGCTCGATTACGTATCGATGATGTGCAACGAGCACGCCTACGTCATGTCCATCGAAAAACTGCTGGGTATCGAGGTGCCGGAACGTGCGCAGTATATCCGCGTTATGTTCGATGAAATAACCCGCATTCTTAATCACCTGTTGTGGCTGGGTGCGCACGGGCTTGATATTGGTGCCATGACAGTGTTCCTGTATACCTTCCGCGAACGTGAAGACCTGATGGATTGCTACGAGGCCGTTTCGGGCGCGCGCCTGCATGCCACCTATTACCGTCCGGGTGGCGTCTACCGCGATTTGCCTGATCGCATGCCGCAGTACCGGGAATCAAAATGGCACGGCAAGGACGAGGTCGATCGCCTGAATCGCAATCGACAGGGTTCCATGCTCGATTTTATCGAGGACTTTACCGAACGTTTCCCGGCCTGCGTGGACGAATACGAAACCCTGCTCACCGATAACCGTATCTGGAAACAGCGTACCGTCGATATCGGTATTGTCACGCCGGAGCGCGCCCTGCAACTGGGTATGACCGGCCCCATGATCCGCGGTTCCGGCATCGCCTGGGACCTGCGCAAGAAACAGCCCTATGAAGTCTATGACCGCATGGACTTCGACATCCCGGTGGGTGTGAACGGTGACTGCTATGACCGTTACCTGGTGCGCATCGAGGAAATGCGGCAGTCCAACCGTATTATCAAACAGTGCATCGACTGGCTGCGTAAAAATTCCGGCCCGGTAATGATCGGTGATCACAAGGTGGCACCGCCCCCGCGTGAAGAGATGAAGCAGGACATGGAAGCCTTGATACACCACTTTAAACTGTTTACCGAGGGCTATTGCCTGCCCGCCGGTGAAGCCTATGCGGCGGTGGAGCACCCGAAAGGCGAGTTTGGTATCTACATGATTTCCGACGGGGCCAACAAGCCTTACCGCGTAAAGATACGCGCGCCGGGCTTTGCACACCTGTCGTCGCTCGATGAAATGTCGCAGGGGCACATGCTGGCCGACGTGGTAGCGATTATCGGTACCCAGGACATCGTATTTGGCGAGGTGGATCGTTGATGAATACCCGCCCCTGCACATTGGTTTGCTTTGATTTCTGGAAATGGTTATGAGTGCCGTACAGGACAACAACACACCTTACACCCTGCCGGACACGGTCAAGGCTGAAATTGACCGCTGGTTGACCAAGTACCCGCCCGACCAGAAGCAGTCGGCCGTGCTCGCTGCACTGCACGCGGTGCAACACGAGAACCTCTGGGTGAGCGTGGCGCAGATGGATGCCGTTGCGGAGTACCTGGAGATGCCGCCGGTGTCGGTTTACGAAGTCGCCAGTTTCTACTCAATGATCGAAACGAAACCGGTCGGCCGCAACACGGTTGCATTCTGTAACAATATCTCTTGCATGCTGTGCGGTGCGGATGACCTGGTTGCGCACGTTGAAAACAAACTGGGTATCAAGCTGGGCGAAAGCACCCCTGACGGCCGCATATTCCTCAAGAATGAGGAAGAGTGTCTGGCTGCCTGTGTCGGTGCGCCGATGATGACCGTCAACGGACACTATTACGAGAATCTGACGATTGAAAAAGTCGATCAGATTCTGGACGGACTGGAGTAGGGTATGACGAACCAGGTCTGTTTCACCACGCTGCAATTCGACGAACCCTGGACGCTTGAGAATTATCTCAAGGTCGGCGGTTACCAGGCGTGGAAAAAAATTCTGCAGGAAAAAACGCCACCGGAAGACGTGGTCGAAATCGTCAAGAGTTCTGCCCTGCGCGGACGCGGTGGCGCCGGTTTCCCGACCGGGCTGAAATGGAGTTTTATGCCACGCAATGCACCGGTGCAGAAATACATTGTGTGCAATTCGGACGAGTCCGAACCGGGTACCTGCAAGGACCGCGATATTATCCGTTTCAACCCGCACGCCCTGATCGAAGGTATGGCCATTGCCGGCTATTCGATGGGCGCTACAATCGGCTATAACTACATGCGCGGCGAATTCCACCACGAGCCGTATGAGCGATTCGAGCAGGCGCTGAAAGAAGCTTACGAATCCGGTTACCTCGGCGAAGACCTGATGGGCTCCGGAATTGACTTCGATCTTTATTCACACCTTGGCGCCGGCGCCTACATCTGTGGCGAGGAAACCGCGTTGCTGAATTCGCTGGAAGGCAAGAAAGGCCAGCCGCGTTACAAGCCGCCGTTCCCGGCCAACTTCGGTCTCTATGGCAAGCCAACAACCATTAATAACACTGAAAGTCTGGCCTCTGTGCCGGCGATCATGCGTAACGGCGGCGAGTGGTTCCTCAACCTCGGCGAGCCGAACAATGGCGGTGAAAAGATCTGGTGTGTGTCCGGTCATGTCAACAAGCCGGGTAATTACGAGATTCCGCTTGGCGCACCGTTTACTGAGCTGCTTGAACTGGCCGGTGGTGTACGTGATGGCCACAAGCTCAAGGCCGTCATCCCCGGTGGTTGCTCCATGCCAGTGATGCCTGCCGACCTTATTATGGGCGCAAAACTTGATTACGATTCGCTGTCCAAGGCCGGTTCGGCACTCGGCTCTGCCGGCATGATCGTGATGGACGACAGCACCTGCATGGTGAAAGCGTTGATGCGTATTTCACGCTTCTACTACGCAGAATCCTGTGGCCAGTGCACGCCATGCCGCGAAGGTTGTGGCTGGATGTACCGTGTCATCAAGCGTATCGAGGAAGGCCAGGGCAGCATGGAAGATATCGACCTGCTGGAAAGTGCAGCAGGGCAGATCGAGGGTCATACCATTTGCGCCTTTGGCGACGCTGCTGCCTGGCCGGTGCAGAGTTTCCTCAAGCACTTCCGTCATGAATTCGAATACCACGTGCAGCACAAGAACTGCATGCCCGGCACCAGTAGTCATCGTGCCGGCGGTACAAAGGGAGCGGCCGCATGAGCGCCAAGCCCGAAGCCGTGGCCGACGACATGCTCAGCGTCATTGTTGATGATGTCGAGTACAAGGCGCGCAAGGGCGCAATGATTATCGAGGTCACTGACGAGAACGACATCAGTGTGCCGCGCTTCTGCTACCACAAGAAATTGCCCGTCGCCGCCAACTGCCGCATGTGCATGGTGCAGGTGGAAATGGGTGGCCGCATGGCGCCCAAACCCTTGCCGGCCTGCGCTACACCGGTTGCCGATGGTATGAAGGTGTGGACGCAGTCTGACTATGCGCGCAAGGCCCAGCGCGCGGTGATGGAGTTCCTGCTTATTAACCACCCGCTCGATTGCCCGATCTGTGACCAGGGGGGCGAGTGTGAATTGCAGGATGTTGCGCTGGAATACGGCCGGGGCATTTCGCGCTTCACCGAAAAGAAACGTGTAGTGCCGGAGAAAAATTTCGGCCCGTTGATTGCCTCCGACATGACGCGCTGCATTCATTGCACCCGTTGTGTGCGTTTCCTGGAGCACGTTGCCGGGTTCAAGGAGCTGGGCGGCCTGGGTCGTGGCGAGAATGTCGAGATCGGCACCTGCATCCAGCACAATATCGAGTCGGAGCTGTCCGGCAACATTATCGACGTCTGCCCGGTGGGTGCTCTGACATCGCGTCCATTCCGTTTCAGTGCGCGGGCCTGGGAGCTGGAGCAAACGCCTTCGATCGCCGCGCACGATTGTGTCGGCTCGAACATTTACCTGCATACGCGTCGTGGAAAACTGATGCGTGTTGTGCCGCGTGAAAACGAGGCGATTAATGAGGTCTGGGCCACCGATCGTGACCGCTTTGCCTACCAGGGCATCAATAGCGAAGACCGTCTGGGTTCACCGATGGTCAAGCGGGCAGACGGCTGGCAGGAAGTCGAGTGGGAAGAAGCGTTGCACATCGCGGCGCAGGCCATTACAGAACGTGTAAAAGAGCAGGGCGCCGACCAGCTCGGCATGCTGGCGTCACCGGGCGCCACACTGGAAGAACTGGCCCTGTTCAATCAACTGGCGGAAGGCCTGGGTGTATCCAGTATCGATCACCGCCTGCGTCAGACCGATTTCACCGGGCAGGCACAGCAGCCGGTTTTCCCGTTCCTGGGCCAGACCATCGAGGAACTGGAACAGGCCAATGCCATCCTGGTGGTGGGTGGGAACCTGCGCAAGGATCAACCCATTATCGGTCACCGTATTCGCAAGGCCGCCAAAGCCGGTGCCAGCGTGATGATGATCAACCCGGTCGATTACCCGGTCACCTATAAACTGGCGCACCGGTCTATTGTGACGCCATCGCACCTGGTGCAGTCCTTGTCCGGTGTAGCGGCCGCCCTGCTGCAAAGCAGGAAGGCGCGTGCCCCGGAAGCTTTGCAGACAATCATTGAACAGACCTTGCCCAATGACACCGAACAGGCGATGGCCGCCACGCTGGCGGATGCTGACAACGCAACGGTGTTGCTGGGTCTCGATGCAGCCATGCACCCGGCCTTCTCAACCCTGCGCGCCATTGCGGTTTTGATTGGCGAACTGAGTGGTGCGAAGATCGGCTTTGTCTCCGATGGCGCCAACAGTGCCGGTGCCTGTCTGGCCGGTGTGTTGCCGCATCGAAGCGTCGGCGGTGCCGCACGCGAAAGCAGCGGCATGGACGCCGGGCAAATGATTGCGCAGCCGCGAAAGAATTACCTGCTGCTGAATATTGAGCCGGAATATGATTGCGCCAACGGCGCACAGGCATTGGCTGCCATGCAGCAGGCCGGGTTCGTGGTGGCGCTTACGCCCTACGTTACCGATAGCATGCGCGATTACGCCGATGTCCTGCTGCCCGTGAATGTCTATGCGGAAACCTCCGGCACCTTTGTCAACGTCGAAGGCCGCTGGCAGAGTTTTGTTGCGGCTTCGCGTGCACCGGGCGACAGCCGCCCCGGCTGGAAGGTATTGCGTGTGCTCGGCAACCTGCTGGACCTCGACGGTTTCGACCAGGTTTCCTCCGAGCAGGTACGTGACGCACTGAGCCAGCAGGTCGGTGAAGTAGAACTCGACAACAGTGCCTTTGGTGATGCGGCAACACCACCCTCGGCAGGTGGCGGACTGGAGCGCATTGCAACACTGCCCATGTACGCGGTGGATAACATTGTGCGTCGTGCCGAATCCCTGCAACTGACGCCGGATGGACAGGTCGCGCTGTTGCGCCTCAACCCGGATGATGCGGCGGCACTGTCGCTGGCCGAAGGCGATCGCGCCACGGTATCCGAGGACGGTAATAGCGTCACCCTCGAAGTTGTCATCGACAAGCGTGTCGCAAAGGGCGCAGCTGTCGCACCGCAGGCAATTGAAGCAACGCTGGCACTGGGCGCGCCATCCGGCACACTCCAGGTAAAGAAGGGATAGGGCGGGGCGATGGAAGAAAGCACACTCATCGACTGGATCATCACCGGCGGCTGGATCCTCATCAAGATCCTGATCATTGTTATTCCGCTGATGTTGTGTGTCGCGTATCTGACCTACGCCGAACGCAAGATCATTGGTTACATGCAACTGCGTATCGGGCCCAACCGGGTTGGACCACGCGGCTGGCTGCAGCCGATTGCCGACGCGCTGAAACTGATGATGAAAGAAATCATCATTCCCGCGAAATCCAACAACTACCTGTTTGTCATTGCACCCACGCTGGTGATTGCCCCTGCGCTGGCAGCCTGGGCGGTGGTGCCGTTCGGTGAAGAAATGGTGCTGGCCAATGTGGATGCCAGCCTGTTGTATATCCTGGCGCTGACCTCGGTTGGCGTATACGGTGTTATCATTGCCGGCTGGGCATCCAACTCCAAGTACGCCTTCCTGAGTACCATGCGCAGCGCGGCGCAGATCGTGTCCTATGAAATCGCCATGGGCTTTGCGCTGGTCGGCGTGTTACTTGCCGCCGGCAGCATTAATCTCGGTGAAATCGTTATGGCGCAGAAGGGCAGCCTGCTGCACTGGTTCTGGTTGCCGCTGCTGCCGTTGTTTGTCATTTATTTCGTGTCCGGTGTAGCCGAGACCAACCGCGCACCGTTTGACGTGGCGGAAGGTGAGTCGGAAATCGTCGCCGGTTTCCATGTCGAGTATTCGGGCATGGCATTCGCGGTATTCTTCCTGGCGGAATACGCCAACATGATCCTCATCGCCACGCTGGCGGCGTTGATGTTCATGGGTGGCTGGCTGTCACCCTTCGAGGGTATCCCGGTACTGGAACCGATGTTCCAGTGGGTGCCGGGCCTGATCTGGCTGATCGCGAAAACGGCGTTCTTCCTGTTCTTCTTCCTCTGGTTCCGTGCCACATTCCCGCGTTACCGCTATGACCAGATCATGCGACTGGGCTGGAAGGTGTTTATCCCGATCACAATATTCTGGCTGGCGATAGAAGGTGCCGCGGTCGTTGCCGACCTTGGCCCCTGGTTCGATTGAGGATGATGCGATGTTAGCCTTGAAACACTACGTGAAAAGCCTGCTGCTCTGGGAGTTGCTCAAGGGTATGCAGTTGACCGGAAAATACCTGTTCGCGAAAAAGATCACCGTGCAGTACCCGGAAGAAAAGACCCCGCAGTCGTATCGCTTCCGTGGCCTGCACGCACTGCGCCGTTACCCGAACGGTGAGGAACGTTGCATTGCCTGCAAGCTGTGCGAGGCCGTCTGTCCTGCGCTGGCGATCACTATCGAGGCGGGTCCGCGTGAGAATGACGGCACGCGCCGCACCACACGTTATGACATCGATCTGTTCAAATGTATTTTCTGCGGCTTTTGTGAAGAGTCCTGCCCGGTCGACTCGATTGTCGAAACACGGGTTTATGAGTACCACTTCGAAAACCGGGGTGAAAATATTATAGACAAGGACAAGCTGCTGGCCATGGGTGACAAATATGAACAGCAGATCGCCGAGGACCGCGCTGCCGACGCGGTGTACCGCTGATGGATTTTGAACGCATCGTTTTCTATGTGCTTTCCGCCATCCTGGTGTTTGCCGCCACGCGCGTGATTACCGTGCGCAACCCGGTACATGCGGCGCTGCACCTGGTGCTGGCATTCTTTACCTGCGCCGGACTGTGGCTGCTGCTTGAAGCGGAATTTCTCGCGATCACCCTGGTGCTGGTCTATGTAGGTGCCGTCATGGTGCTGTTCCTGTTCGTGGTAATGATGCTGGACATAAATGTTGCCGAGATGCGCGAAGGGTTTGTTCACAATCTGCCGGTGGGTCTGACAGTGGCCGGCCTGATGATCCTGGAACTGTGGCTGGTGATAAAGAACAAGGCATTTGATGCTGTACACATGCCGGAGCCGCCTGCGCACGTGGCGGGTTACAGCAATACCCGCGAAATCGGCAATGTCCTCTACACCGACTATGTGTACCCGTTCGAGATTGCCTCGGTCATCCTGGTGGTGGCGATTATCGCGGCCATTGCCCTGACACTTCGCAAGCGCAAGGCGTCGAAACGCCAGGACCCGGCCGAGCAGGTGAAGACACGCCGTCAGGACCGGGTACGTATCATCAAAATGGAGGCAGAGGACAGGGACTGAAAAAGGTTCTGTTCATAGACATACATTATGGTGCTTTCCGACTTTCTTATTCTGGGTGCGGTGTTATTCGGCCTGAGCGTGGCCGGCATTTTCATCAACCGCAAAAACGTCATTCTGCTGCTGATGTGTATCGAGCTGATGCTGCTGGCGGTGAATACCAATTTTATCGCCTTTTCTCATTTCCTCGGCGACACGGCCGGGCAGGTCTTCGTGTTCTTTATTCTGACCGTCGCTGCTGCAGAGGCTGCGATCGGGCTGGCGATTCTGGTCGTGCTGTTCCGTAACCGTCATACCATCAATGTCGATGATCTCGACAGGCTGAAAGGGTAGCGCCGTGGAGACTGTTTATCTCGCCATTGTTCTTGCGCCGCTGATCGGTTCACTGCTGGCCGGCCTGTTCGGCAAGTTTATCGGCCGTAGCGGGGCGCATTGGGCCACCATCCTCGGTGTGGGTACGTCATTTGTCCTGTCGGTGTTTGTGTTCAAATACATGGTCATCAATGGGGGCGAGCCGTTCAATGGCACCGTCTATACCTGGATGGTGTCGGAAGGCATGCGCATGGAAGTCGGCTTCCTGGTCGACCGGCTGACCGTACTGATGATGATGGTGGTGACGTTTGTGTCACTGATGGTGCACATCTACACCGTCGGTTACATGCACGACGATCCGGGCTATCAGCGTTTCTTCAGCTATATCGCACTATTTACCTTCTCCATGCTGATGCTGGTCATGTCCAACAACTTCCTGCAGCTGTTCTTCGGTTGGGAAGCCGTGGGGCTGGTGTCCTATTTATTGATCGGCTTCTGGTACAAGCGGCCCTCGGCGATATATGCCAACCTCAAGGCATTCCTGGTCAACCGTGTCGGTGACTTTGGTTTCCTGCTCGGTATCGCCGCCATCGCCATGTACTTCAATACACTGGACTACGCCGAAGTCTTTGCCGCGGCACCGTCTATGGCGGATGCGCAGATCGAAATATTCGATGGCGTGCCCTGGTCGGCCATGACGGTGATCGGCATCCTGTTATTCATCGGTGCGATGGGCAAGTCTGCGCAGGTTCCGTTGCACGTGTGGTTGCCGGATTCCATGGAAGGCCCGACACCGATTTCTGCCCTGATCCACGCAGCAACGATGGTTACGGCCGGTATCTTTATGGTGGCGCGCATGTCACCGCTGTTTGAATTATCCGAGACGGCACTGAGTTTTGTGCTGGTGATCGGTTCGATCACCGCGCTGTTCATGGGCTTTCTCGGGCTGGTGCAGAACGATATCAAGCGGGTCATTGCCTATTCGACCCTCTCGCAGCTGGGTTACATGACGGTCGCGCTGGGTGTGTCGGCCTACTCGGCGGGTATCTTCCACCTGATGACGCACGCCTTCTTCAAGGCCTTGTTGTTCCTGGCAGCCGGTTCGGTGATTATCGCCATGCACCACGAACAGGACATCCGCAAGATGGGTGGCCTGAAAAAATACATGCCCATCACCTACTGGACTTCACTGGTTGGTTCACTGGCGTTGATCGGTTTCCCCGGGCTGGCCGGGTTCTTCTCCAAGGATACGATCATCGAGGCGGTGCATGCCTCGCAGATTGCCGGCTCCGGATTCGCCTATGTCGCTGTGCTGATGGGCGTGTTTGTAACGGCGTTGTACAGCTTCCGCATGTTCTTCCTGGTGTTTCATACCAACGAGCGGTTTGACGACCACACGCGTCAGCACCTGCACGAAACGCCGGCCGTGATAACGATGCCGCTGGTCATGCTGGCGATCCCCTCTGTGGTGGCCGGTTACTGGATCGACCCGGTCGTGTTCGGGGACTACTTCGGTGATGCTATTTTCGTGAGCCATGCGCACGATGTCATAGGTCATCTGTCGGAAGAGTTCCATGGCGCCGCCGGTTTCATCCTGCATGGCATGCAGGGCCCGGCATTCTGGTTGGCGATGGGTGGTCTGTTTACCGCCTGGTTCGTGTATATCAAAAATCCGGGTCTTGCTGACAAGGCGAAAAACGCGCTGCTTCCTGTTTACCGTGTACTGGAAAACAAGTACGGCTTCGACCGATTCAATGAAATTGTATTCGCCGGTGGCGCACGCGGTACCGGCTGGACCCTGTGGAAACTGGGTGATGTGCTGATAATCGATGGCCTGCTGGTCAACGGCAGTGCAAAAGTGGTGGGCTGGTTTGCCGGCATCGTGCGTCATGTCCAGTCCGGTTACCTGTACCACTATGCCTTCAGCATGATTATCGGCCTGCTGCTGCTGTTGTGGTGGACGGTCGGGTTTGTGCCCAATGGTTAGGAAACCTGTGAATAATTTGTCATCCCGGCACCTGCCGGGATCCAACGTGCTGAAACCCCTGGATCCCGGCATGCGCCGGGATGACGGGCGAAAGGAATAAGGGATGAGTGAGTTACCCCTGCTCAGTATTGTGATCTGGCTGCCGATTATCGGTGGCCTGGTGGTGCTTGCTGCCAGTGAATGGGAAACCATCAACCCGCGCCCGATTGCACTCGGCTTTGCGGTCGTGACTTTCCTGATGAGCCTGATGCTGTATACCGGCTTCGACGTGAGCACGGCAGACATGCAGTTCCAGGAACGCGCCTCCTGGGTCGAGACGTTTAATATCTGGTACCACCTTGGCGTGGACGGTATCTCCATGCCGCTGATTATCCTGACGGCCTTTACCACCGTGCTGGTGATACTGGCGGGCTGGGAAGTGATCAAGAAAAAACCGGCCCAGTACCTGGCCGCTTTCCTGATCATGGAAGGGTTGATGAACGGTGTGTTCGCGGCACTGGATGCGATGCTGTTCTACGTGTTCTGGGAAGGCATGCTGATCCCGATGTTCCTGATCATCGGCGTGTGGGGCGGGCCGCGTCGTGTGTACGCGACCATCAAATTCTTCCTGTACACCTTCCTTGGGTCGGTGTTCATGCTGGTGGCGCTGATCTACATGCACACGCAGTCCGGCAGTTTCGCCATCCTGGATTTCCATACCCTGAAACTGGGGCTAACCGAACAGATCCTGATCTTTATCGCCTTCCTGCTGGCGTTTGCCGTCAAGGTGCCGATGTGGCCGGTGCATACCTGGTTGCCGGATGCGCACGTTGAAGCGCCCACCGGTGGTTCGGTGATCCTGGCGGCCATCATGCTGAAGATCGGCGGCTACGGCTTCCTGCGTTTCAGCCTGCCGATTACACCCGATGCGAGTAACCAGCTCGACTGGCTGATCATCCTCATGTCACTGGTGGCAGTGGTCTACATCGGCTTCGTGGCACTGGTACAGCAGGACATGAAAAAGCTGATTGCCTATTCGTCGATTGCGCACATGGGTTTTGTCACACTGGGCTTCTTCCTGATATTTACCATCATGGACAACAACGCCGGCAGCAGCCATGGGTCGGTAATGGCCCTGGAAGGTGGCATGGTGCAGATGGTGTCACACGGCTTTATTTCAGCGGCCATGTTCCTGTGTGTCGGCGTCCTGTATGACCGCATGCACAGCCGCGAGATCGCTGATTACGGCGGTGTGGCGAATACCATGCCGGTCTTCGCGGCCTTCATGATGCTGTTTGCCATGGCTAACGCCGGCCTGCCGGGGACGTCCGGGTTTGTCGGCGAGTTCATGGTGATCCTGTCCAGCTTCAAGGCAAATTTCTGGATTGCATTCCTGGCGGCGACCACTTTGATTCTTGGCGCCTCCTACACCTTGTGGATGGTGAAGCGGGTGATGTTCGGCGAAGTGGGTAACGATAATGTCGCGGCATTGACCGACATCAATGGCCGCGAAGCCGTAATCCTCGGCAGCCTGGCGGTTATGGTGTTGTTCTTCGGTTTGTGGCCCGGTCCGCTGGTTGAAGTGATGGAAACCAGTATTCAGAATCTTGTCGCACATATCGCGATATCGAAGCTATAGGAATCGGCATGATCATCGTACCCGCCAGTGAATTTGTCATGATACTGCCCGAGATCTTCGTGCTCTCGATGACCTGCCTCATCCTGGTACTGGACCTGTTCCTGAGTGATGATGAACGCAAAATCAGTTACTGGCTGACCCAGCTGACACTGGTGATCGCGGCCGTAATTACCCTGTCTATCGACAAGGGCGAGACACAGTTGCTGTTCTTCGGCACCTTTATATCCGACCCGATGGGCGCCGTGCTCAAGGTGTTCATCTACCTGGTGACCGGTCTGGCGTTCCTGTATTCGCGTTACTACCTGACAGCGCGCGGGTTGTTCAAGGGTGAGTACTACGTGCTTGGCCTGTTCGGCATGCTCGGTATGATGGTCATGGTATCAGCACACAGCCTGCTGACGGTCTACCTGGGACTGGAGCTTTTGTCTCTGTCCCTGTACGCGATGGTGGCGTTTAACCGCGACTCCTATCCCTGTTCCGAAGCGGCGATGAAGTATTTTGTTCTGGGTGCACTGGCGTCCGGCATGTTGCTGTACGGTATGTCCATCCTGTATGGCTTGACCGGCACCCTCGACATCGGCCTGATTGCCGATACGCTGAGCCGGCAGGAAAGCACCGTCCCGCTGGTGTTTGGCACAGTGTTTATCGTAGTAGGCATTGCATTCAAACTGGGCGCCGTACCGTTCCACATGTGGGTGCCGGATGTCTACCAGGGTGCACCGACACCGGTAACGCTGTATATCGGCAGTGCACCCAAGATTGCGGCCTTTGCCATGGTCATGCGATTGCTGGCCGAGTCGGTTGGCTCCCTGCATGCAGAATGGCAGGGCATGCTGGTGATCCTTGCCGTGTTGTCACTGGCTATCGGTAATGTGGTCGCCATTGCACAGACCAACCTCAAGCGTATGCTGGCCTACTCGACCATTTCCCACGTGGGCTTCCTGCTGCTGGGTATCCTGGCCGGTACACAGGCCGGGTACTCGGCAGCCATGTTCTACATCATCACCTATGCACTGATGGCGGCCGGCGCTTTCGGCATGATCATCCTGCTCAGCCGGTCCGGTTTCGAAGCTGACGAGATCGAAGATTTCAGGGGACTGAACCAGCGGAATCCCTGGTTTGCACTGGTGATGTTGATCCTGATGTTCTCCATGGCGGGTGTACCACCGACGGTCGGTTTCTATGCCAAGCTGTCCGTGCTACAGGCTATCGTGGACCTGGACATGATCTGGCTGGCCGGCGTGGCGGTATTCTTCTCGGTGATCGGTGCGTATTACTATATTCGCCTCATCAAGGTGATGTACTTCGATGACCCGACTGACGATCAGCCACTGGCCACAGATTTCGACCTGCGCTTCGCGCTGAGTGCGAACGGGCTGGTCATCCTGCTCCTTGGTCTGTTCCCGGGTAGCCTGATGGCCCTGTGCAGCCAGGTCATCCCCTGATACCCGCCTGAACCCATGACCAGCCAGACTGCCATTATCCTGTTGCTGGTACTTGCCGTGATCGCGGCAAACCTGCCGTGGATCAGTAATCGCATCCTGTTTATCTATACGCCGAGCGGTGGGAAATCCCCCTGGGCACGCCTCGCCGAGTGGCTGTTGCTGTACTTTGTGGTCGGTGGACTGGGTATGGGGCTGGAGCAGAAGAGTATGGGCGAAATCCACGCTCAGGACTGGGAATTCTATGCAATAACCTTCTGCCTGTTCCTGGTTTTTGCCCTGCCGGGCTTCATTTATCGCCACGAACTGCGACATCTCATCGATCGCGAGAAAAAACGCGCCGCTAACCCGCGTAAGTCCTTGCAGGACGGCCAGTAAGCCATTAGAATGCGCGCTTCCTGATGCGGGGTGGAGCAGTCTGGTAGCTCGTCGGGCTCATAACCCGAAGGTCGTAGGTTCAAATCCTGCCCCCGCTACCAATTTTAAAAGCTCAAGTGAGTCAATCACTTGGGCTTTTTTCGTCTCAGTATCTGCGATTAAGTGGTAACCCCGGTATCCTTTGGTAGTTGATCTGCCTCTTGATCATATTATCGGGTTTCGATAACATGATATTCCATGATTGAATCATTCGGGAATCGCCTGGCGGAGGATCTTTTCTACGACCGGCGTTCCCGTGCAACCCGCTCGTTTTCTCCAGAGTTAAGGAGGGCGGCGAGACGGAAGCTGTTATATATACACGATGCATCTGAACTGAAAGACCTGCGTGTGCCGCCAGGGAACCGGCTTGAAGCACTGCGAGGTAATCGGAAGGGTTACCACTCAATCCGTATCAATGATCAATGGCGGGTTGTATTTCGGTGGCAGGGTGGTAACGCCTTCGAGGTTGAGGTCGTTGATTATCATTGAGAGTAGAGGTTTTAACAATGAAACAGCCAGTTAATCCGTTCCATCCGGGAGAAATCCTGTTAGAGGAATTTCTTCAGCCTGCGGGAATGACGCAGGCTGCATTTGCTGAAAAGCTGGGGTGGACCCGTGCACGTTTGAATGAACTTATCCGTGGCAAGCGGGGGATAACTGCCGATGCCGCACTGGATCTGGCCGAGGTGTTGGGAACTTCACCAAAGCTCTGGCTGAATCTGCAAGGAACCTATGATATTGCGCAGGCGATGAAACGTCGGGATGTGGCGTAAATCAGTCAGTCGGGGCTATCGAACGGTTGACGGGCTGCCGGGCGAGTCATTCGCGGTCAGAGCTGCTGCTATCCTGTAAATGTCCTGTTCAACCCGGTTATCTGCCTGGACAGGATTTGCCATCCGGGTCTGTCTGTTACGGCAAGTTCAGGAGAAGTGGCATGATTCTGTGTTTTGGCGATTTCGAACTCGATACTGACCGCTATGAGCTACGTCAGCATGGTGAATGTCGCCAGCTCGAACCACGGGTGTTCGATCTGATTGCGCATTTCGCCAGTCACCCGGCCCAGCTGTTTACCCGCGACGAGCTAATCGATGAAGTATGGAATGGCCGTTTGGTATCGGATACCACTATCTCGACTTGTATCAAGAACGCGCGCAAGGCACTCGGTGACAATGGTGTTACACAAAACTATATCAGGACAATACGCGGCCGCGGGTTTCATTTTACGAAAAACGTATCAGAGCGTCGGACACAAACAGGCCGGACTCCTGCGCTGTCGGGGGCACGGCCGATCCGCCCCGGCAACACCGGGCCCTGTTTGCTTATATTGCCGTTTCGGACCTTGTCAGGCAACCCGGAGATCATTCGGCTTGCGGATGGCTTGACCAGTGCCCTCAGCACCATTCTGACCCGTATTCCGCTATTGCGCCTGAGTGCCCGGACCACCCGCTACAACAACACCGCTGTGGCGCCGGGCGCAAGGGACTTGCATGATGAACTCGGTGTCGATTTTGTTATCGATGCCAATCTGCAGGAGATCGAAGACCGGGTTCGCATTACCGTGCAACTGACCGATGCACGATCTGACCTGCGCCTGTGGGCTGAGCAGTTTTCGATTCCGGCGAATGCTGACAGCGCGATTGATAAAGGCGTAGTGGCCATCATTGCCAAACTCGAACCGCAGCTGCTTCGCGCGATTTACAATACCCTGCGTTCCAATGACGGCGAACCCAACGCGCGGCAACTGTTTCTCGAGGCATACAGCATGCTTGCGCTAAGGGGATGGCATCACGATTCCTTTTCGGTAGCCGCAGAGCTGTTGCGCCGAAGCTGGACACTTGAACCGGACTTTGCCCTGGCGCCTTCCTGCCTGTCGTTGGTCATGGGATTTGGTGAGCGGGTTGGATTGATCGGCGACCGCGACAGCGCCAGGGCCGAGGCCCTCGATGCAGCCGAACGGTCGTTACACCTCGACAGCATGGACTCGACCGTGCTTGGTTTTTCGGGCTGCGCCCTGGCAGACATCGGCTACCCGGACAGGGCGATACGGATACTCACCAACGCGGTTGAGATCAATCCCGCCAATGCCCAGGCCTGGGCTGCACTCGGATCCGTGTGCATGCTACAGGGGCGACTCGATGAGGCAGTCACGCATCTGGATCATGGTATGAGTATCAGCCCCCTCGACAGTCGCCTGTCAATCTGGGGGGCATTCCTGACGCTCGCCCTGCTATTGTCCGACGACGTCGAAGCAGCCTTGCAGCAGGGGCAGCTGGCCTGTCAACGCGACGACCACAGCTATATGCCGCGGGTCATTCTTGCCGGGGTGCATCTGGTGCGTGAGGAACACGAACGCGCGCGTCAGACACTTGACGATGCCTACCGTATCAAACCGGACTTGTCGGCGCTCCAGATAACAACCTTGCTGGGTAATGAACTCGGTGGTGCGTTGGCGCAGTTTGGGCCGTCTGGCAGCGGGGCGAGCTGACTTACCCTCAGTCCCCACCGAAACCACACGCATTCTTCAAGTTACCGGCGCAGATCAAGCATAGACTTTTTCCTGTAATCACACTGACAGGAGAGAGCCATGACCACTGCAAGCTCGACCAGCAAGACAACCATTACCGATACAGTCAGACCGGACTACACGGCCATCAAAACCAAACAGCAAGCCACCTGGAATACGGGTGATTATGGTCGCGTGGGCGTGACGCTTCAGATTACCGGCGAACAGCTCTGCGAATCCATGGACATGCGTTCCGGCCAGTCCGTTCTCGACGTTGCCGGCGGCAATGGTAATGTGTCACTGGCAGCAGCCCGGCGTTTCTGCCGGGTCGTGTCGACAGACTACGTGCCTTCGCTGCTCGCCCAATCGCGCACCCGCGCCGATGCCGATGGCCTGGCCATTGACTATCAGGAGGCGGATGCGGAAGACCTGCCGTTTTCCAATGCCGTCTTTGACAACGTTGTTTCCACGTTCGGCGTCATGTTTGCACCGGATCAGGCGCAGGCGGCTGCAGAACTGCTCCGGGTATGCAAACCCGGCGGCAAGATCGGACTGGCCAACTGGACGCCGACGGGTTTTATCGGCCAGATTTTCAAGACTGTCGGTGGGTATGTTCCGCCACCACCGGGCCTGAATTCCCCGGCTGCCTGGGGGACAGAGCCGTTTTTACAAGAACATTTCGGGACACAGGTCGAGAACATCAGGGCCACGCCACGCCAGTACATATTTCGCTATCACTCACCGGCGCACTGGCTCGACCTGTTCAGGTCCTACTACGGGCCGCTGGTCAAGGCCTTTGAGTTCCTCGATGAGGCCAGCGGTGAATCCCTGGGGCAAGATATCCTGCGCCTCATCGGTAACCTCAACCAAGCCACCGACGGGACGATGGTCGTACCATCGGAATACCTGGAAATTGTGATCGACCGCTAGCCGTCATTAAAATAACGACAGGAGAAAGATCATGCAACAAGAAGAGTGTATAGGAAGTATAAACCCGGTATTCGATGAATATCCAGCCTAGGCATTAATTTACACATGCCGCGTAGCGCGGCCGGACAGATCGACCAGCCATGGACTGATCTCAAGGCAAGTGCACCGGACCCCGGATGCGGATGTAGTGGTGGTGTTATCGGTAATTGTGCTGGCAAATAAACTCGGCATCACCGATCCAGCAGAAATGGATGATATCGAGCTGGATCTGTTGAATCAGCTCTACAATGTTGTCATCAACTCGGTTCTGGTTGATCAGCCCATCACTATTGCTGATATCCGCGAGTGGCATCGCCGTTGGCACTGTTGGCGGAAAATTAATAAACGAGCAGTCAACGGTATCTTTGTAAGTTGTGCCACCTCCATTAAATACCGTGCGTGACTTTTGACGGGATCAGTAGTGCATTGTCCTGCACTGTGCTGCAACGCTAGCAACGGGCGCCCCCACAAGTGCTTGATTTTAAAAGAGCGGTAGCAAGCCGCATTTGCTGAAAAGCTGGGGTGGACCCGTGCACGTTTGAATGAACTTATCCGTGGCAAGCGGGGGATAACTGCCAATGCTGCACTGGATCTGGCCGAGGTGTTGGGAACTTCACCAAAGCTCTGGCTGAACCTGCAAGGAACCTATGATATTGCACAGGCGATAAAACGTCGGGATGTGGCGTAAATCAGTCAAGATGAATTTGGATCGATCTGCAAGAAGTTATGCTGAATACTGTACGTAATTATTTACAGGATCAGTTATGCATTGTGGTGCAACGGATGCCACGGTGGTGAGGCGTTCAGGTGCGTTACCATTCAATGCTTAAAATCATGCTTTCTGTATCGAGGCCTGTAGCCAGGGCAATAGATGCGCGTAGTCACATTCACCGCGTTCCAGCCAGCCAATGATAAACCGATGTGCAGCATCGGCTTCCACTACACATTTCCAGCCATTCAAGCGTAAAAACACATCGGTCGAAAAAAATGCCACGCGCTTTTTACCGTCCACAAAGGGATGATTTATGATCAAGGATTCAAACAGGGCGGCGGCCATCTCCGCGATGTCCTGGTAGTAACCGGTACGGGGCCGGAACAGGGCGCTTTCCAGCAAACCCAGGTCACGTATGCCCGGCGGTCCGCCAAAATGTTCAATGAGGCGTTCATGAATGGTCAGAACTTCGTCCAGGCTGAGGTACTGAATCATAATTACTTTGCTAACAAGCGGCCAAGTGTTTCGTTATCCCGAATGGAGACCTCTAATCCGCATTGTGCCCCGGTTTTTTTGCCGGAGCCGACACCATGCGGTTCCCTATCCTCAAGCGATGTACCCGCCGTGGGTTCTTTCACCGCGGCAGTACACGTTCCTGACCGACCATTTCACCGGGGCCCGGTAAATCGTCGGTTCGCTTTATTTGTCACTGTGCTACCGTTTCTTTGTTGCTCCAGATCACTGTCCCTGGCTGGTAAAGTATAGGCCTTTGGCATATATGGTTTAATGTAGTGCGAGCCATTTAACTGGAAAGGGAGTACAAACTGATCCCGAAACCACGACAGTATTTGGTCTGCGCGCCTTACACCAATGATCTGCGTCGAGGGCTGAGGGAGGGTAGCGGGCATGTCGGCTAATCGCAGTTCGGCCATTTGGGGCATTATTGCCAGTATCGTGTTCGTCACAGTCGTGGTGGGTGTGTTGCTGCTGTTCGACATCGACGATCAGGTGCTGCGGTTACTGGCGTGGCTCGACGCGCAGGGCGCCTGGGCGTCACTGCTGTTTATACTGATTATGGCCCTGGTGGTTGTGCTGTTGTTGCCGGGTGTATTGTTTACCACTGGCGCCGGTTTTGTATTCGGTGTGGTGGAGGGGACACTCTATGTCGTAGTCGGAACCACCCTCGGCGCCGTGATCGCCTTCCTGATAGCGCGCTACCTGTTTGGGGAACGGGCCGCCCGCTTTGTTCGGCAGCACGCCAGATTGAAGCTGGTCAGCGAGGAACTGACGCCCCAGGGCTGGAAGATTGTCATGCTTACCCGGCTGATACCGCTTTTCCCGTTCAAGCTCTCCAACTATTTTTTCGGGCTTACGGCTTTCTCGTTACGGGGTTTCAGCGTCGGCACCTTTCTCGGCGTCATTCCGCTCTCGCTGAACAATGTATATCTCGGTTCGATTGCAGCTGATGTTGCTATGCTTGGGACACGCAACACCGGGCGGACACCGCTCGAATGGGGCCTGTACAGTGCCGGTTTTCTGGTCGCTGTCGGGGTGGTGGTCTATCTCGGCCGGTTGGCGAGCCGGACCCTGGCAAAGTACACCGATGAGGAAGACACGAAGGGAGAATAATAATGCCGTGGTTAAAGTGGTTGCCCTGGCGATTCTTTATTCGCCGTATTGCCCGCGCTCACGGGTTCCTTGACCCGGTGGCACTGCTGGCGCGGTTGCACCGCTTCGCACAGCCTGCCGAGGTGGCAGAACCGGTTGAGCTATTACGCGCCGGGGTGGTGTTCCATGCACGTGGGCTTATTAATGCCCGCGTTATCCAGCACAACCTGGACTGGGTCTGGCCCTGGTGGATCGAGCGGCAGTACGATCCCGAAGACGACGCCTTTGTTCCCCGTGCCTTTTCCATCACGCATGTTAATTTAACCCACCGTAACTGGACGGCCGTCGGGCTACCGGATATCGATGAATTGCCGATAGTCGATCCACGCGGTCTGCTCACACCGCTCTACGACGGCTGGTCGCTGGATGCCTGGGTGATGAGGGATGACGGACACTGCCTGTTGCCATCACGAACAAAGCAAGTCAGTCAGCACTGGGACCTGGGCGACAGTCTTGCGGTGGTCACCGAAACCGCACAAGACGGTCAGACCTTGTGTAGCCATGTTTCGGTGCAGCTTGAATCTGCAGTACCCGTTTGTCAGCTGCGGCTAAGCGCCGGTAGTGAACAGGGCGGGTGGCTGGTGCTGGCACTACGCCCCTGCAACCCTGAAGGGATCAGTTTTATTCACCAGGTCGAGCTCTCTACCGGGCGTACGGACTGGACCATCGACGGACAGCGTGCCGTTACCTTCGGTGCAGCGGCGGAACGGCACCATGTTGCGGACTATCGCGGCGGTGATGTGGCGATCCATCTGCAGGATCGGGAGGAGGAGACGGCAGGTGTGTGTGAGGTGGGTATGGTGACAGCGGCGGCATTGTTTCGTCTGGCACCCGGGCAGCTGCGCGATCTGGATGTGCATATACCGCTTGCACATGGCCCTGCTCACGCGCAGTCGATTTCCACTACGGGCTGGCAGGAAGCACTGCAGGGCTGCTGCCAACTTCGTATAGCGGATGAAAAGGTACAGTTTCTTTACGCTGCTGCCTTGCGTACGCTGATCCTGCATTCGCCCGGTGATGTCTATCCCGGGCCTTACACCTACAAGCGCTTCTGGTTTCGTGACGCGGCTTTCATTATCCATGCCCTGTTATGCGCCGGCCTGTCGGATCGCGGTGAACGCGCCCTGGATCGTTTCCCGAGCCGGCAGACCGTAGCTGGCTACTTCCATTCCCAGGAGGGTGAATGGGACGCGAATGGTCAGGCGCTGTGGATCATGCAGCGCTTTTGTGCATTAACGAACACGCCGCCCAAACGTAGCTGGCGGCAAGCCATCCTGCGTGGCGCCCGCTGGATCGGCAGAAAACGGCTGAGCGGTGAAGCCGACTCACCTCATAGCGGGTTATTACCGGCCGGTTTCAGTGCCGAACATCTCGGGCCTAATGACTACTACTACTGGGACGACTTCTGGGGTATTGCCGGTTTGCGTGCCGCAGCGGATCTGGCCAGCACTATGGATGATAAAGTTGCCAGTCAGGAATTCCTCGCCGAGGCTGATGCATTTCAGGCCGATGTTGATAAAAGCCTCGCCCGCTGTGCTGAACGGCTTGCACGTCCCGCGATGCCGGCTGCGCCCACTCGCCGCCTGGACGCTGGTGCCATCGGTTCGCTGGCGGCGGGTTACCCGGTACAGCTTTGCCCGGCGGACGATCCACGCCTGCTCGATACAGCCGCATTTCTGCTGGACAACTGCAGCGTTCATGGCGGTTTCTTCCAGGACATGATTCACGCGGGTATCAACCCCTACCTGACGCTACACATTGCCCAGGTGCTGCTACGTGCAGGTGATCCACGCTACCTGGAATTACTGGATACTGTCGCGGCGCTGGCCAGCCCTACCGGGCAGTGGCCGGAGGCGATCCATCCGCGTACTGGCGGTGGTTGCATGGGCGACGGCCAGCATGTGTGGGCAGCGGCCGAATGGGTGATGATGGTGCGCCACTGTTTCGTGCGTGAGGAGGGTGACGGTTTGATCCTGTGTCAGGGGCTACCCAAGCGCTGGCTTGAGGGCGGTGCAGTGGCGAACTTCGGTCCTGCGCCAACCGCTTTCGGCACACTGACCCTTGAACTTGTTCCCGGCGACAAGCATGTCAGGGTCAACTGGGAAGCCGAGTGGCACAACAGTGCGCCGCCCATCGAGGTACGTCTACCCGGTTTCCGGCCTGTGGCGGTGCAACCCGGCCAAAGTGCTGTTGAACTGCACAAGGAAGCGTGATGAATATTGTAATGCTGACCAACACCTTTATCCCGCACGTCGGTGGGGTAGCGCGCTCTGTGTCGGCCTTCACTGCCGAATACCGACGCCGTGGCCACCGGGTATTGGTCGTTGCGCCCGAGTTCGATAACCAGCCCGCTGACGAGATGGACGTCGTACGCGTCCCCGCCATCCAGCACTTCAACGGCAGTGACTTCGCTGCACCCCTGCCGGGCTTCAGCCTGCTCGGCGAAGAGCTGGATGTGTTTCAGCCCGATATCGTACATGCCCATCATCCCTATCTGTTAGGTATGACCGCGTTGCGTATCGCGCGCTACCGTAAGCTGCCGCTGGTATTTACCCACCACACCCGCTACGAACAGTACACCCATTATGTGCCACTCGATTCGCCGGCCTTCAGACGTTTCGTGATCGAACTGGCTACCCGCTACGCCAACCTCTGTGACCAGGTGTTCGCTCCCAGCGAAAGCATAGCTGCCTTGTTGCGTGAACGCGATGTGCAGGCGCCCATCGCGGTAGTGCCAACGGGGGTGGATGTGGTGCACTACGCACAGGGTGATGGGGCCGGCTTTCGCAGCGATTGCGGTATCCCTGCCGAAGCATTTGTTGTCGGTCACCTGGGGCGACTGGCACCGGAGAAGAACCTGGAGTTCCTGGCTGGCGCGGTGGTCCACTTCCTCAAGTCTGCACCCGATGCGCATTTTCTGCTGGTGGGCAAGGGTCCATCAGAATCGACCATTCGAACCGTGTTCGAAGCCGCGGATCTGACGGACCGGCTGCATATTGCCGGTATCCTTCAGCCTGCCGAAACAGCCGATGCCTATCACGCAATGGACGTATTCGCCTTTACCTCAAAGAGTGAGACCCAGGGTATGGTACTGACCGAGGCCATGGCCGCCGGTGTGCCGGTGGTGGGGCTGGATGCGCCCGGGGTGCGGGAGGTGGTCAGGGATCAGTGTAATGGCCGCTTGTTACGCGAGGAAAACATCGAAGCATTTGCTGCCGGCCTGCAATGGGTCGCAGCATTGTCTGAAGAAGGCCGGCAAAAACTCAGGCAGGGGGCGAGGGAGACCGCCGAGGCATTCTCCATGCCACGGGTAGCGGACAAAGCTCTTGGTCATTACCAGGCGCTGAGAGAAAAAAGTTATATCACACGCGCTGACGAGTATGAGCAGTGGCAGCGCATCGTGGATCGCATCAAGGCCGAATGGGACATCCTCACGGGTATGGCGGGAGCAGCCACTGTCGCCTTGAGCGAGGCGGAACAGGCTGACCGGACACCACCGTGATCGGCCGCATTGAAACCTGCCTGCGGCGAATACGGCGCGCGTTGAGCCGTAGTGAATGGCTGGCGACCCTGCTGCGTCTGCCAAGGTCCGGGGCACCGTCGACCGCCCCGGGTCTGGTTATGATCCAGATCGACGGCCTGGCCCATACGCAGCTGAAGCGAGCCCTGCAGCACGGCAACATGCCCTTTCTCAATCGGTTGTTGCAGCGTGAACACTACACGCTGCACCGTCAGTATGCAGGCGTACCGGCGACCACCGCTGCCTGTCAGGGCGAGTTGTTTTACGGGGTGAAAGGGGTGGTGCCGGCTTTCAGTTTTCGCGACAGCGCCAGCGGGCGCATCGTCCGTATGATCGAACCCGCCACTGCAGCCGGCGTGGAGCGGGAGCTGGAGGAGAAGGGCGGCGAGCCACTGCTCAAGGGAGGGAGTTCCTACGCGAATAATTACACGGGTGGAGCCAGTGAGCCCCACTTCTGCCCCTCATCGCTGGGCTGGGGACCGGCCCTGCGTGCAGCCAACCCGCTGGTTATGCTGTTTCTGATTCTCAGCAACGCCTACAGTTTCCTGCGCACAGCCGTGCTTCTGGTCGTGGAGCTGGTGTTGGCGGTGGTTGATTTCGTGCGTGGTTTGATTGAAGGTCACGACCTCATCAAGGAACTGAAGTTCGTACCGACGCGGGTGGCGATTTCCATCCTGTTGCGTGAGCTGGTCACCATCGGGGCCAAGATAGATGTCGCACGCGGTGTGCCCATTATTCACCTGAACCTCCTCGGTTATGATGAGCAGGCCCACCGGCGTGGCCCGGCTTCGCTGTTCGCCCACTGGACGCTTAAAGGCATCGACGATGCCATCGCCCGTATCTGGCGCGCGTCGCACCGCTCGGTCCACCGTCACTATGATGTGTGGGTGTATTCCGATCATGGTCAGCAGCAGGTTCAGTCTTATCACAAACTGCACGGCCGCAGCATCGGTGATGCCGTGTCCACGGTGTTCGCAGAGCTCGGACTAACGGCGGGCCCACTGCCGGCGCACAGCCTGCACGGGGTTCAGACCCAGCGGGTACGCCAGCTCGGCGGTAAAAAGATACAGCATTTGTTTCCGGTACAAAGCCTGATGCCAGGCCAGGCGTCCAGTGACCCGGTGGAAGTCGCGGCACAGGGGCCGGTGGGACTGGTTTACTGTAAAGCCGGGCTGGCGCCGGCCGAACGCGATGCCGTGGCACGGGCACTGGTGGCAAGTGCCGGGGTACCACTGGTGCTTGCGCCGGCGGCTTCGGGTGTTGTGACGGCATGGACCGATAGCGGAACCTTTACCCTGCCGCAACAGGCCGCCGATGTGCTGGGTGCGGACCATCCCTGCCTGGAGGAAGCCGCCGCAGATCTGGTCGCCCTTTGTCATCACCGGGATGCAGGAGCGTTTGTGCTCTGTGGCTGGCGTAATGGCGTGACAGCATTAAGCTTTCCTATCGAGAACGGTGCTCACGGTGGCGCCGGGCCTGAAGAGACCAACGCCTTCGCACTGGTACCGACTGATGCGCCCTTGCCGGTCACAGGGCGAGACTATTTGCGTGCCAGTGATCTGCGCAATGCTGCGCTGCATTTTCTGGGTCGCGCCGGTCACGAAACGGCAAAAAATCAAAAGCACATGGATGAACGTTCGGCCGGGATGCGTGTCGCTGCCCGGGATACGCTGCGTATCATGACCTACAATGTGCATAGCTGTATCGGCATGGACGGCAAACTTTCGCCAGAGCGCATCGCCCGTGTGATCGCCCGCTGTGCGCCGGACATTGTGGCCTTGCAGGAACTGGATGTGGGTCGGGCACGCACCGAAGGCATGGACCAGGCCCATATTATTGCCCGGTGCCTGGAGATGGATTTTCATTTCCATCCGGCCATGCACATCGAGGAAGAGCGTTACGGCGATGCGATCCTGACGCATCTGCCCCTGCGACTGATCAAGACAGGAGCGCTGCCGGGATTGCCCGACAAACCGTCGCTTGAGCCGCGCGGGATCCTGTGGGTGGAGGTTGAACTGGGCGGTACAACGATTCAGGTCATGAACACACATCTCGGTCTGTTGGCGCGCGAACGCATTGCCCAGACAGAGGCATTGCTTGGACCGGAATGGCTGGGGCACCCCGCGTGCAGTGGACCGGTCGTGCTGTGCGGCGACTTCAACGCGCTGCCATCCTCGCCCGTGTGCCGCAGGCTGCGTGACCGCCTTAACGACGCGCAGATCGAGCTGGAACATCACCGGCCAAGAGCTACTTTTTCAGGACGCTTTCCCACGGCCCGTATCGACCATGTGTTTGTTGATTCCAGCCTGAGCGTGACCGACATCGAGTTGCCGGATAGCGAACTGGTGCGTGTTGCCTCCGACCACTTGCCGCTCATTGTCGAGTGTCGTATTCCCGATTGACGGCCAGCAAACCCTGATGTATTCATCTTCTCTCCAAAGTCACCGGCTCAGCCGTAACAGGCCGGTGCTTCCGGTGTACCTTTCATAGACAGAACGACCGGGTTGCCAGTGCAGCGGTTTCCCGTAGATACTCTGCAGCGTTCGACATGGCATCCTCGACCGACACGGAGTCCCGGCACAGCGTATAGACTTTCGTTATGCCGATCTTGTCCAGTTCGTTGGCACCTTCACCCAGACTTCCCGCGATGGCAATACAGGGAATGCCCGCTGCCCTGGCGTGCCGTGCAACGGCGGCAGGAGCCTTGCCAAATGCTGTCTGCCCATCAAGCTGACCTTCGGCGGTGATGACCAGGTCCGCGCCCTCCAGTGCGTCGTCGAACTTCAGGAGTTCCAGTACCAGCTCCGCACCCGGTTTTAATTCAGCGTTGAGAAAGGCGATGGCGCCGGCTCCCAGACCACCGGCTGCACCGGCGCCAGCAATGTTGCGTACGTCCTTGCCGAGGAAGTGTTCCAGCTGTCCGGCATACTGGGCCAGTCCGGCTTCCAGTTGCTCCACCTGCGCGGCGTCGGCACCTTTCTGGGGTGCGAAAACCCGGGCCGCGCCTCGCGCACCCAGTAACGGGTTATCTACATCACAGATGACCTGAATCTGTACTTCCCTTAGGCGTGGATCGAGATTGCTGCTGTCGATCCCGGCAATCTCTGTCAAGTGACTGCCACCTGCCTCGACTATCCGGCCCTCGCGATCCCGGAACACTACACCCAGGGCCTGCGCCATGCCCATGCCGCCGTCGCTGGTGGCGCTGCCGCCGATACCGAGCAGGATGCGCTGCGCGCCCGCGTCGAGGGCCGCGAGGATGAGCTCTCCCACGCCACGTGTGTTCGCGGTCATCGGGGCCAGTTCTTGCGGATCGAGTAGTGCCAGACCGGCAGCAGCAGCCGTTTCGATAACAGCCCTATGATGTTCATCGCAATAGAGCCAATCGGCTTCAACCGGTTGACCCAGTGGCCCGCTGACGCGGAGCGTTTTCGGGGCAGCTTTCAGTGCCTGTGTCAGTACCGCAACGAGACCATCTCCACCATCTGCCACGGGCAGCACTACCAGTTCAGCCTGCGGCGCGGCTTGGCGACACCCGGCCGCCAGAGCTTCAGCCGCCTGCGCTGCTGACAGGCTGCCTTTTAGCGCGTTGGGTGCAATGACGATTTTCACAGGTTATTTATATTCGCCCCGGCTATCGGTGTCTAGCGCTCAAGCCGTGCGTCAGTCGCCCTTCAGACTAAAATGGTCAGGCACTCGGATGGAATTTCGAGGGCACCTGCTGTGACATGTACTCGTAGTTCTCCCAGCGTAGATCAACCATCTCCTGGGCAACGCTCATCAGGTGCTCGGCTTCGTCGGGATTGGTCCTGGTGAGAATTTTGTAGCGCATCTCGTTGTAGGCGTATGTCTTGAGCTTGATGGTGGGACGTGGTGAGTCAAGGACAAAGGGCATTTTGCCCGCCTTGCGCAGTTCGGGATTGAAACGGAGAAGCGGCCAGTAGCCACTGGCGACTGCCAGCTTCTGTTGTTCCACTCCCTTGCCCAGATCGTAGCCGTGGGCGATGCAGGGGCTGTAGGCAAGGACGATGGAAGGGCCGTTGTACTCTTCTGCCTCACGCATTGCCAGCAAGGTCTGCTGGGGGTTGGCCCCCATCGCCACACGCGCCACGTAGACGTTGCCATAAGACATGGCCTGCAGTGCGAGGTCCTTGTTACCGACCCGCTTGCCGGCCGATGCAAACTTGGCAGAGGCGCCGAGGGGTGTTGCCTTTGACATCTGCCCACCGGTATTGGAGTAGACCTCGGTATCCAGTACCAGGACGTTGACATTGCGCCCTGATGCCAGCACATGATCGAGCCCGCCAGAGCCGATGTCATAGGCCCAGCCATCCCCGCCGACCAGCCACACGCTACGCCGTACCAGGTGATCGGCAATAGAGAGCAGCTCGCGCGCCCGGTCATCGTCGATTTCCCGCAAGCCTTGAGTCAGTTCCTCGACCCGTGCCCGCTGTTCGCGAATATCAGCGCCGACCAGTTGTTTTGAATTAATAATGGCATCGACAAACCCGGGTTCGAAATGCCCGGACAGTTCCAGCAGGTAGGCCCTGGCCATTGCGGCGTGATGGTCGGCTGCGATGCGCATGCCGAGACCAAATTCGGCATTATCCTCAAACAGCGAGTTGGACCAGGCCGGACCGTGTCCCTGCTCGTTAACCGTCCACGGTGTGGTCGGCAGGTTTCCGCCATAAATAGATGAGCAACCGGTTGCGTTGGCCACCAGCAGGCGGGGGCCGAACAGTTGGCTCAGCAACTTGACGTAAGGTGTTTCTCCACAGCCGGCACAGGCACCGGAGAACTCGAACAGTGGCTGGAGAAACTGGGCGCCGCGTACCGACGAGAAGTCGACGCGGGCACGCGGGTTGGGCGGCAGCGTTTCGAAAAAGGCAACATTCGCGCGCCCTGATTCGTGGATCGGCGCCTTGTCCACCATGTTGATTGCCTTAAGCTCCGGGTTGTCGCTGCTGTGTGCCGGACAGACCTCGGTGCAGAGTTTGCAGCCGGTACAATCTTCCAGGTAGATCTGCAGTGTATAGCGGGTCTCGGGAAATCCCCTGGCGCTCATTGCGGCCGACGGGAAACTGTGCGGTGCCGCTGCCAGTAAACTTTCGTTATAGAAACGTGCGCGGATAACGCCATGCGGGCAAATGAGGCTGCAGTTGCCACATTGAATGCAAAGCTCCGGTTCCCAAAGAGGGACGGTATCGGAAATATTACGCTTTTCCCAGCGAGTGGTACCGCTGGGGAAGGTGCCGTTATTGGGGATCATGCTAACCGGCAGCGCATCACCGTGCCCCGCCATCATCACCGCCGTCACTTCCCTGACAAATCTGGGCGCCTCGGCTGGAACCACCCGATCCAGCGGACGGGTACTGCTGACATGGTCTGGAATCTCGACCTGGTAGAGGTGTTCCAGTGCAGTGTCGACTGCCCTGAAGTTTTTCTCGATGACATCCGTTCCCTTGCGGAAATAGCTCTTCTCGATTGCCTGCTTGATTTTCGTTATCGCTTCATCCCGCGGCAGTACACCGGAGAGAGCAAAGAAACACGTCTGCATGATGGTGTTGATGCGCCGTCCCATACCGACGGCGGCGGCTACGGTACTTGCGTCGATGGTGTAGAACTGAATTTTGCGTGCCAGTATTGTTTCCTGAACAGGTTTCGGCAGACGGTCCCACACCGCGTCACGGCTATAGGGAGAATTGAGCAGGAAGACGGCCCCATCGACTGCGTCCGCCAGGATATTATGTTTCTCGACAAAGTTGAACTTGTGACAGGCAATGAAATTCGCTGACTGAATCAGGTACGGGGCGCGGATGCGATCGGGGCCAAAACGGAGGTGGGAAATGGTCTGCGAACCCGATTTCCTGGAATCGTAGACAAAGTACCCCTGGGCATGAAGGTCGGTATTTTCGCCGATTATCTTGATGCTGTTTTTGTTGGCACCCACGGTGCCGTCTGCACCAAGGCCGTAGAAGAGTGCCCGGGTGACCTCGGGGGATTCGATATCGAAATCCTGGTCATAGTCGAGGCTGGTATGGGTGAGGTCGTCATTGATGCCGATTGTGAAACCGTTTTTTGGTTGTGGCCGGCTGAGTTCCCGGAACACCCCCTGTACCATTGCCGGTGTGAACTCCTTTGATGAGAGTCCATAGCGGCCACCAATCACCCGGGGCAGTTGTGCCAGCCGGCCTTCCGAGAAGGCCGCAAGGAGTGCGGTAGAAACGTCCTGGTATAGCGGCTCGCCAGTCGCCCCCGGCTCCTTGGTACGGTCGAGCACGGCGATGGAGCGCACTGTTGGCGGCAGCGCCTGCAGCAGGTGCTGTGCCGAAAACGGACGAAACAGGCGCGCGTTGATGACCCCCAGCTTTTCACCCTGTGCATTCAGCACCTTGATGGTCGACAGCACCGTTTCGAAGCCGGAACCCATAATAATAATCACGCGATCCGCGCCGGGATCACCTTCATAATCGAACAACTTGTAGTGACGTCCGGTGAGTTGGCCAAACTCATCCATCACCGCCTGGACTATATCGGGCGCGTCCCGGTAAAACGGATTTACCGTCTCCCGTCCCTGGAAGTAGACGTCGGGATTCTGGGCTGTTCCGCGAATGAAAGGATTGTTGGGATTGAGGGCATGTCGGCGGTGTTCGAGTACCTGTTCTTCCTTTATCATGCTACGGATGACTTTGTCCGGGAGCATGTGCAATTTGTTCACCTCGTGGGAGGTTCGAAACCCGTCGAAAAAGTGGATAAAGGGAATACGCGACTTTAACGTTGCGGCATGGCTGACCAGTGCCATATCGTGCGCTTCCTGCACTGACGCGGATGACAGTTCGGCGAATCCTGTCGTGCGTGCTGCCATCACATCCTGGTGGTCACCGAAAATGGAAAGTGCCTGCGCTGCCAGTGAACGTGCAGCGACATGGAATACTGCCGGGGTCAGTTCCCCGGCAATCTTGTACATGTTGGGGAGCATCAGCATCAAGCCCTGGGATGCGGTGAACGTGGTTGTCAGGGCACCGGTCTGCAGTGCGCCGTGTGCAGTGCCCGCAGCACCGCCTTCACTTTGCATTTCGATCACATCCGGAATCTGCCCCCAGATATTCTGCACACCCTTCGAGGCCCACAGGTCGGCCAGCTCGGCCATTGTCGACGAAGGAGTGATAGGGTAGATAGAACAAACTTCACTGACGCGGTAGGCGACATGGGCGACCGCCTCATTTCCGTCCATTGTAGCGATACGACTGCTGTTACCCATGGTGTGCTTCTCCGCTGTTGGCAGGCTCGGGAATCATTTCGATGGCGTGGCAGGGACATTGTTCGTAGCAGACCGCACAGCCGGTACAGCGGGTGTAATCGAACCGGTAGCGAAGTCCTTTGCCGAGTTTGATCACTGCCCCCTCGGGGCAGGCTCCGTAACAGCCATCACACTCGAAACAATTGCCACAGGAGTAACAACGCTGTGCTTCGAACTGTGCTTCCTGCGCATCAAGTCCCTGAACAATTTCGTCAAAACCCTGTGCCCGCTTTTCCCTGTCCAGGCAGGGCTGTTCTGTCTTCGGCGCATCCGTGCGGTACCAGAGGTGGATCATGGTGTGATCTACTACCGGGTGGCGTTTGGGGTAGGAGAAGGGCTCGCCACGAAGATAACCATTGATATAGCGGGCAGCGCGCTTCCCGTGGCCGGTGGCGATGGTGACCGAGCGTTCGCCGGGAATTGTATCACCACCGGCAAAAATCCCGTCGTGACCGGTCATCATGTCGTCTCCGACTATCACTGTCCCGTCGCGATTGAATGATATGCCATCAATCCCCCTGAGGAACGAGGTGTCACTGTCCTGTCCCACTGCGAGAATCACTGCATCGGAATCGAGGGTCTCGAACTTTCCGGTTGGTTGTGGCTTGCCCTGTGCATCGAGTTCCATCAACTCGATCTGCATCTCGCCCTTGTCGACTTCGCTGATGGTGTGCAGCCATTTGATCTCGACACCTTCTTCCAGCGCTTCCTGAACCTCGAAGTCATGGGCGGGCATACTCTTTCGATCGCGGCGGTAGATCACCACCGCTTGTTCTGCGCCAAGCCGCTTCGCCGTGCGTGCTGCATCCATCGCCGTGTTGCCGCCGCCGTAGATAGCGACCTTGCGCCCAAGCAGCGGGGGAGTGCCGCCGTTTGCCTGGCTCAGAAAGGTGACGGCGTCCAGTATTTTACCGGCGTCGCGTGTCGGTATATTGATTTTCTTGCTTATGTGGGCACCTACGGCGATGAATGCTGCCTGGAAGTTGCCGGTTTCCATGTCTGCCAGCAGATCTTCGACTTTGCGATTGAGGACAATCTTCACACCCATGTCTTCGATGCGCCGGATTTCCTGCTGTAACTCGCTGCGTGGCATGCGGTAGGCCGGGATGCCGGTGTGGATCATGCCACCGGCCAGTGCAGCGGCCTCATGGATTTCCACTGCGTGTCCCATGCGGGTGAGGTGGTAGGCGGCAGACAGGCCGCTTGGCCCGGATCCAACAACCAGCACTCTGCCACCCCCGGGTGACGGGGTATAACGGATATTCCATCCTTCCTGCAGCGCGCGGTCTCCGAGAAATCGCTCAACCGCATGGATACTGACACTGCTATCGGTAAAATTCCGGTTACAGCTGTTCTCACAAGGGTGGTAGCAGACGCGGCCATGAACGGCGGGGAGCGGGTTTTCCTCTACCAGCTTCTGCCATGCCTCTTCGAAGTATCCTGCCTGCGCCAGATCGAGCCATGCCTGGATATTTTCACCGGCCGGGCACGCATCATTGCACGGTGGAAGGGAATCCTGGTAAACAGGCCGTCGACTGCGCAGTGCACCCGTACCGACACTGCTACGGGTCAGGTCGGGCGCGTGGGTCATATCCCTTTCAGTCACAGAGCTTCTCCTTGATGGCTTGAGTGTCAGTCTACACTCCAGCAAAAACCTGTCACAGGCGAATTCGTAAATCACTCGACCTGAGGGGGTATGTAAAGCCGGGGGACATGGGGTGGAGTTGATTCTCCTGCTGTCGGTGATGCCGGAAACCCGTGTTGCGGCGCTTGTGCTGAACGCTCCAGCCACGGCAACGGGGTAAAGGGCCCGATATACTCTCTCCACCACCAGTGACCGTTGGCCGCACGTGTTGCGGCATCAGTGAAATGATAACGGTATGCATCAACGCGCAGGTAGCGCGGTGCCTCATCGGGAAACGGGTTGTTCGCCAACAAATCTATAACCGGTTCGGCATTTCTCAATAATGCCTGCATGAAGGCCCGGAAAAAATACCCGTGCATTGGATGCAGGGTGACAAACCACATCTGCCAGTCCAGCCTTGGCTGGTGAGGGAGAACCACCGGTGGCCGCTTCGAGAGGTCGCCCGGCTTGTACTTGAAGACGTATTGCCGCCATTCCTCACCGTCCAGGGAACCGCTGATTTCCAGCTCAAACCGCTCGGTGCGCATTGTCGGGAATACGTGATACTTGCTGACTACCCGGTAGGCTTCTGCATAATTCAGCGCCGTTCCGAGCGGTCCCGTCACCTGTTGCATCTTCGCCAGCTCCCAGAGGTGTGCCAGACTGAGCGTAACAATGCTCACGGCGAGCAAGGCTGTTGCGTAGCGGGTTACCGGGTTTGAACGCACCCCGGCCGCTTCACTGCGGCCCTTCAGGTGGGACTGCAGCCAGTCCGGAACGACGCGCGCCACTGCCTTGTCATCGAACAGAAACAGGCACAGTACAATGGTCAGGATGTTGATCCAGTTATGGTTGCTGGTCAGCATGATCAATACTTGCCAGAGTATCGTCAGCCAGGCCGCGACAAACCGCCAGCGCCTGGGCAGAAACATCATAAACGGCACAACGAGTTCAACGAACAACGTGCCGGCTGTGCCGGCACGCAACACCCATTCCGGTAAATGGTGTGCATACCATGCCAGTGGCGTCGGTAACGGCTGGACTTCAAAATAATAATTCAGTGCGGTCAGGCCCGACCAGCTTGGATCGCCCATAGACAGTTTGGACAAGCCGGACATGAAGCGTAACCGGAACAACAACCAGCGAAACAGGAGAATCACGACGCGCGATTGCGGTGTCAGGAATATTGCCAGAAAACCACTCTCGAGCAGCAGGCCATCCCACTGAAAATTCAGGAACGGCAGACAGGCGTGATACAGCGAAAGATAGAGCACGAAAGCGGCCACCAGGGCCACCCGCTGCCACAGGCCAAGAGCGATCAGCAGTGCTGCAACAGCACCTGACCAGGCAGCACCCACCAGTGCGGCGTCACTGCTGTTTATCCAGAACAGTGTCGGCACGCGCAGGTAGTTGGCAAGTTCCACGGGTTGTGGCAAAGCCGCCAGCTTGTTGCTGAAGGAAAGAATGCCGTTGCTACCGGCCAGTCCCTCGACCTGTACAGCAAGTGAAATAAACGCAATCAGGTAAACCAGCCCCAGAAGGCGCAGGAACAAGGCCGAAACAAGGCGATAACCGGATGTGAAGTCCATGCCCATAGAAGTCATACCTGCGCTGACCACGGAAAAGGATCAAGTAGCCCCGGGCTTCTCCACTACCTGCGTCGCGCAGGGGTGCCGGAAAGTCATTTTCCTCACAACCATAGCATCAATCCACAGGCGAAACGGTGACTGAGCAGCGGATGAGTCGGGTACAACCTGATCTGGTAATATTGGAGGCCGTCAAACGTATCACAGGGCCTGGGGTTGCACAGGTCAGCACGATATATCGTCTCCCCCTGCGTACTTTGCGCATCCGGTTTCAGAAGCACGCTGGCAACGGGGATGAATTCATCCAGGCCGTCGCGCTGACCAATCACACATTCTACTTCCACGTCCCGGGGTTGCAGGTCGTTCAATCCAACGGTAACTTCGACAGGTAAAGGATGACCGGTGACAATTGAATCGGCAGGCGCATTTGTCAGCCGCGCGGTAATTTCTGGCCAGGCTTCGGCAACCACCTTTTCCCAGCAGGCAAGCTCCACCGCCCCGGCGGCGTTATCGGAAGCCAGACGTTTGCCCTGACTGGCTGCAGGTCCGTAATAATCACGCAGGTAATCACTTGCCATGCGGATATTATTAAAGTGAGGCAATATGGTGAGCAATGATGCCTTTGATTTTTCAATCCAGGGCAGGGCTTCGCCGTTTTCATCGCGCGAAAAGTAAAGCGGTAAAACTTCGTGCTCGAGAATATTCAGAAGCTCGTCTGCTTCCATGGCATCACGGGTTTCTGCGTCCAGCTCCGGGTGCGGTGTAATCGCCCAGCCATTGTCACCATCGAACGCTTCCGCCCACCAGCCGTCCAGAATACTGAGATTGATAGCACCGTTAATGGCTGCCTTCATTCCCGAGGTGCCGCAAGCCTCCTTGGGATATTCCGGCACGTTCAGCCACACATCCACGCCGGGGTAGAGGTCGCGCGCCAGGGAAAGATTATAGTCCTCAAGAAGGAGAATCTTGCCACGGAATGCCGGCAGGTTGGCAATCGCGGTAATTTCACGGATCAGCTGTTTTCCAGGCACGTCTTTGGGGTGTGCTTTCCCGGCAAAAATAAAAAGGACCGGTCGATCCGTGTCGTTGACCAGGCGTTCCAGCCGTTCGATGTCACGAAACAGCAGGGTGGCACGTTTGTAGGTTGCAAAACGTCGCGCGAAGCCAATCACCAGAATGTCATCATAAGGTGGCGTCAGATGCCGGATTGAGGTCCTGATTTCCGATTCAACACAACCGTTACGCGTCAATTGTGCAATCATGCGGCAACGCAGTTCTTTTAGCATCGCATTCTTGTGGATATGCCTGACACTTAGATAGACATGATCCGGAATTTCGTTGATGAATTTTCCCCAGAACTGTTTGTCTGTCAGCTTGGCTCGCCAGCCACGCCCCACATACATATCAAACAGCGCCGCCCACGACTGACCCAGAAAGGTGTCAACATCGACACCGTTGGTTACGTAACCGATGGGGTTCTCGTCAGGCGGAATCTGCGGCCAGAGGTGGCTCTCCATCTCGGCGGCAACATGCCCGTGTATACGACTCACACCATTACAAAATCGTGAGCCATGCAGGCCCAGTGTTGTCATATTGAATCCGCTGGTGTGGTCAGAATTCTCGCCCAGTGCGAGAAAACGTTGCTCGCCACAGCCAAGATCGTTGATCAGGGCGCTGAGGTGTGTTCGTACCAGGTCGGTAGAGAAAATGTCATGTCCTGCGGGTACAGGAGTGTGCGTGGTAAAAACCGTATTTGCTGCGGCCAGCTCAAGCGCAGCGTCGAACTTCATTCCGGCAGCCACATATTCCCGACAGCGTTCCAGTACCTGGAATCCGGCATGTCCCTCGTTGATGTGCCATACAGTGGGCGCCAGTCCCATAGCTCGCAACGCACGAACGCCGCCGATACCCAGCACGATCTCCTGTTTAATTCGGGCTTCTGAATCACCACCGTAAAGCTGACCGGTAATGACGCGCTCCTGTGGCGTGTTCTCAGGTATATCACTATCAAGCAAATAGAGCTTTATGTGGCCTGCGCGAACCTCCCATACTTTAATCTTGACCGGGCGGCCGGCAATGATAACGTTGACATCAAGTTCTCTGCCCTGGGCATCACGGGCCTCGGTCACGGGCAGGTCTTCGGGGTTTACGTGGGGGTAATCCGCTAGTTGTTTGCCATCACGCAGGATTCTCTGTGTGAAATAGCCTTCGTGATAGAGCAGGCCGACACCTATAAAAGGCACGCCGAGATTGCTCATTGCCTTGCAGTAGTCACCTGCAAGTATACCCAGGCCGCCGGCATAGATCGGCACACTCTGGTGAAAACCAAACTCCGCGGAAAAATACGCAACGAGATCGTTATCCATATCCAGGGAAGATTCGACCTCGGTCAGCGGCCGTTCCTGAATATAGGTGTCGTACTCCGAAAGAATACTGCGGAAATCGCCCAGAAAAATAGGGTCCCTGGCCGCCTGCTCGAGTTTTTTCTGCCCCACCCGACGCAAAAAGACTTTGGGATTACTGTTGCTGTTTATCCAGGTCTGTTCGTCGAGGTGTCTGAAAAGACGCCGTACACCGCGGTTCCAGCTGTAATACAGGTCATTGGCAAGTTCCTGAAGTCGTTCCAGTCGCTCCGGTAACTGCGGTCTTATTTCAACCTTGAAGTGTGTTCCTGGCATAAAATTCCCGGTTATTCAAAGTGCTGTTTGAGGCTGTCAGTCCTTGTGACAGGAGCCTTCACGTATCCACACACCCTTTTCCTCGCATCGCAGCAGCTCGTCACCGCTGCAAACATACTGTCCTATGGCATAGGACTCGCCGTTGAAGTAGCAGGCGCTGGATTCGAGCTCCAGGTCCAGGGAGAGATATCCATCATCGGCTTCATCGAAAACAGGGGAGTTCTTTAACTCGGGATCCGGGGCGCCGACATGGGGGGCATCATGTGTTTCGGGCATGACTTTTCTCCTGTGAATGTGTTCGTCTTAGGGGAGCCTCTGATTCATTCAGAGTTCACGTCATTGCGAGCGAAGCGCGGCAATCTCATGCAATGGAATCAGTCTGTTAGACATTGCCGCGTCACTTCGTTTCTCGCAATGACGAATTAACCAGAGGCTCCTTGGGCAATAATACTTCATACCACGCATTACTCATCGCAGCTATAACCGAGAAGGTGCAGCCCTTCAAGGAGGTAATCAGCCAGCAACGGGTGAGCGATAAGGTATTCCGCCGTGTTCTCGTCCCAGTTCTGTCGGGCTTCCTGCAAGGCGGCTACCCATTCGTCGGCGCTGAAGTCATTCCTCCCGAGCCACATCAGCGCAACCAGAGCCTGCTGTTGATCAGGTTCCAGATCATCAACAGTAGCCTTGAACTCCTGAAAAACGGAATCCCCGCTGTGGTCAGCCAGTACCTGCAGTGCCCAGTCATCCGTTGGGCTATCGGGTTCATCCGGCAGTGCGACCGCTTCCTTGCTGTGGAAAACTCGCGTCCTGGAAATCAGGAAGCAAACCGTTTCGGGATTCAGGTTCAGCATGGCAACCCCCGTAATATTGACAGTCTGTTCAAGCGTTTTATCACTACCGGGTTACAGTAAAGCACATATTCACTGTGCCGTGTTTGATCTGCCTCAGTATCCACGCAGCATGATTGGCGGGGTGCTGTATTGACAGAGATCAATGGCGACGTTAAATGCTTGCCTTAGGGTAAAGAGCATGACTTCGAGCAGCCTTATAATCCGACTGCTATAGTTATACTGAGATGCTGTCAAAAGAGGGAGATATGTCAGGTGGCAGGTAGTCTTTCGGCGCAGGAAAAGGTTCTTTTGAAAACGCAACTTGAGCAGCGTCGTGCTGAATTGTTGTCATTAATACAAAGACAGCTGCTGGAGTCTGATAATCAAAACTATAATGACCTTGCCGGTCGAGTTCACGACAGCGCGGAAGAAGCAGTCGCCGACCTTCTGGCGGATATCGGTTTCGCTGATATCGATCGCGAGGTCAGTGAAGTCAGTGATATAGAACAGGCGCTGATACGTCTCGCTACAGGCAGCTATGGTGTCTGTATCGACTGTGAAGAAAATATTCCCTTCGAACGATTATCCGCCTATCCGACAGCCAAACGCTGTCTGGTCTGCCAGCAGCATTATGAATCCGGAAGGCAGACGGGTTCGCACGCCAGTTTATAGAAGCAAACGGAAATCCCGGGGAGAACAACTATGCAGATACCCTTACAGATCACCTTTCAGAATATGGAACCATCAGAGGCCGTTGAGGCCCGGATCCGCGAAAAAGCACAGAAACTCGACCGCTTCCATGACCATATTATGGCGTGCCGGGTCGTCGTGGAGCTGGTCGCTCAACACCAGCATCACGGAAAATTGTTTCAGATCCGCATCGACATCACGGTGCCGGGTAATGAGATCGTGGTCAGCCGCGACAGCGGGCTGAATCATGCCCACGAAGATATTTACGTCGCTATTCGCGACGCTTTTAATGCCGCTCGCCGACAACTCGAAGACCGGCTGCGCAAGACCCAGCGCAAGGTCAAAAGCCACGATACACCTCCTCACGGACGGGTTATCGAATATTCCCCCGAGAATGGTTTTGGCAAGATTCAGACACCGGACGGACGCGAAGTCTACTTCCACGAAAACAGCGTTCTGAACGGTCGCTTCCGGCAACTCGACATCGGCAGCGAAGTGCGTTTTGTCGAAGAGCAGGGCGAGATGGGGCCTCAGGCCAGTACTGTGCGACCGGTTGGCAAACACCACATTACCGGACCATGAATGATGCAAACCTGATAGTTTGTCAGGAACGAAGTAGAGGGTAATGCGATGACTACAGAAGCCGATCCCGTTTTAAGAAACTGGTATCAGCACCTCGACAAAGGCCAGAAGTTCCGCGTAGTCGCGCTGAACGAAGACGAGGGCAGCGTTGACATTCAATACTTCGATGGAGATGTGGAAGAAATCGGGCTGGATAGCTGGTATGAACTCGATATCGAACCCATTGAGGCACCGGAAAACTGGAGCGGCCCGGTTGATGTCGCCGAAGTGGACGATTTGGGTACACAGATTACCGATACCAACTCCGATGACTGGGCGGCACCCTGGCAGGAGATTAAATCGGAGGAGCAAGGTGCTGGCCCGGAAGAGGGAGAAGATGACTGGGGTGAAGGCCGTCCCAGGGAAGAGCCGTGGGAGGGTGAGCTATAAACTTTCCGGATCCCGTCGCGAAATCCACTTTGTTCCTGCTATCCCTGTTTTGAGGAACATCGATATACATCAGCCATGAGAAAACCTTACCTCGACACACCCATTGCACAGCATGTCTGGGAAACCAGATATCGACTGGTGGTGGACGGCGTGGTCCGGGACCAGAATATCGAGGACACCTGGCGGCGAGTTGCCAAAACCCTGGTTTCCGTCGAAGAACGTGATACCCCTGACTGGGAAGAACGCTTTTACCGCATTCTGGAAGATTTCCGTTTTCTCCCCGGTGGCCGCATTCTGGCCGGTGCCGGCAGTGGCCGGCGCGTGACCCTGCTGAACTGTTTTGTCATGGGGGTTATCGATGACTGCATGGAGAGCATTTTTGACCGCCTCAAGGAAGGCGCACTCACCATGCAGGCCGGTGGCGGCACGGGTTACGATTTTTCAAATCTGCGGCCAAAGAACAGTGTAGCCCATACCAGTGGCCGCATTGCATCAGGTCCGGTGTCCTTTATGCGTATCTGGGATGCCATGTGTGCCACAGTCATGTCTACCGGTGCCCGGCGCGGAGCCATGATTGCCAGCCTGCGTTGCGATCACCCGGATATCGAGGATTTTATCGATGCCAAGCGGACACCTGGTGAGTTACTGCACTTCAATCTCTCGGTGCAGGTGACCGACGCCTTCATGAAAGCGGTGAATCAGGACGAGCTCTGGCCACTGGTATTTCCGGTCGACAGCCTTGAAGGGGAAGCAGAAAGCGAAACTGTGATGCGCCACTGGACCGGTCAGCGTGAAGCGGTGGCATGCAGGGTAATCCGGCAGATTCCGGCTCGCACACTCTGGGCGCGTATTATGCTTGCCGCTTACGAAACCGCCGAGCCCGGCGTGCTGTTTGTTGACCGTATCAATGCACTCAACAATCTGGCCTACCGGGAACAGATCACCACCACCAATCCCTGCGGCGAAATTCCGTTGCCACCCTATGGTGCCTGTGATCTCGGTTCGGTCAATCTGACCCGCTTTGTACTCGAGCCCTTCACCTCACGGGCACACCTGGATCTGGATGCGATCCGTGAGACCGTGAAAGTGGCGGTCCGCTTGCTGGACAACGCCATTGACTGCTCGCCTTTTCCTCTCGAGGCACAGGCAGAACAGGCACGGGGTTCACGTCGTATCGGGCTCGGTATCACCGGCCTGGCAGATGCGTTGATCATGCTGGGGTTGCATTACGGGAAAGCGGGTGCGCGCCACAAGGCGGAGCAGATCATGCAAACGGTGTGTCATAGCGCCTACCTGGCTTCCATCGAGCTGGCCGGTGAGAAGGGCAGTTTTCCGTTCTTCGACAGGGATCGTTATCTTCAGGGAAAATTTATCCAGACGTTGCCGGAAGCAATCCGCCGGGGCATCAGCGAGCAGGGCATTCGCAACAGCCACCTTACAGCAATTGCGCCCAGTGGCACAATCAGCCTGCTGGCCGGTAATGTTTCCAGCGGCATTGAACCGGTATTCGATTTCAGGCATCGGCGCCGGGTGCTGAATCAGTCCGGCGACTACGAAACTTTCGAAGTAACAGACTATGCTTTCCGTCATCGGGGCGCGTCGATGAATCAAGAGTTACCCGCGAGCTTTGTTGACGCTCGCTCGCTGCCACCTGTTGATCACCTCAGGATGCAGGCGGCGTTGCAACCTTTTGTCGATAACGCAATCTCCAAGACCATCAATGTACCGGAGGACTATGACTTCGAGGATTTCCTTTCCCTGTATGAGACGGCATATCAGGCAGGCGTAAAGGGGTGTACGACTTACCGGCCTACTCCGCTACGCGGGGGGATTCTGTTGTCCGGCAAGCAGCAAGACAAGGAAGAAGGTGCACTGGGTGCGCACTGCTGCAGCATTGAACGGGAAGAAGATTAGCAGCTCTTGACGGTTATGAACCGGCATCGCCGGCGGCGGGCGGCAATAGCGTTCCTTCATAACTGAAGGGCAGGCTGCCCAGCCGGTTTGCCAGACCAAATTTCCCTCTTATTCTATAGTGCATTCCCAGGGGTTTTTTATCCTCTAATGCCTGGAGCTGGCGTAAAAAACCAAACAGCGTACTGACCCCGCTGAGCTCGATAATAGATTCACCGAAACGTGGGAGGGTAACACGATCACTGCTCACACCTTTCAGCAGGGGCTGTCCGTTGACCTCGAGGACATAGCTGATGCCGGATATCTCGAGTGCGTGGTCGTTCGGGTTTTGCAAGCGAACCTTGAGGTGATATTTCTGTTCCAGTGGCCCTACCTCGGCTGGTTCGATCGACACGACTGACAGATTCGGAGGCGTGATGCTGGCAGACAGGGTCGCGCAACCGGTAACCCAGAATGTCAATGCAAATCCCGGGCTCACGACAATCAATGTCAGTATCATGACTCGAAGCGACACTGGAACAGGCAATAAGTTGTTCATAAATTTCCCCCGGCTCTGTTAGCCACGTCTCTGGGATAAGCTGGCAGCTACAAATCTTGTGTGCGCAATTTTGACCAACCCGGCTGTGCAGGGATACGCTTATAGTGCTGGCCAGGTGCGAGTGTTAAGGTAACAGGTGTTCCTATAACGATTGTCTACAGCCATTATGAAAAATAAAGCCATCCACTTACGCCTGGGATTTGCCCTGAATGGCATATTGTTTGCGCTAAAGAGTGAAGCCAGTTTTCGCACGCAACTTCTTGCTGCAATGGCCATTGCTATTGTCCTGATTGTAACGCGTCCATCTCCTGTCTGGTGGGGCATTATCATTCTTACCACAGGTGCAGTGCTTGCAGCAGAATTATTTAACACCGCGCTTGAGAAAACACTGGACCATCTGCACCCTGCACAACACCCGCAAATCAAGCTCGCCAAGGATGCTGCCGCCGGAGCGGTTCTGGTTCTGGGTCTGACTGCAATACTGGTATTTATATCTTTTCTGGCGAGTGTATTTCCAGGTTGATTGACAGTCAGCTTGCCGGTTGAGGTCATCGGCCGGCATTACTGATGCTTCTGGTAAGTCCCTACCAGCTGACCCTGTGCCAGTATGTGCCCTTTCATGGCAGATTCGAGTTGTGCCCTGGTCGGTTTGTTGAGGCCTTCCAGGACAGTATCCAGGGCATACAGCTTGTGAAAATATCGGTGTCGACCAATTGGCGGGCAGGCCCCGCCATAGCCGGTGCGCTTCCAGTCGTTCAGGCCCTCCTGTGTGCCTGATGGCAGGTCAGCCGCAGTGACGCCTTCCGGCAGGCCGGAAGTCTCTGCAGGCATGTTGTAAAGCAGCCAGTGGACCCAGGTCATGCGTGGCGCAGCCGGGTCGGGCGCATCCGGGTCATCTACAATCAGCACCAGGCTTTTGGCATCTTCCGGCACACCTTCCCATGTCAGCGCCGGAGATACGTCATCGCCTTCACACGTGTATTTCGACGGGATTTCACCACCATCCTCAAAGGCTGGAGAATGCATCTGTAATACCATTTTTACCTCCCCGGCGAACAATACGGCGGGTACCAGTAATACTGCCATAGCTAAAACCACTGGCAGCCCACGTCGACCAGCCCTGAGGGTGGTCGATATCGATTCCTTGTTAATAAGGTGCGGCTCCGGGTTCGGCTACTTCGCTTTCTTCCGGGGTCGTGTAGCGCCCCTTGCCCTCAAAAGCATCGAACTCCGTGATATCCAGGCGGTCATCGGTGTTTTTATCGATGGTTTGCCAGCTTTCCGCCAGATCTTTTCTGGCCCCTGCTTCACTACTGCTGACATAGCCATCGCCATCTGTATCCAGTGATTCAAATGTTGCCGGGAAGTCGGCCGAAACTACAGCACCTGACACCAGCAGTGCGCCGGCTACAAAAAAAGATTTACTGGTTTTCATAAGCAGTCTCCTCATGTGAAGATTTCTCAACATTTTTGGGAAGTTCCAGCCAACCCGTCATCCCGGCCGGTACCGGCGTCCTGAATATCAAAGCCAGCGAACCCTGGTACCCGCCCATATCACGAAAAGCGAATCAGCAAAAAACCAGAGCAACTATAGCACTCCCACACCCACAACGTCCTTGACCGATGTCAGTATAGCAGGGGATATTGAGAGCCGTACTGAACAAATAACACGACGACTTTTCTTCCAGCAGAAACTGTTTTTTGGACTATGATCTTAGTGAAAGCATTTACATAGCAAGCATGGAGGATTAAAACATGAGAGTTTCTGAAGTGATGACCCCTGATGTCAGGTGCTGTACCCCGCAAACCGATCTGGAAACCGTGGCGATGGAGATGTGGAATGGCGATTGCGGGTCTATTCCAGTGATGGATGACAACGGTACGCCTGTCGGGATGATCACCGACCGGGATATTGCCATGGCCGGTGCACTCCAGCACAGGGCGTTGCGCGAGATCACCACCGGTGAGGTGACAAACGGTCGCGGGGTTTATTGTTGCAATAGTGAAGATAACATCGAGTCTGCACTTCAAATCATGGCTGAGGGCCACGTGCGTCGTTTGCCGGTGGTCGATGATGCGGGTTGTCTGCAGGGGATTCTGTCGGCTGACGATGTGGTTGCCTATGCCGAGCGTGGAAAGCGTGGCAAGGGAAAACCGGAACTTTCCTTCGAGGACGCAATTGTGACCTTGAAGGCTGTTTGTAAACACCACTAGTACGCCAGGCAAATATTACTGCTTCCTGGCTTCACCTCTCCACGGTGTGAGGCGAGGGCAGGCGGCAGTAAACACCATAACTACATGTATATCCACAATAAACACATACTCCTGGATTCAAACACCTACTCCCGCTGATAAATTTGGCTGTTCACCCGCTGCCGATAAAAAACAGCAATTGGGAAAATAAGCCCAAATATGCTATGTTCTGCAAATACCCTCTGAGGCACGAGCTGGAGGCACGTTTGTGCGGTTTTTTTTATCACCACGATTGTTCCATTTTCAAGGAGGAGTCTCATGTCTGGTTTCAGCAACTCAGCAAGGCATTTTCTGGTTTACCTGGTGTTTTCGGCTTTAGCCATAACAGGTTGTGGTGGTGGAGGCAGTGGTAGTACGAGCATTGCCAGTGCAAGTCCCAGCGGCCAACTCGAAAAAAGTGAGGACAAAAATAATAATGGCAATGAATCCGGTCATTCAGACAATGATAGTGACACGGAAACCGATACGACCGGGGACAACAATACAGGTGGTGACACCGGAGGGAACACTGGAGGGAACACTGGAGGGAACACTGGAGGGAACACTGGAGGGAACACTGGAGGGAACACTGGAGGGAACACTGGAGGGAACACTGGAGGGAACACTGGAGGTGGTGGTACGGATACTGGCAATCTCTCCATTACCACGACCAATAAAAACGGGCCAACGCCTGTTACTACTGCAAGCCAACAGCCCTTTATAACACTTTCGAACTACCAGATAAGCGCTATCAATGATCTCGGCATGCACTGTGCCGATCTGGATCAGAGGGTGGTAGCGATTCTGCCTCCCTTCAATGTTGTTCATGCACAGGTGATCAGGCGTGGTAAAGAACCGGATATTCTGTCAGACACAGACGTTGAAACCGTCTATTCCGGGGCATCCAATCCGAATGATCCGGTACTGTCACAACCCGTCCGGCACAGTATGAATAACACCGGCATTATTTTTAAATCAAATTTCTGGGATATCAACCCGAGAACAGGTAATACGTTCGGCTTTGACCTCATGGATCCATTCTATCCGGCAGGCGTGCTGGCCTCTCTTGGTTATAATCAGCCTGGTGTTATTGATACCGGATTGCCGGTACCTGATCCTGCGCAATTGCCGGCACTGGTAGCCGACCAGCAGGATATGCCGGGTAAAACCGATCCCTATAACGTGAATGCGCCAAAAGCGTTCAAACGCTATGACCGTAACCTGCCATTTTTCAGTAACTTTGCCTTTGGTTACACACAAAAAGAGATGAACTGGTTTGCAGCTGATGGTATTCCGGTCCCGTTTTCAGATGATGTGGGCCGCGAAAACAGCTACCCGTTGATGCGAGTACAGGCACGTGCAGTTGCCGGAAACAGTCTCGGTGAAATAGCCGGTACTGTGCTGGCCTCTGTCGATACGGTGTTACCCATCTCGATAGAAGCCGACTGCAAGGCCTGTCATACCTCGACGGTAGACCTCGGTAATGCCGAAGCCGCTTGTGATCCTGCCTTTGATAGCGGTTGTCCTGCCGGCGGTGGCTCAAAGCGCAGCGATACACCATTCGAGGTTGTCCTCGCCGGTGACGATCCCGATCCCGGCAGTACACAACTACAGAGCGAGGAATGGGCGGCGGATTCCAATATTGTGCGATTGCACGATGCAAAGCACGGTACCCGGCTGGCCGAACAAACGCCGGTTATGTGTCAAAGCTGTCATTACACCCCGGCGCTGGACCTCGCGCAGTCAGGGCCCGGCAACGATAACGGCAAGGATCAGTTGAACCACAAGAGCATGTCCAATGTAATGCACAGCTTCCATGGACAGTTCAAAGACCTGTTCCCTGATATGCCCGCACCCGGAAGTAACCAACAGGCACGGCTGGATGTGCTTGACCAGACCTGCTACGGCTGTCACCCCGGAAAGCGTACCCGGTGTCTGCGCGGTGCCATGTTTAACCGGGGCGTACTCTGCCAGGATTGCCATGGTGGTATGGAGCAGGTCGGTAATGATTTCTCTCGCGATGTGTCGCCGACCCGTCCGGGCAACTTTATCGTCAAGGGTGATTTCTATACCAATCCGGCCACACCACGTGTGCCCTGGGCCAATGTTCCCCTGTGCCAGTCCTGTCATACCGGGGATGCGAACAGTAATCTGGCCGGTACTGCCGGTGCTCTTGTCAGCCCTGCCGATAGTAACGGAAAGACGGATGGTATCCGTCTGTTGCAGGCCTGGCGTTCCGGTGATACGGCGGCCAAACCGATTGTTGCCAGTAACCGTCGCTTTGCCGAGGAGCAGGTCAGCGATGCGAATGGCACACGGCAGGTGCTGTATCGGTTGAGCAAGGGACACGAAGGTATATTCTGTGAAGCCTGCCATGGCAGTACGCATGCGATCTGGCCGGACGCCAATCCCGATGCCAATGACAATGTGGCTGCCAGCCAGTTACAGGGACATACCGGCAAGATTGTCGAATGCAGTACGTGTCATACCGGTGATCTTGGCGTCAACCTGGAGGGTCCCCACGGGATGCATCCGGTGGGCGATGCCGGGGTGAAGTTTGCTGAAGGTGGGCATGAGGATTTTGCCGAGAATAAATTGCAGGCCTGCGCGGCTTGTCATGGTGCAAAAGGGCAGGGAACCGTGCTTTCCAGAATGGCGGCTACACGAACATTCAACGTAGAGGACAAGGGCACTGTAACCCTGCAAAAAGACGCCCTGGTGAGTTGCAGTGTGTGCCACGAGAATCCCTATTAGCATGACGTCTGACGAATTAGCCGGGTCTTCAGGTATCGCACAGCTCCTGTCTGGCCCGCGCTATTTCATCATCAGCACCGATAATCACAAGGACATCACCTTCTTCGAGACTACGCTGCCAGGCTTCGGTGCTGTAAATAAAGTATTCGTGCATTTCACGATCGACGATGCCGACCAGCACCAGGTTGTAATGACTGCCTAGCTGGATATCCTTTGCCATAACGCCACACAGCGACGAACCCGCTGTAACCGGAACCTCGGCCATACTGAGGTCAGCCTGCCCGAACAGGGTCTTGTCGAGTATTTCCGTGATCACAGGTCGTTCAAGAATATCGGTTATCCTGTGGCCGGCTATTTCATGCGTCTCCACTACCTTGTTGGCACCGGCTGCTATCAGTTTGGGGATAGCCTGCTCTCCGTGTGCAATGGTAAAAATGCGTACGTCTGGTGCCAGCGCGCGCACGCTGATCACCAGGAATACATTCTCTGCATCGTCCGGAAACAGGCTGAAAACAAGTTCTGTATCCTTGCCCAGTCCGATTTTCTTCAGCTCCGCATCGTCGCGGTAATCCAGTCGCGCGGTTTCGAAACCTGCATAGCGTGCACGGGCAAGGTTATCTTCATTATCATCGATGATTGTTATCCGGTAGTCCCTGGATCGCAGGTAACCTGCAACCTCGACCGCAGTGCGGTGATAGCCAAATATGGAGATACCGGTCTTTTGCATGCTAGCTTGCCTTCGTCCTGCGGTTGCCTTTTTCAAGGGTTCGACGGAAATGATTCATGCTGACCCGGTGACCCAGTAAAACCAGGATGTCGTGGCCGTGTAGCGTGGTTTCAGGCGGGGGGTTGAAATAAAAATGCCGGTCTTCCAGCGGGAACAGGCCCCTGATCTCGTCCTGGTTCGAGCCATGGTTGGTGATCACGCCAAACAGCAACAGTTTGTGCCGTGCAAAGTCGATCTCCCCCAGGGGACGACCGCAGACAAATGAACCCTCAGGCACTATCAATGTGTCCGGTATGACATCATCCTTTCCGGAAAGAATGCTGTTTATGGCTTCGAACGCCACCGGTTTGCCGACATACTCGGATGCCATCAGGCCAACAATCTCGAAGGGTGCCACAACATGGTCGGCGCCAGCCAGCCGGAGTTTATCAATCACTTCTTTCCTGTTTGCCCGGGATATTATTTGCAGGCGGCTGTTCATCTGCCGGGCACTGATGGTAACGAACACGTTGGTGACATCATCTCCCGCAATACACAGCACGCGTGCGGCACGCTCTGCAACACCGGCTTTTCTCAGCAATTCGTCCGAGGCTGCATCACCCTGGATTGCGGGATAACCCTTGATGGCTGCATCGCGAATGCGCTCGCTATCGCGGTCTATTATCACGAAAGGTGCCTTGCTTTTGACAAGCCGCTCCACGACGACCTGCCCAACCCGTCCGTAGCCGCATATCACCGTGTAATCCCGCATGCGGTCGAGGTCCCCGAGTACCCTGCGTTCGCGCAGGTCGCCGAGGCGCTCCTGAAAAGCGGACACGACGATAGAGGTACTGAAAGCCACGACACCGATGCCCGACACAATCAACGCAAGCGCAATCACGCGCCCTTCGGTTGTCTGCGGCGTGATGTCGCCGTAGCCCACCGTGGACAGTGTAATCATGGACCAGTAAATCGCGTCGAAAAACGACTCGAACTTGCTGCCAACGCGGTCTCCTTCAAAAAGGTAGATCGCTGTACTCGAGGCCAGCAGCACGAAAATCATGAACATCGCCAGGGTGTAAAATTCCAGCCGCTTTTCAGCCAGAATGCTGGCCATGCTGCCAGCACTACGGGTGTAGCGGAATAACTTGAACAGCCGGAATAGCAGGAAAATACGCAGCAAACGAACCGGCCGGTAGCTGGGCAGGATTGCCAGCAGGTCGATAATCGCAATCGGGCTACTGACAAACTCCCACTTTCGCCGGAGAATTTTCAGCAAGGCATGTGCGGGACGGAAGCGCGTAGCGAGAAATTCCGCGCGCTCGTATTCAGCAATTATGATCTCGTGGATGTTGTTGAAGACCCACAAGCGCAGCAGGTATTCGACAATAAAGATCGAGACCGCAAAGTCTTCAAACAGGTCAGCCGCCGGGGTAACCGTGTGGTTGACGTCATATATCAGCAGGAAAACGCTGGCAAGCACCAGCAATATCATGAACAGGTCGAAGTAACGCTTTTGCGGTGCGCGCTCGTTCTCCAGCAAATCATGAAAATATCCTTTGATTTGCAGATAGCGCTTGCTACTGTCAAGAAAAAGACTAAATTGAACAATCCATCCGGCCGGACGCATTTTCCTCTACCTGGAATTCAGACTGCTTCAACACCATGTCGGTAAAACCGACGATCCCGATCACTTTCCCGCCATCAATGACCGACGTGCGGTCACATGCCAGTAGCCACCTGGCGATAGCGGGTAGTAACACCATACCTTATTCGTCATCGTCATGCCGCATGCTGTATGCGGTCCTTCGGAACTGGTCCCGGCATCCCGACAAAGGTCAGAAGTTCTATCCGGTCGTTTGCGCGCACCCAGGCCAAGGCAGTATATTCGAAGTGGACAGAAGGTGTCCCTTGCAGGGAGAATAGATAACATGACGACCCAAACTGAGCAACAGGACGAACTCGACGCCCTCAAGGACGACCTTGCCGCGTTGCGCGACGATGTCAGTGCCATCGCCGCCAGTCTTAGGGAGTTTGTCAGTCAGGCCGCCCAGGCGAAGCGTGCCGATGACGGTACTGGCGGCGCCGAGACGGAGCCGGTCGATAATGAAGCCGCGGAAAATCAGTGGCGGGAGTTCAAACGCAAACTGGAAGAGACCCGGGGACATAGCCAGCAAACCATGCAGGATGTGAGTAAAGAAGTGACACGGCATCCCCTGGCGAGCATCGCGGTGGCCTTTGGTGTTGGCTACGTCACGGCCAAGCTCTTCAAGCTGCTGAGCTGGCGATGAAGACGACACTCTCCGATCTCGTAATCGCCCTGCTGGATTTACTGGAAGCCGAGGGCCGCGCCCTGCGCAGTTCGACGTTGCGTGTCGGCCTGGGACTGGGGCTGCTGGTCATTGCTGTCGGTATGCTGATGGTGAGCGCGGCCTTTTTATTATGGAGTGCCTACCAGTTTGTCTCGCTGTGGCTGGAGCCTGCGCTCGCCGCCCTGGCAATGTCCCTGCTGGCACTGCTGATCGCCTTACTTATCGTGTATCTGGTCAAATGGCTGAACCGCTGACGCCGGAACAGGCCCGCGAACAGTTTCGCAAGGTCAGCGCCGGCCGGCGGGTGCGGCAGTCATTGAGCATCGACGAGGCCAAGGTCCGCCTGCGCGAAATCGATGAAGCGCTGGAAATCAGTCCGGCTGTTGATTACCTCAACCGGCGCGAATGGCGAAATGCCCTGCTTTACCTCATCTACTGGACCAGCACGCCGAACGGGCGCGCCGCCCTGGCGCCGGTGTTGCTGCGTCTGTTATCGATTGTCAGCCTGGTGCTGGGTCTGCTACACCGCCTTTTTGTGCACAAGTCCGATCAGAAGCCTGAAGCCGCGCCGACCGACAACGACCCCGCCTCCGGATCTGGTTAGCGGGTCCCTGCCAGCAGTTTGCGTAATTCTGACAGTGGGCGGGTATTGAGTACATCCTGTTTTTCCAGCCAGCCACGCCGCGCCTGACCAATACCAAAACGCAAGTTGTCGAAGTCCGCGATACTGTGTGCGTCAGAATTTATACTGATCAGCACACCTTCCTCGCGCGCCAGTTGGCAATGAGTATCCAGCAGATCCAGTCGTTCCGGGTGTGCGTTCAGCTCCAGAAAACAGCCGCGTTCACGCGCATGACGGATAATTCTCGCCATATCCACGTCATAGGGGGGGCGTTGGTTGATCAGGCGCCCGCCAGGGTGCGCCAGCAAGGTGAAGTTGGGGTTGTCCATGGCGCGTAGAATACGACGGGTCTGCTTTGCTCGCGTCAGCTCGAAGCGGCTGTGCACGGCGCCGATAACCAGATCGAGCTGTGCCAGAATGTTATCCGGCAGATCCAGGCTGCCGTCTTCAAGGATATCCACCTCGATGCCCTTGAGCAGGGTGATGTCATGATCCCCGGCATTGAAATCATCGATTAATTCAAGCTGTGCCAGCAGCCGTGTGCTGTCCAGTCCGTGTGCAACTGTCAGGCGCCTGGAGTGGTCGGTGATGGCCAGGTATTCCAGTCCATGCTTTCTTGCTGCAGTGGCCATGACCTGGAAGGACTCGTGGCCATCGCTGGCATTGGTGTGCGAGTGCAGGTCACCGCGCAGGTCATTGTTTTCGACCAGTGTGGGCAGCAAGCCGGCTTGGGCGGCCTCGATTTCGCCACGGTTTTCCCGCAGCTCCGGCGGGATGAACGGCAGGCCAATCGACGCAAACACCTCTTCCTCGGTCTTTCCGGCAACGCGCTTTTTGCCCCGAAAAACCCCGTACTCGTTAATCTTGAGCCCTTTGCGCCGGGCGATGCGGCGCACGGCAATATTGTGCGATCGGCTGCCGGTGAAATAGTACAGTGCTGCGCCGTAACTGATTTTCGCTACTACACGTAAATCGACCTGCAAACCACTGCGCAGGATGACAGATGCACGCGTGGTGCCGCTGGACAGTACATTTTCCACTTCATCGTAGGCGACGAAGTGTTCGATAACACTGTGGCCATGGCGTGCAATGACCAGGATGTCCAGGTCTCCCACCGTTTCCCGGCAACGCCGGTAGCTGCCGGCAACCTGCACCTGGCTGACGCCCTCGGCGGTTTTAAGATACCCCACCAGCGACTCGGCATAACGCGCGGCAACAGCCAGTTTGAAGCGTTTCCCGGTATCGGCATGTGCCTGCAGGGCATCGAGGATGCGTGCTTCGGTTTTTGCACCGAAACCGGGCAACCGTTGAATCAGGCCATCGCGGGCGGCACGCTCCAGTTGTTCGCGATTGTGGATATCCAGTTCGTGGTAGAGGGCCTGTACGCGCCGTGGACCCAGGCCCGGCAGTTTCAGTAACGTGGTGAGGTCAGCGGGGAGTTTCCTGCGCAGTTTGTCCAGCGTGCGGCAATGGCCGCTGTCGAGAATTTCATGAATCTTGTCAGCCAGGTTTTTGCCTATGCCAGGCAGGCGGGTGATGTCGTCACCGCGCTCGACCCGTGTGCGCACATCCTGGCCGAGTTCGCGCAGGGTGCGCGCACCGTTGCGGTAGGCGCGAATACGGAACGGGTTGTCGCCTTCGATTTCAAGCAGGTCTGCGATTTCGTCAAATACCGCGGCGATGTCTTCGTTATGAACAGGCACCAAACCCCTCCCGCCTTCTGGTTAAGGCATAAATGCTTACTATACTTTAGACAGATGTCGGGCCTGTTGATACGCGTCAATGACAGGTCTTGATAAATCGGTTATTTGTCGCCATATAGCACACAGGAATGACACTTATGACTGAACGCGATCAATATACTGTAGACACAAAGTACTGGCACAAGCTGGAGGATGGGCGGGTTCAATGCGACCTGTGCCCGCGCTTTTGCAAACTGCACGAAGGCCAGCGTGGCTTGTGCTTTGTTCGTCAAAATCTCGACGACCAGATTGTGCTGACAACCTACGGCCGTTCCAGTGGTTACTGCATCGACCCGATTGAAAAGAAACCGCTGAACCATTTCCTGCCCGGTACGCCGGTGTTGTCGTTCGGTACCGCGGGCTGCAACCTGGCCTGCAAGTTCTGCCAGAACTGGGATATCAGCAAGTCACGGGAAATCCATACCCTGGCCGACGAGGCATCACCGGAACTGATCGCCAGTGCAGCACAGGAGCTGAATTGCCGGAGTGTGGCCTATACCTACAATGACCCGGTGATTTTTCACGAATATGCTATCGATGTCGCCAAAGCCTGCCATGACAAAGGTATCAAGTCGGTTGCGGTCACTGCGGGCTACGTTTGTCCCGAACCGCGCAAGGAATTTTACCAATACATGGATGCGGCCAACGTCGACCTGAAGGCCTTTACCGAAGACTTCTACCACAAGATCACCGGTTCACACCTGGCACCGGTACTGGAAACGCTGGAATACATCAAACACGAAACCGATGTCTGGCTGGAAACAACAACCCTGTTGATCCCGGGCAAGAACGATTCGGACAAGGAAATCAACGAAATGACCCAGTGGGTGGTGGAAAAACTCGGGCCGGATGTGCCCATGCATTTTTCCGCCTTTCATCCCGACTGGAAAATGATGGATGTTCCACCAACACCCAAAGAAACCCTGGTGCGCGCCCGTGATATTGCCATGAAAAACGGCGTGCGTTATGCCTATACGGGGAATGTGCACAATGAGGCAGGCGACAGCACTTACTGTCACAAGTGCGGTGAAAAACTGATCGGCCGTGACTGGTACGTGCTGTCGGACTGGAACCTGACCGCGGACGGGAAGTGCGCATCCTGCGGCACGCCCTGTGCCGGCGTCTTTGAAGAAAGGCCCGGGGACTGGGGAGCGAAACGTATGCCCGTCAGGTTGCGTGACTTTGCAGCCTGACCCGTTATTGAGCGTAATGAGGTGACCGCGCAATCTACAGGGATGGCAATTCCCGACAAATGCGATATTGCGGATCCGGCATTGTCAGGGGCGGGTCGCAGGCGTATCGAGTGGGCGTGGCAGGAAATGCCCGTGCTGCGTGAGCTCATGGCCCGCTACAGTCGGGAACAACCCCTCAAGGGTATTCGCCTGAGTGGTTGCCTGCATATCACCACCGAAACTGCCAACCTGGCCCGTACACTGAAAGCAGCAGGGGCAGACATTGTGCTGTGCGCCAGTAATCCGCTAAGCACCCAGGATGATGTGGCGGCTGCGCTGGTCGAGCACTACGGAATTCCGGTATTCGCCGTACGCGGTGAGTCAACGGAACGTTACTACCGGCACATCGATGCGGCGCTCGACCACCAGCCGGTTATCACCATGGACGATGGGGCCGACCTGGTCAGCCGGATTCACCAGTCGCGTCCCGACCTGGTTGAAAACATGCTGGGGGGTACTGAAGAAACCACCACCGGTGTCATTCGCTTGCGTGCCATGGCTGCGGAGGGCGCGCTACGCTTCCCGGTCATCGCCGTGAATGATGCCATGACCAAGCATCTCTTCGATAACCGGTACGGGACCGGCCAGAGTGCACTGGATGGGGTGATTCGTGCGACCAATATCCTGATTGCCGGAAAGACCTTTACCGTGGTCGGTTATGGTTGGTGTGGTCGCGGTATCGCCATGCGCGCCAAGGGGCACGGTGCCAATGTCGTGGTAACCGAAGTCGAACCCTTGCGGGCACTGGAAGCTGTGATGGACGGTTTTCGTGTCATGCCACTGGTGGAAGCGGCAGCACTGTCCGATTTTATCGTCACGGCCAGCGGGGACAAACATGTTGTCGACAAGATCCACTTCGAAGTTATGAAGGACGGTTGTGTGCTGGCAAACTCCGGTCACTTCAATGTCGAGATCAATATTCCCGCACTGGAAGCCTTGGCCGCCGATAAACAGCGGCCAAGGAAATCAGTCGATGAATACCGGCTTCCCGACGGGCGACGGATCCGCCTGCTTGCGGAAGGTCGGCTGGTCAACCTTGCCGCGGCGGAAGGACATCCCTCTGCCGTTATGGACATGAGCTTTTCCAACCAGGCGCTATGTGCCATGCACCTGGCAACACAAACACAGCGCCTGGATAACCGTGTGCACGGAGTACCCGTTGAAATCGACCAGGAGGTGGCGCGCCTGAAACTGGCAGCAATGAATGTGCAGATCGACACGCTGACGAGTGAGCAGACACGTTATCTTTCCTCCTGGCAGGAAGGTACCTGAGATGCGAAACGGGCAGCAGAATATGATTGATGATATCAATGCCGAAGTGCGTTATACGCACAGCCTGATCGGCAAGGATGCACTCGACCCGCGGGTGATGGAAGCCGTGCGCAAGGTGCCACGAGATGCGTTCGTACCACCGGAGATGAGAGTGGCTGCGTTTGAAAACGGCCCATTGCCCATCGGCTACGGCCAGACGATCTCGCAGCCGTATATCGTGGCCCTGATGACAGACCTGCTGGCACCTGAACCTGACCACAGCATTCTTGAAATCGGCACCGGTTCCGGTTACCAGACCGCTATACTCTCGCAGTTATGCAGCAAAGTGTATACGGTAGAGGTTGTCGCGGAGCTGGGCGCGATTGCAGCAGACATTTTCAAAAGGCTTGGCTATCGGAATATCGAAATGCGTACCGGTGACGGTTACCTGGGCTGGCCGGAACACGCACCGTATGATGGCATCATCGTTACTGCTGCTGCCGCCCGTATACCCGATGCACTCGTTGAGCAACTCAGACCAGGTGGCAGGATGGTTATCCCGGTAGGCTTGCCCTACAGCCACCAGGAACTGATGCTTGTCAAAAAAGACGAGCAGGGTAATACGGAAACAGAAACTGTGCTGGGTGTTGCCTTTGTTCCCCTGGTGGAAGGTGAACGTGGTGGCCGGCATCAGGGTTCGCCAGGTGAAAACGGTTCCAGAAACGACACAGGCTTATGAGGAGGCGTTATGTCTAAAAAGTGGGTTGTGGTCGCAGACCAGAGTAGAGCACGTATTTTTGCCGTTGATGATCCGCACGGCCCATTGCTGCAGGTAGATAAACTGGAGCACCCGGAAGCGCGCAAGCGGGAACAGGAGTTGACATCCGACCGCCCGGGACGCAGTTTCGACAGTGCGGGCCAGGGCCGTCATGCGATGGGAACAGCTGTCGAGCCAAAAAAGGAAGAGGCGCTTCGGTTTGCCAAACAGATTGCCGACTATTTGCAGGCCGCACATCGTGAAGGGCGCTTTAACCGGTTGCTGCTGGTAGCGGGGCCACCGTTACTGGGTTTGCTGAGGGACAAGCTGAAGGTTTTGTCCGGAGCAAATATTTCCGAGATTGACAAAAACCTCGGGCAATATGAAGCGCAGGAGATCCGCAGTCACTTGCCGGATCGTCTGTAAATAATCTTGTATCCATTCCGTCAGCGATGGCCAACGAGAGCAGCAACTGGACAGCCCGTGTCACACGGGAAAGTGATGCGCTGGATCTCGAAGAGGGTGTCTTTACCTGGAAAGACCCGCGTCGAATTGCACAGTCCCTGAAACGCTCCGCCGAGGCCAGCCGGCGGCGCAAGTCCACCCCGTTCCGTTCAGCGATGTCGATGCTCGTGTTCTACATCAACCGTGCCGGCAAGCACCTTGACCCTGAACAGAAAGCCGTTCTGGAGGCAGCTAAAACAGAGTTACGCAAGCTCTACAACCGTAGCTGAACCCGTCTGTATGTGCGTACCTGCCAGGGGAATGAACTAGCCGCTCTGTTCTGTGCTTACATAAGTCCGTAGCGGGCAGCTGGCGGCGTGATCGTTACCCAGTTTTTCCCAGGCGTAATCCAGTGCGTTCTGTACCCGGGCAAAGAAACGTTCCTCTCCCAGGCAATCAATATCGCCGGTGCGTCGGAGGGTATCCATGAACTGGCGTTTCATACGCGCAATCAGCAATTCGATGCCTGACTCGCTCAGGCGCTTGCTCAATTCGACCAGCATCTCCTCGCCGGTGGCATCGATCTGGTTGATACCCCCGGCATCAACGATCACGAATTTCAGATCCGGGTACAGCGAAACCTTTTCAAGGATCTTGTCTTCGAAATAACCTGTGTTGGCAAAGTACAGCGAACCATCGAAACGGATGACAGAAATGTTGTCGCAGGTTTTGAGTTTGTGAACGGTGATGTCGCGCAGACTGCCATCCCGGTAGCGTGACAGCACTGCTACACGGGGTTTCATGGTGCGGTACAAATACAGTCCCAGCGACAGTCCCACGCCGATAAGGATGCCCTTGTCCAGGTGCGGCGCCAGCAGCAGGGTCAGCAGAAAAGTAATGATAGCCACGAATCCGTCGTGTTTGTGTGCCTTCCAGGCATGCCGGACAGGTTCTATACGCACCAGGCCCATGACAGCTACCATGATCACTGCTGCCAGCGTTGCCTGGGGCAGGTGGTACAGCAGTGGTGTCAGCCATAGCAGTGCCACTACGACAACCAGACCTGTGACCACCGAGGAAAATCCGGTTCTGGCGCCAGCGCCGATATTGACCGCCGATCGTGAGAAGGAGCCGGCCACTGCATAACTTTGAAACAGACTTCCGACAATATTGGCCATTCCCTGACCGACCAGTTCCTGGTTGGCGTCGAGACGTTGCCGCGTACGGGTAGCCATATTCCTGGCTATGGCGATCGCCTCCATAAAACCGATCAGCGCAATGGTCAGTGCAGCGCTCAGTAACTGGGTTATGGCATTCCAGTCAAACAGGGGCGCCCGGAAATCCGGGAGACCGCCGGGAACATGGCCAACTACGGCGCCACCGCTGGTGACCAGTAACTCCCGTTCGTCAATGATGTTACGTAACCGCCATATGCCACCCAGTGTTTCCAGACCGGCAGGTACGTTATCCCGTAGATAGAGTTTTGTTTCATTGTTGTCAGCGGCGGGTACCAGTTCGAAATGCAGGTTCCTGAGTTCTTTAAGGTCGTCCTGGTGCTGCTGTAATTTTTGTTGCAGGGTAGAGGCTGAAATATCACGGGCATGCAATGCGCTGAGTGTCTTCGGGGAGTCTTCACCGAATTTTTCCAGGGCAACACGGTAATCATGTTCGGTCATGAGCTTGCGTTTCTGGAATATCCCGATTTCCTTGCGCAGTTGAAATTGCTCCTGGACCAGCAGTTGTACTTCGGGGTTCGCAATATGCTCTGGTGAAACCTGTCGTCGTTGTTCATATCCCCACAACCAGGATACTGCTGTTGTAATAACGACAGCGATCAATACGCCCGGTAGACGGGGATTGAATTTGCGCAGGCCAATCATGATGCAGAAGGCCAGGGTTGCCATGGCCAGTGTAGGCAGGTGCCCGTCGGAAAGACCGGCCAGAAGCGTATTCCAGACCGTTTCATAATGATGCTCGGCCTTGTCTACGCTGACGCCAAGAATCTTACCCAGTTGGGAGGAGGCGATAATAATAGCGGCGGCATTGGTAAAGCCCAGCACAACCGGATGGGACAAAAAATTTACCAGTACGCCAAGGCGCAACAGCCCCAACGTGATCTGGAACAGCCCGACCAGCAGGGCGAGCAGAATGGCATAGGCGATATAGCCTTCACTGCCGGTGCTGGCCAGCGGCTCCAGTGCTGCGGCTGTCATCAGTGATACGACAGCCACCGGGCCGTTGGCAAGCTGACGTGAGGAACCGAACAGGGCCGAAACAATGGGTGGCAGAAATGCGGCGTACAAACCGTAATAGGCAGGCAGGCCGGCGAGCTGTGCATAGGCCATGGATTGCGGGATCAGTACCAGTGCAACCGTCAGGCCGGCAAGCAAATCAGCCCGAAGCGTAGCGGGGTGACGTAATTCGCCTATCCAGGAGAGAAAAGGCAGCAGTTTCGACAAATAGGCCTGGTTTTCTCCGGATCTCCCCACTGGACTGCCTCTTTACCGTTGATTATTGTCCACGGAGGGTAAATAGCCTGTCGCTCGAAGTCCACTCCGTCAAGTCAGGTATGGAGATACCGGGTGCTAAGGGGTGGGTATCACGGGAGAGGGCGGGGGTGTCTGTGCGGCTACAGGCGGTTGAGTGGGAATGTCTACAGGAGGGGGGGCCATTTCCGGTGGTAAACCGGTGATACTCAGTTTGCCGAATCCGCCATTTACGCATTTGTTAAATGCCAGGGCACTGACCTTCATCGATGCGATGTCCTGGCTGTGCCTGAAACCACTGACAAAGTTTATGACATTGAGTGTAAGAGGATTGATGTAACCGGGCCCGCCGTACTTGTCGATCAGCCGGGAGGGTTCTGCCCCCTGCTTTATTGCGCCAAAGCTTTTCGAGGCAAAGTTGCGCACTTGTGCACAGGCTTCGCGATCGGTTGTTTTCCTGGCACCAACACCACGCATCTGTGCGCCGGTTTGTGCGGCTGTACACGGCGTTTGTGAATAGCTGACGCTGCCACTGGCATCCGCACAGCGGTATACCCGGGCAGCCACGGGGTGGCTGGCAACAAGAAGGGCTATTGCAAGCAGTACAGGGGGTAAAAACCGGTCGAATTTAGCGTAATAAAGGTTGGTATCTGGGTATTGCAGTTCACGCATGAGTGGTTGCCCGGTTTGTCTGTGGATCCAGCCCGCAGGCGGGGTTACCCGGGGTGTCGGCAGGACTCACCCTAACCTTTACCTGTGTGGGAAGGTAATGGCATAACGGGACACAGATTTCGGATCTAGATGCGTATATAGGTCCAGCCTTCGGTAAGGCGTTCTATCAGGTGATCAGCAGCCGGTGCATGCGCGTCAACGCCACTGATAACCCTGGCGTCCAGTCCGAGTTCACGCAGTTTTCCCAGGCCTCGGCTACAGGCAATGAAACGGACATTGTCGTAGTGGGCAATGAGACGTTTGATACTGTCGACATGATGGGAGGAGGCGGTGCGCATGAAATCAAGGCCGCCCGAGTTGGCGACGACTTCGATTTGTGCGTCGGTATTCCGGTACTGTTGAAGGATTTGCCTGGTGCGATCAAGAACTTCTACGAAGCGGGTTTCGTCAGCATCGCTGATATGAAGAATCACATGAGGCGCTCCAGTGCTGGCAGTGCCCAGCGCGATGGGCGGTAGGGTATTACCCCTGAGTGAATGACCACCCCAGCCGGCACCAAAGGCAAGTACAGCAATCAGCAGCGAGGCGGCAATCTGGAACGGTGAAGCATGACGCAACCGCCAGTTGATTCCGGGTAGTGCGCGTGTCGGGGCCTTTTCACCTTCAAAGGAAAACTTGACCCATTCCTTGGTGCGCTGGAGTTCACAGGCGCGCGCGCGGGCAGATTCGTCGTTCTCCATCTGGATCAGGATGCGGCTCTTCGTCTGTGCGTCAAGCTCACCATCGACATAAGCGTGCAAAATACGCTCGATTCTGAAGTCTGTTTTACTCACTTGACCCTCCGTAGGTGTCCTCTGGACACCGGTTGAGTGGTGCGAAAGTTGGCGAGTACTTTTTGCAGGGACTGCCTTGAAGTATATAAGCGGCTCATAACCGTGCCAATAGGGATATCCAGTATGTCTGCCACTTCGGCATAACTGAAGCCTGCAAGATCGACCAGTGTGACAGTTTGCCGTTGTCCTGCGGGCAGGCGCAGTATGGCATGTCTTACATGGTCGACCACTTCCTGTTCACTACAGCCGGCCTCGGCATCGCCATCACAGCAGATTTCTACATCGTCAATATCGACGGTGGGCCGGACGCGACGCAGGTACTGTTTCCAGCAGTTACTGAGAATGGTGTACATCCAGGCATTCAGGCGTTCTTCTTCCCGTAACTGGTGAATTCGTTGCAGGGCAATCATCAGGGTCTCCTGTACCAGGTCATCGGCAACTGCCGGTTCACCGGACCAGGAAAGCGCTACGCCATAAAGTCGATCACGGTTATCTGATATTTTTTTGCGCAGACAGCGGGCATTCAACAAGCGGTCAATGATTTCCATACAAACAGAGATGCGATAGCTGCCTGATTTATTCAATAAACCTGTTCACGCTTGCTCATAGCGTTTCTACAGGCGAAGTTAAATCGAATATATCGGGAGCTGACGCATCAACACTATCGTAAGAAAATAAAGTTTTTTGTTAAACGTATCAAGAGGCACATAACAACATGACAAGTTGTTGCACGTTATATTAGCTTCGCAGCAGTCGATCCTGTCCCGTTGGCCTTGGCGCAAATCAGTAAAACCACTAATACTAATATTGTGAGGAGTTCGACACGATGAAAACGATAAATCCACTTACGAGTCTGGCCTATGGGCTAGGTCTCGCCATGCTTGCGGGCAGTGCCATTGCGCACGATCCCGCGTCTGAGCCGGGAACACCGGTTTGTACGGAATCCAATCTCATGGCAGCGGATGCCCAGAATGCACCCTTCTCGAATGCCCCCGGCCCTGGCCGTGTGCTCGAGATGAATATCACTACGGGTGAGCGCGGCATCACGGTTAACGTTCCGTTCAGTGCAGATAATATAGGTACACCGATCTGTGATAACGGAGGCGTCGACTGTCCCGGACCGTGGAAACCAACAGGTGTCTTGTCCGGTGGTGAGGATGGTCATGCCCTTATTACCAGTGCCGCACAGCATGCGATTACAGTATTCCATCGTGATGGTACACCTATCAAAACCGGGCCTACGCTGCCAACCTCGCCATCTCCCGATGGTGGTGGTTACGGGTTTGTACCTCGCCTGTTGGGTAGTGGTTACATGCCTAATGGTAATGTTGCACAAACGGTCTGTGATGCCAATTTCTTCAATGCGCCAAATTCCGATTCGGTAAGCCCGAATGGAAATACACACGCCAGTGGAAACGCATCCAACCTGTTCTTCCCGCCGGTTTTCAGTACACCAGAGCGCGGCGCTAATGGCCGGGTTCTTGTATATGATCAGGTTACGCTGGAAGTGGTCGACGAATACAGCAAACCCACGGAAGGACCTTACGCCAATGACCCACGCTGGAATTGCCCGGCAGGTGTCCTCTTTACCTCTGAGGGTCTGTTCGTGAGTATGTTCCATGGCGATGCGGTGTTTGTGATCGACTGGAAGGACGGTATCGACAAGGCAAGCAGGGGTGTCGGTTCCAACGGCAAGGGCAGTAACGGTGACAGTGACAGCGATGGAGATGATACCTTCAAGCTGGGCAAGAAGAAAAACCAGGCCAAGATCATCCGGGTGATCGATTTGTCCAACGATGGGACTACGGCTACAGGTGGTGCGCTTAACTACGATGATGCACCGAACTTCGATTCCCCGAATCGTCGTGATAACCTGCGTGCTATCCGGATGTCAGAGGATGGAACCCTGTGGGGTACACGTCGTTCACGTTCTGCACCTTGTGCCGAAGGTGATGCCTGTAACCCGGGTGTATTCCGCCAGCACATCTTTGCCTCTGCGCCCGGCGCTGGTCACAGGACCGGCAGTCTCGCGCTGGATCCGGGTGTGAACGTGATCGCCGGTACCACCATCAACCGTATGTCAGGACCGGGTTGTGAGTTTGTCCAGGCGGAGGTGATCGCTAACGGTGGCACGCTGACCGGTGATGAGTGTGATGTTGAAACACTCTATTTCGGAGCCTCTGCAGCTAACCCCGGTTGTGACCCGAACGGTGACGGTATTAATGGCCCCGGCCATCCCGCCAACCAGTGCTTCAAGCCTGGTGGTTCCATCCTTGAGTACCGTATGGATGCGGCACATCTTGATGGCGCCACTGGCTCATGCACCGGTGATCCTGCCGATGGTTACGGTCCGGGAGAGGGCAACGAAGGCTGTGCCATGCCGATTGCGCAGTTTGATTTCGTCTCTGACGGCGCGACCAGCGGCTTGCCGGCTGGTACTGTCGAGACAATTGATCCGCGCATGGTGATGACTATCCACGAAGCCTTCACCCAGTAAGGTGAATCCACAACCAGCCGGAATCTAATACCAAACCGGCTGAAACGTGGTTGTCAGAAGTGAGACCCGGCGGACATAAAATATCCGCCGGGTTTTTTATTTCTGCATATGGTGTATGCGTGTAACATATTTTGAGTCCAACAATTATTGTAAAGAGGAAGTGTTAATCCATGAAGTATCTGATTCTGATTCCGATTGCACTGCTGCTTGTACTGGGTGGTTGTGAGAACAACTCCGGCGCTACACAGGATGGTGACAAGCTTGCGACGTCGTCCGGGAGTACGGCACCGTTGAAACCCTCCGCTAATACCGACGAACCTCTCAAGGGGCATATAGGCCGCCCCGGTCTGTACCGGCTGGTACGCAGTGGGGGAGTAATTAACGACCCTACTACCGGTACCGGAAAGTCAGTCATCAAGCCAGTGGTAGAAATGGTCAAGTCAACTGAACGTATTCCTTTGATCAAGGGCGGGCAGATGTACCTGCAGTATCGTATATGGCCACTGCCCGCACTGCCGGCACATGTCGACCTCAGGCGGGTTGTGAAACACCCCAGAATGACGTTACCTGATGGTTCGTATTCGACGGGCTCGGATAGAACGATCAAAGGGAAGGTCGTCTCCAATCAGGTTATTGCCTATACCGGGTACGGACTGGATGAAGACTACGAGCTGGTTGAGGGCGACTGGATCTTCGAAATCTGGTACCAGGGTAAAAAGGTGATCGAACAGAAATTTACCACCCACCAGCCGAGCAAGGAGGAACTGGCAAAACTGAAGCCCATACTTGCTCTGGGTAATAGAGCGGTTGGCCAGAGCGAGCCTTCTAAGAAACCTTTTTCCAAACGTGACTGGCCCAGGATAATGGTGGGTGCGGGAGGGGTGGCAGTACCGGATACTGCAGAGGCGCCAAACAAACCCTGATAGTCGGGCAGGTGACTATTTAAACTCGAGTGTAATTGTGCGAAAGGTGTGCATCAGGTGGCTCAGGAACACAATCAGGAAGAATGTCATGCCAAGCATTTCCAGGGACTCTTCAACGGACTTGGAAAAATGCAGGACAGTGTCAGCGTCCAGCCCGTAGCGTTGTACCCGGTCATACTCGTTGATTGTGCCTTCGATAAAGTCCTGTCCTACGGCCAGCGCGAGGCAGGAGAACGCTGACAGAATGCCGAGTTTTTCATTGCGGCGGGGTAACGTTTTCCACAGGAAATACAGCATGAATACGCCCAGGGCGATAAATACAGGGCCTGACACGATTTGCCAGGTGTAACTGGGGTAAGCCGCGATAAGGTCAGAAAAAAGCGGAGATTGCTTTAACCCTTCGCCCAGGTGCTCGTGAAGTTCTGCCCCGTCATCAAGAGAGAGATAGGTAAACAGAAGTGCAATTATCAGCCAGCCTGAATACCGCCAGCTTGATCGTTCAATATGGCGGGCCAGTGCAAGGTTTGCCCAGGCGACAAGGGCGACGACGAATGTCAGTGTAGTGGAGTACCAGCCGGCGATGCTGTGTTCTGCGGCAGTGTTGAACATGCGGCGAATGGATTCGCTTGAACTGCCTCCGCGCCAGTTAACAGAGTAATCCAGAAAAAACAGCAATACGGTTATTGCTACGCAGATCAAGAAAATGACCCGGAGTGAACGTCTGGAATTGATTGCTATAGCAGCCACTTTCCGAACAGCAGAAACGTTTTTGCACGCGTCATCAGGTTCCATTGATTTTCCCTTGTGTGCTATTTGTTCACAAACACCTTCGTGTTCATGCCGGTTGTTGACTGTGCCGCGAAGGTCATACTGATAACTGTCAGTATGATCTGTGCCAGGGATTTAATCCATTTCATCTATCCCGATCAAGCCTGCTTGCCCTTATATAAAAAAATATTGAATAAAGTGGTGGGGCTGTACATCTATAAATAACGGCATAAAGCAGAAGCTGGATAACCACATATTTCAGTGGCCGGATTCTTTTTTTAGCCAGTCTGTTTGAGTTATGCATCAGGAAAATACAGGCATTGGGGATACTGTCTCATGAGTGTGAAAAAGCACAGACTTTGGAAGAGCAGCAGACTTTGACAGAACCAATGGAAATAATTTTCTTGTCGATGGCTTCGTCGACCCACGCACGTTGATGGTTATCCACGAAGCATTCGCTCAATAGTAAGTGAATACAGTGAGGAGGTGGGCCCGGCGAATGTCAGGTAGTTGAGTATCGGGAAACATTCGGCGGGAACATAAAATGAACAGAATTGACAACCAAACATGAGGAAAAGAAATGAAGAAATTTAATTTGACTCTAGTTGCAGGTATTATCGCTGGCATGAGTGGGGTGGCGCAGGCTGGCTCTTCTGACACCATTGACGGGTTCATGTCAAGAATAGACGCAGACGCTCCAAGTGGCGACAAGGTCAGTACTGTCCGCGCTAATTGTGGAGGCGGGGTTGAAGGCTTTGATGGTGCGTCAGCCGAAATCGAAATTTCTCAAAAGGGTAACAACAGCAAGGTAGAAATCGAACTGGAAGGCGGTGCCCCCAATACGCTGTACACTGTGTGGGTACGTATGAAAGGCGCTTCACACGGCGCATCATTCGGAGGCAGCCCGATTACCGGAGGTGGTGCAACGCCCCTCGCGCACACCGACGGACTGGCCCAGCTGGTTGCAGACTGGGTTGGAGCGGGTAGTCCGACTCAGCCAAACGGTTTCATCACCGATGCTGATGGTGAAGGTAAGTTAAAAGTCGAGCTGGACTTCCCGGTGGTTGGCGGTGCTTATCCCTTCAACCGGATGGCACATGATGATCATTTGCTTGCCCAAACCAAAAATCCTGATGCCCAGCCAATCCCGACAGCCATTGTGAATCCGTCTGATTCATTGATTGATGCGCCATTCATCATTCGCATGGTTTCACATTGTCAGGATCAGACAGGGCACGGCCTGTCACCATCCAAGCGTGAAGCCTGGTTCCAGTATCCCTGATTGGAAGTAGAGTAAAGCAATAAACAGCAAGGTACGATTCTTTTCTCTCCGGGGCGCAGCTTAAGCAGCGCCCCGTTTTTTTTACTTACAGCCCGGGTTGTGCAAGTATTTTTATTGTCCTACCTTTGCGTTGATCACGACATTTACTGTCTCAGGCGCATTACGTGTCGAAACCGGTTCCCGGGTTCCCTGTAAATCGCCCGCTGCCGGCATGGCCTGACCGGTTTTCGAGATTCTCGCACCGATACTTACCTGTGGAAAGCGTGACAATACCATGGCCGGTGACATGGCCAGGGAATCATCCAGTGTAACCGTTACCGGCAGGTCACGAACCTGTTTGCGCACGATGGCCAGTGGCATACGCGGGCCGCTGACGGCACGCGCGAAGATAAACACAGTGTCGTCGGGTGCGGCGCTGTCTTTCAGGGACGGGTCGAGCGAAACCTTGACACGAAGGGATGCACCGCCACTATCATTTTCAGCAGGAGGTGCTTTTGTTTCTGCGGGCGCGGCAGTACCGAGTTTCGAGCGCGCCAGCTGGATCTGCTGTTGCAGCACCCTGGACGTCTCGGAGCCTGCCTGTGCCTGTGCGGCAACGGCCTGCCAGTTATCCAGTGCGCCCTGGTAGTTGCCGTGCTGGTACAGCCAGTGTCCGAACAGCCACAGGCCCTTGAGGTTATCCGGTTGTTGCGCCAGTGCCTTCTTTAGCATGGCACCCACCTCATCGCTGAAGTTCCCGCCACTGGCGGCAATCAGCGTGTCGGCATAGTCGACCAGCAGTTCGGGTGTATCGCCACCGTATTTTCGCGCCTGTTCATAGGCGGCCGCTGCTTCATCAAACCGTTGCAGGGATGCATAACTGCGTGCCAGCAATATCCAGCCATCCGCGTGATCCGGTTCTGCGGCCAGGCGTTGTGCAAGTTCTTCCAGCACAGCATTGATTTCGTGCTCCGGCATACCGCCGCTATTGTCATTCGCGGCTTGTGCCGCCTGCGACGCCTGTTGTGAAGGATCGACAACACCCAGTTGCAGATAAAGCATGACAGCCAGAAGGGGGATGGCGGGCAACAGTATTGCCAGTAACCAGCGCCCGCTTCTTGAGCTGGCGCGAGGCTTGTCCGGGGTCTCGTCGATGGCGTTGAGCAGTTCACGTTCGAGATCGTGGTGGGCTGACTCAAAGGCGTCGGCATCCAGTTTCCCGGCCTCCATGTCAGCACCGAGTTCGGCCAGCTGTTCACGGATAACAGCGGTATTGAGCTGATCACGGTCGACATCAGTCCTGTGCCGGCTACGTAGCACCGGCACGGCAATAAAAAACAGGGCGAGAACGGCCATGACGCCAGCCAGTATCCAGAAAAGGGTCATGCAGGTTTGTCCCCGTTATTGTTGTCATCGCCAAGCAGTTGTTTCAGACGTTCCTTTTCCTGTTCGGAAAAGTCGGCTTCCGGCTGGCGCTTGCGTTGTCGAACGGTGTACAGCAGTATAAAAAATCCCACCGCGAGCAGACCGAACGGGCCATACCAGAGTATCCAGGTTTCGGGTTTGACAGGCGGGTTGTAAAGAACAAAGTCACCGTAACGTGCAACCAGGTAATCCACGATCTCCTGGTTACTCTTGCCCTGGTCCATCAGTTCATAAACTTCGCGACGCAGGTCGTGGGCAAGATCGGCATCCGAATCTGCCAGTGACTGGTTCTGGCACACCAGGCAGCGTAATTCTGCGATCAGTGACTTGAAACGGGTTTCATCGACATTGCCGCTGAAATCGAAGGCTTCCAGCCCGGCCGCCTGGAGTGGTGAGAACAGGGCGGATGAAATGGCCATGCAGGCAATGAGAACACCATAGAGGCGAAAAGACTTCATCCCTTTTCCTCGCGCAGTTTTTTGACCAGTGGCAGGATTTCGCGTTCGATGGCATCCCGTGTGAGTGGCCCGATATGTTTGTGGCGAATGATGCCCTGTTTGTCGATGATAAAGGTTTCCGGTGTGCCGTAGACACCCCAGTCAATTCCCACGCGACCTTCGGCATCAAAGGCATTGGCGACATAGGGGTCACCAAAGCGTTGCAACCACTGTTCGGCCGCAGGACGCTGGTCCTTGTAATTGAGGCCGTATATCGGCACACCGGACTTGCTCAGCTGAACGAGCAGAGGGTGTTCCTGGCGGCAGGCGACACACCAGGTCGCCCATACGTTGAGCAGTGAAACCTTGCCTTCAAGGTCTGCATTACTGAGCGATTGCTGCGGTTGCTTCAGCTTCGGCAGGTTAAATGCCGGGGCCGGCTTGTCGATCAGCGGGGAGGGGACTCTCTTGGGGTCGATGCCAAGCCCCTTGAACAGCAGGGCAACCAGTGCAAGGAACGCCAGCAGTGGCACGAGGTAGCGGAAAAATGCCGGCATCAGGCCCGCCCTCCCGCGGCCAGCGCATTACCCGGTGCTTCACCACGAAATTTTGCCAGCACGCGCAGTCGGTAGCGTGGGTCGGATGCAGCAAGCAGGCCGCCCAGGGCCATCAACAACCCGCCCAGCCAGATCCAGCGCACCATCGGCTTGTAATACAGGCGCAGTGCCCAGTCGCCGCCACCCAGTGACTCGCCGAGCGAGACATAGATGTCACGAAACAGCCCGGCGTCGATGCCGGCTTCGGTCATGGGTTTGGTCTGTACACGGTATTTACGCTTCTCGGGATGCAGTACAGCAATTTCCTCACCGTCACGGCTGACATGAAGCGTGCCGCGTTGCGCGGTGTAGTTGGGGCCTTCGTGTACGGCAACACCGTCAAAACGGAACAGGTAATCGTTGAGCATGATTTCCTGTCCCGGGCTCATGCGCACATCCTTCTCGACGTCGAACTGGGTCACGAAGGTGACACCAACCACGAACATGGCAATACCAAGATGCGCTACCCACATGCCATAGTAAGAACGACTTCCACGGCCTGCCAGGTCGGCAAACAGTTTCCTGATGCCGCCACGATTACGCAGCCTGAGGTGCAGGCTGGTGAGCAACGTGGTGAGCAACCACATTGAAAGTCCGACCGCCAGTCCGGCAGACCATGAGCCACTCATGAATGGCATGGCCACGGCAACACCTGCCGCAATACTGATGGCGAGTGAAACACGCAGCTGCCGCAGCAGTTCAGCCGGGTCCTGGTGCTTCCAGCGTGTCAGCGGTCCCGCACCCATCAGCAGAATCATGAGCGGAGCAAAGGTTACAAACATACTATTGAACCAGGGAAAGCCGACCGAGATCTTTCCCCACTGGAGCGCGTCGTAGAGTAAGGGCGCCAGCGTACCGAGCAATACCAGCGCAGTAATGAGGATCAGCAACAGATTGTTGCCCAGCAACAGCGTTTCGCGTGACAGTATGTCAAAGCCGCCACCGCGTGAAATACCCGGTGCACGTAGTGCATACAGTAACAGCGAGCCACCGATCACCAGCATCAGGAACACCAGGATAAACAGGCCGCGTGCCGGGTCCGAGGCAAAGGCGTGCACCGAGGTCAGTACTCCGGAACGCACCAGGAAGGTACCCAGCAGACTCAGTGAGAAGGCGAGCAGTGCCAGTAATACAGTCCAGCGTTTGAAGGCGCCACGCTTTTCCGTTACAGCCAGTGAGTGAATCAATGCGGTACCGGCAAGCCAGGGCATAAAGGAGGCGTTCTCGACCGGGTCCCAGAACCACCAGCCACCCCAGCCGAGTTCGTAATAGGCCCACCAGCTGCCGAGCACAATGCCGATGGTAAGGAACATCCAGGCCACCAGCGTCCAGGGGCGCGACCAGCGCGCCCAGGCATTGTCCAGCTTGCCGCCGATCAGCGCCGCTATGGCAAAACTGAAGGCGACCGACATGCCGACGTAGCCCATGTAGAGCATTGGCGGGTGGATCGCCAGGCCAAAGTCCTGCAACAACGGGTTAAGTTCCCCACCCTGTAAAGCCACGGGAAACAGCCGTGCAAAAGGATTCGAGGTAAACAGCAGAAACGACAGGAAGCCGATACTGATCATGCCCATCACCGAGAGGACACGCGCCACGATGACATCTGGCAGGTTGCGGGTAAAGCCGGCAACCGCAACCGACCAGGCGGAAAGGATCAATACCCAGAGCAGTAAAGAGCCTTCGTGTGCACCCCACACGGCGGAAATCTTGTAGATTGTCGGCAGCTCGGTGTTGCCGTGCTGTGCAACATAAAGCACAGAGAAGTCATCGCTCAGAAAGGCATAAACCAGTGCGGCAAAGGCAAATGCAAGAAACACAAACTGGCCATAGGCCAGTGGACGCGCCATTGCCACCCATGAGGGGGTGCGGTTAAGACTGCCGATCAGCGGGACGGTTGCCTGAACTACCGCCAGGCACAGTGCGAGGATAAGCGCGAAGTGTCCAAGTTCGGGAATCATGGCGTGGCACCCTGTTTGGTGGCGGAATTCACCTCACGCCCCAGGGCGTCCTCTCTTCCGCCTGCGGCGGAATTCACCTCACGCCCCAGGGCGTCTTCTCTTCCGCCTGCGGCGGAATTCACCTCACGCCCCAGGGCGTCTTCTCTTCCGCCTGCGGCGGAATTCACCTCATGTGATTTCTTCAGTGCATCGGCGACTTCCGGCGGCATGTAGTTTTCATCATGTTTGGCCAGCACTTCATCGGCGATGAATACACCGTCTGTATTGAGTTTTCCATGTGCCACTATGCCCTGTCCCTCGCGGAACAGGTCGGGAAGGATGCCGGTATATTCAATCGTCACTGTTCTGGTGTTGTCAGTGACATCGAAGCGTGTGGTCAGTCCATTGGGCAGACGCTTGACGCTGCCGTTGGTAACCAGGCCGCCGAGCCGGAAGGTGTGGTCGGCTGGCGCCTCGCCCGAAGCCACTTCGCTCGGCGAATAAAAGAACATCAGGTTCTGGTTAAAGGCATTCAATGCGAAACCGACAGCGATGGCGACGCCGGCCACCATCAGGCCGATCAGGATCAGGCGTTTACGGCGGGCAGGATTCATTGTTTCATCCTCTGCGCGCGCTTTTCACGCTGCGCCAGTTGGGTTAACAGTTTACGGCGTCCCCTGACAGGGGCGATCAGGTTCGCCAGCAGCACGACCAGCGTGATGCCGTAGGAACTCCAGACGTAGGTGGCGTAGCCGCCCATGTGCAGAAAGTCATTCATTTTCAGCCACCAGTTCCTTGACCCAGCTTGTATTGCGTTCACGCTGGAGTACTTCGACACGCGCGCGCAGCAGCACAACCACGGCGTAAAAGAGTTTGAAGGCAACAGCCATCAGCAGCAGAGGAATCAGCATGCGAAAATCAATGGAAGGCGCATCGAATTTTGTCACAGTTGGTCCCTGGTGCAGGGTGTTCCACCATTCAACCGAGTAGTGAATGATCGGTATATTAACGACACCGACCAGGGCCAGGATCGAAGTGGCGCGTGCTGCAGTGCGTCGGTCATCGATGGCGTTGTACAGGGCGATCACACCCAGGTACAGGAACAGCAGGATCAGTTCCGACGTCAGACGCGCATCCCAGACCCACCAACTGCCCCACATGGGCTTGCCCCAGATGGAACCGGTAATGAGTGCCAGGAAGGTAAACGATGCACCGATGTGCGCACTGCTGATGGCCATGATCTCGGCCAGCTTGATACGCCACACCAGTCCGATGACGCCGGCGATGGCCATCACCATATAAATGAACAACGACATCCACGCTGCCGGCACGTGTACAAACATAATGCGGTAGCTGTCGCCCTGCTGGTAGTCCGTCGGTGCCACCAGCAGACCCTGGTAGAGGCCGGCCAGCATGAAACCGAGACAGGCGACACCCAGCCAGGGTATCCACTTGCCACTGATGCGGTAGAAATGTTTGGGTGAGGCGAGCTTGTGGAAGAAACGTAACATGGTCAACTCATACTAATGCGCAGGGATGCGGCGGTGGCGGCGGGCGACAGACTGATGGCCAGGATCAGCAACGCCGTTAGCAGGGAAAGATGTGCGCTGACCTGTAGCCCGGCATCACTGCTGGCGACAGCGCTGGCAGCAAAGATCAACACCGGCACGTACAACGGCAACACCAGCAGTGACAGGATGGTACCACCCTTGCGCAGGCCAACGGTCAGTGCCACACCGATAGCGCCAACCAGGCTCAGTACCGGTGTACCCAGTGCCAGTGTAATCAGCAGTGTTTGCATTGCATCACCGGACAGGTTGAGTAGCACGCCGAGCAACGGTGCCACAATCAGCAACGGCAGACCGGTGATCAGCCAGTGCGCCAGCACCTTGGCAATCATCAGTACCGACAGCGGGTGAGGACTGAGCAGTAACTGTTCCAGTGAACCGTCGTCGAAGTCGGAGCGAAACACGGTCTCCAGTGACAGCAGTGATGCAAGCAGGGCGGCGACCCAGATAATACCCGGGCCGATTTCGCGTAACAGTGCCGGGTCGGCACTGATGCCGAGTGGAAACAGCGCCGTCACCAGCACAAAGAACAACAACGGATTGATCATTTCCGAACGTCGACGGTAGGCCAGCGTCAGGTCGCGACGCAGCAGAGTGCTGAAAGCCTGTGGGAGTGTGGCGGGTGTCATGCGGAAAGATTAATGTGCGTAATGTCGCTGCTGTCCAGTGTTACGGCGTGATGTGATGTAACGGCGAGCATACCACCGTCCTCCAGGTGTTTGTTGATCATGTTCTCAATCAACGAGATGCCGTGTGTGTCAAGTGATGTAAATGGCTCATCGAGAATCCACAATGGCGACCGGGTTGCCAGCAGCCTCGCCAATGCCAGCCGCCGCTTCTGTCCGGCTGACAGATTAATAGCGCAGACATCATCGAAGCCACCAAGTTCCATGGCATCCAGTGTTTCGGCAATGCCCAGCTCCGAGGGAGTACCAAGGCTGCGTGCGAAAACGAGATTTTCCTGCGCCGTGAGTTCCAGCTTGATACCGTCCTTGTGTCCGACCCACGCGGTTACGGCGTTATACCCGGTCGACAGCCGGTAGATGTCCCCACCGTTCCAGTGGATATGGCCTTCATCAGGTTGGCGAATACCACACAGAATACGCAACAGTGAGGTTTTTCCACTGCCATTGCGGCCTTCGACCAGCAAAGCCTGGCCGGCTTTCAGGGAGAAGGATAATTCGCTGAACAGGCTGCGGTCATCACGTATGCAGGTGAGATTGCAGGCTTCCAGCGTGTGGTTCTGATCGTAGGGGGCCATGCGTCTCGCTATTGCAAACGAGCACGCCGGAAGCGGGCCTTGAAGCGTTGCAACAGAGTCAGGTGTTTAACGTCCACGCCGTCGGCCACTTTGGCCGGTTCAACCGCGCCACTGTCGGAGAAAGACAGTTTCATGCGGTTCCAGTTGATCAACTGGTTGGCGGCGGCGACCGTTGAAAGCCCGAGCGGGTCAGCGCCCAGTGTGCCAACCAGGCTTTTGAGATAACGACGGCTTTGTGTCTGCTTCAGCCGTTCGGTTGCACGCTGGTAACGTCCGGCAATGTCGAGACGTTGCGCCTCATCGGCGTAATCGGCGTCGTCCATGAACTGCTTCAGGTAATTTACATTGCGTTGCCACAAGGCAATGTCGCGGTACTGTTTGACTTCCAGGCGCTGTTTGTACCAGCGCGACTTGAGCAGGTTGTCACGGGTAAACATGTCCCGGAATTCAGGGTGATGGGCATCCATGCCTTCGTGCTTGCCGGTTGCCATGATATTGATCAATGCCTGTAGCGGCGGGCAGGCGTCCTCGATGCTGCCATCGTCGATGAACCGTTGAGCCTCACGCTGTTGCGCTTCGACAATATTATTGACACCGTCAACGAACACGTCGGGGTTCTGGACTTCCGGCTTGAGAATTTCCTCGGTAAACACAGCGGCGGGATTGTCAAAGATCTTGCCGAAGAAACCGTGTACGAAGCGGCTGGTGATGCGATAGCCAAGCCGGCTGGCCAGAACCTGTTCATCGTTGTGCTCGAAGTCTTCCAGTTTTTCCAGGTAACCTTTTTCAATCAGCCAGACCGGATCACGTTGCTCGGGTTCGAGGCGTGCCCAGATTTCCGGTACCAGCAGGCTGATGTCATGGTTAACCCGGACTTCCGGGCCGACGTGGCCCGCGGAGCTGGAAAAGCCGGCATAGCCGGTGAGGATATACGATACCAGTGCGTTGTTCAGGTCGGCCACTGTACGCAGGGCATTGAACGGCCCCTTGGTGAGCGCGCCTTCACTGCCGGCGCCTGTAGTGGAGGGCGACTTGCCGGTCAGGCTGCACAGGAAATCCATGAACAGCTCCGGCAGCTCCTGGTAGTGAATCGGGTTATAGACGGCCAGTGGACGAATACCGGGTTCGGGCGGGTTGTTGCGGCGACCGGTCAGCACGGCATCAACCGGGTGGCAGACTTGCTGTTCCAGCGGCAATTTGCGGTGGAAGCGGGTACTCATTTCGGCGACGTGTTTGCGCACCGGGTTGACCAGGTCCGGCCGTGTCTGCAGGTAGCGTGGATTCTTCGATGGCGCGCCGTCCACCATGCGCGGGTGTGCGGATGAAACCACATACGGGCTGTTTTCTTTGTACGCGGATTTCAGCAAATCCTGCATCGGTTGTGTGAACTGGTAAAAAGTATGTACATCCTCGACCAGTTCCCTGACCTTGTCGTGATTGAGAGGTTCGTAGTTGGCAAAGAAATTATCCGGCCTGGACATATCAAGCTCGGTCTGCTTGTCGAAGCCCGGGATGATGGCGTCATCGGGGCGCTGGAAAAGCCGGTATTCACAGTTGTGCGTCAGCTTGACACTGTGCGCGCCGGCACGCGCCGGTGCGCAGTCAGCAATACAGGATGACGGCACCACCACCGAGGCGGTGATGTCATCTTCCATCTGTATCTTCTCGGTGGCGATATAGTCCTGGCGTAATTTAAAGGTTCGCCACTTGGCGTCACGGTCAAAACCGACGCGCAGGTAGGAGGCGACAATATGGCGGTCATCGAGTTTCAGTTCATGCGCCGGAGCACCGTCCACCCGGTCCACGGACAGGTGATCACGCCAGTTGTTGCCCCATTCCGGCCGGTAGAAACGCTTGATGATAAATACCAGCGCCAGGATGCGTGGTGATATGGAATCCAGCCACGCGTTGAATTCATCGGTGTAACTCGAGCTGGGTGTCAGCAGTTTGATAACGGAGCCGAGGCTGCGCTCAGGGCTGAGCGGCTTGCGCATCGGGTCGCGGTCTTCTTTTTCGAAGCCGGGTTTGAAGCGCGTGCTGTAGTCCATGTCGAAAATGGCCTGCACCTGGTCGAGGTCTTTTTGCAGGTCATCGACGAACAGCGAGCGATAGATCACGGCATCATTCAGTGACTTGGATATCTCTGATTTGCCACCGCCGGAAACGGTAGAAGGTTTGTGGCAGAAGGTACCTTCCGGGTTGGTGCCGACCAGTCGCCAGGACGGTGCGCCCGGGTGTTTCAGCATTTCGACCTTGTAGCCGTTGGGCTGCATGTAGATCTTTTCCGGCTGCAGACGGATCGTTTTCTGTTCACCCTCTTTTTCCCAGGTGATGGTCTGGGCGTTCAGGTCCATGCGGACCTTTTGCGGGACGTAGACAATCTGCGGAAACTTTTTGTCGATGGCATAGCCTTCCGGCTTCACATCCATTAGCTCACTATAGCGTTCGGCAATTTCATCAAAGGAATAACCGGGCTTGTGTGTACGGCTGTCGACGCCGTATTCCTCGCCATGATTTCGGCGCGGGAAAGCCAGTGCGCCACCGGCGTGTTCTTCTTCGGCCATGCCGTACAGGTTGGCGGCAAAGCCGATCTGTGTCTTGACTTCCTTCTTGCAGTAGCCGAAGTAATTGTCGGCCAGCAGCGTAATGATAACGCCGCTTTCGTCACGTGCCGTAATCTTGAAAGCCTGGCCGTTGTTGTAGATCTCGTCATTGTCTTTCCAGCACATGCCGTCGGCACGTTGCCGTTCAGTGGCGTCATCCCGGTGCGGCAGCCCCAGGTCTCTCTTGGAGAGGCCGACCAGTTGCGGCGCCAGGATCACGCAGCCGGTGTGGCCGGTCCAGTGATCCACGTCCAGCGCGGCATCGAATTCGGCAAGGTAGGGATTACCGCCATTGCCGAAAATACTTTCCACAAAATCGAGGTTGCTGACCAGGTTGCCGGGCGCGAAGAAATGAATCTCCATCGACTTTTCCGCTTCCTTGCCGGGAATGGCCGGGCATACCACCGGCCGCAGCAGCAGTGACACAAACATATGTGCCGGGTCGGGCAGGTTGGCGGTGAAAGGAATGGTCAGCAAATCCTTCGGCGGATTCAGTGCGTGGGTGAGCATGTGTGCAAAGGCGATTTTCGGAACGGCTTTTTTATCGCCGGGAATCGGCAGGCCGCCTTCGGCGATATGGAAAGAGCCTTCAGTGGTGCGTCGGTCACTGGCCGGGTTGTGCAGCACACCGTTCTTGACCCGGTAGCTGGAAACAATGTCCGAGCGGAATACATCCTCACCCATCGGCAGCGACAACTCACGTGCCACGCCGTGTCGATCCAGTATAAAGGACTGGGTCGGCAATGACGGTACTCTGTCCAGTGACAGATCATCCAGGTAGCGATTGAGGAAATCCTGGATACGCTGGTCGACCCAGCAGTGATAATCGGCCAGCAGGCGATTCTTTTCGCGATAGCTGCGCAGCAGGTCGCCGGAGATATCGAGAAAGCGGGCGGCATCTTGCGGTACACAGGTGGGTTGGCCGGAAGAGGCCAGTTTAAGATTGATGTAGAGTTGCAGTTCTTCGCGTTCCTGCTCGGGACATTCCACTTCCCTGTTCACACCTAGCGCGTGCGCAAAATCCATCAACCTCTCCTCACTGGCTACTGATACTGGCTACTACGATCGATTTTTATTGCCGGTGCAAATACCCGGAGGGTCGCACCTTGCGTAGCGGGGGTGGTATCTTAGCGAATCTTTCAGGGGAAGTCAGAGAGGTTAAGTGACGCGGATTCCATAGTGGATTAAGAATATCCTCTAACATACAGTTATTTATTATAAAAATAATTGATTTGCGTTGATGTATTGCGAATAACCCTGGTGAAGCACTGAACCGCGCAAGCTGATGGATCAGGACTTTATATATTCCATGACAAGGAACGACATCATGCCTGCAAATACCGTATCGAAGACAAACCTGTTCACGCCGCTGGCGCTGGGTGACATGACCTTGCCCAACCGCATAGTGATGGCGCCGCTGACGCGTAATCGTGCGGGCGAGGGAAATGTGCCCACTGATCTGAATGCGCTGTACTACAGACAGCGTGCCAGCGCAGGACTGATAATTACCGAGGCGAGTCAGGTCTCGCCGCAGGGTGTGGGTTATCCCGCGACACCCGGCATACACACGAATGAACAGGTTGCCGGTTGGCGCAAGGTCACAGAAGCGGTACATGCCGAAGGTGGACGTATTTTTATTCAGCTCTGGCATGTCGGGCGTATATCACACCCTTCGCTGTTGCCCGGAAATGAACGGCCGGTCGCGCCTTCGGCTATTCGTCCCGAGGGTGATGCAATAACCTGCGAAGGCATGCAGCCTTTCGTGACGCCACGTGCCCTGGAGCTCGAGGAAATACCGGATGTGATTGCCGACTATGCCGCTGCCGCACAGCATGCAAAGGACGCGGGGTTCGATGGGGCGGAGATACACGCGGCGAACGGGTATCTGCTGGACGAGTTTCTGCGCGATGGCACGAATAAACGCACCGATGCCTATGGCGGAAGTATTGAAAACAGGATGCGACTGCTGGATGAGGTTGTTACCGCAGTGAGTGATGTATGGCCGACCCATCGTATCGGTGTGCGGCTTTCGCCCGAGAACCGCTTTAATGACATCAGTGATTCGCAGCCGCAAGTAACATTTAACGCCGTCGCAGAAATGTTGCGCGGGCACAGGCTCGCTTACCTGCACGTGCTTGAAGGCGACATGATGAGTGGAGAACGACACGTGAACTATGTCGAGCTCAGGCACACATTCGCTGGCATCTACATGGCCAACAACAACTACGACCAGGCCAGGGCCGAGCAGGCGCTACAGCGGGGCGACGCTGACCTGATCGCTTTTGGCCGGCTGTTTCTGGCCAACCCCGATTTGCCTGAACGCTTCGCCCGCGGCGCCCGGCTGAACGAGCCGAACCCGGAAACCTTCTACGGAGGGGCTGAGGAGGGATACACGGATTACCCCTTCTTGCAGCAAAAACCCGGGCAGGCATAATCGAAGGAGCGGGGTGGGTACATTTTCCGAAAGCCTTCTGATACAATAGCGGAGATGTCTCCCGGGGTCGGCGGTAAATTGACGGTTTCCGGGTTTTGGAGTGGGCCATTGGCCCATTTTTTGTTTGTGGTGGAAATGTATGCCGCGAGAATCTGCGGAACTCCGCGCGCTCCTGGAGCCGGCGGTGACAGCACTGGGATTTGAACTGGTCGGGGTGGAGTTTATCCGCGCCAAACAGGGTGTGCTGCGAGTTTACATTGACAGCGAGCAGGGCATTACGGTGGAAGACTGCAGGAAGGTCAGCCACCAGGTGAGCGGTATCCTGGATGTTGAGGACCCGATCCGCGGGCAGTACGCACTGGAAGTGTCGTCGCCCGGTCTGGACCGGCCGCTGTACCAGCTGAAAGATTTTGAGCGTTTCGCCGGGCATGAAATCAGCGTGCAGCTAACGGCTGCCGTGAACGGCCGGCGTAAATTCCAGGGCACCCTGATAGGCCTGAGAGATGGCCATGTCGTGGTGCAGCTGGGTGAGGAAGAACTTGTGGTGGCGCCGGATGAAATAGACCGGGCGCGACTGGTTCCCGATTTTGATTCGCATCGTGCGGAGGGTGCGTAATGAGTAAAGAAATTCTTTTGGTCGTAGATGCTGTTGCCAACGAGAAGGGTATCAACAAAGAGATCATCTTTGGCGCGATCGAGGCTGCACTGGCATCGGCGACCAAAAAATGCCACGAGGGAGACATCGAGGCGCGCGTCGAAATAGACCGCGAGACCGGTGACTACAAGACCTTCCGACGTTGGGAAGTGGTCGAGGAACATCCTGACACCGAAGCGGGTGAAGACGACGAAGAAGGTGGCTTCCGCTATCCCAGCCGCCAGATCCTGCTGGAAGAGGCGCGCAAGCAGAACCCGGATATCCAGGTCGGTGACTACATCGAGGAAGAGATCGAATCTATTGATTTCGGCCGTATCGGTGCGCAGACCGCCAAGCAGGTTATCGTGCAGAAGGTTCGCGAAGCCGAGCGTGCCCAGGTGGTTGATGCCTACCAGGATCGTGTTGGCGAACTGGTGACCGGTATCGTCAAGCGTGTGGAACGCGGCAATGTCTACCTGGACCTGGGGGCTAACGCCGAGGCTATTATCTACCGCGAGGAAATGATCCCGCGCGAGGCTGTGCGCCCCGGTGACCGCCTGCGCGGCTACCTCAAGGAAGTGCGCAGCGAGCAGCGCGGACCGCAGCTGTTCGTCAGTCGCGTGGCACCGGAATTCCTGGTGGAGCTGTTCAAGCTGGAAGTGCCGGAGGTCGGCCAGGACCTGATCGAGATTCTCGGCGCTGCCCGTGACCCGGGCATGCGCGCCAAGATTGCGGTGAAATCCAACGACCCGCGCATTGACCCGGTCGGTGCCTGTGTCGGCATGCGTGGATCACGCGTGCAGACCGTATCCACCGAACTCGCCGGTGAACGCGTCGACATCATTCTTTGGGATGAGAACCCGGCGCAGTTTGTTATCAACGCCATGTCACCGGCTGAAGTCGTGTCGATTGTGGTCGACGAAGACAAGCACAGCATGGATGTGGCAGTAGCCAACGACCAGCTGTCGCAGGCCATCGGGCGTGGCGGCCAGAACGTGCGCCTGGCCAGCCAGCTGACCGGCTGGGAACTGAACGTGATGGACGAACAGCAGGCTGCCGAGAAGTCCGAGGAAGAAATGAAGGTTCTCACCAACCTGTTCAAGGAAGACCTGGATGTCGACGAGGAAGTCGCTGTAATCCTGGTGCAGGAAGGTTTCTCAACGGTCGAGGAAATTGCCTACGTACCCAACAGCGAGCTGTTGCAGATCGAGGAATTCGAGGAAGATATCGTCGAAGAGTTGCGCGGACGCGCCCGCGATGTGCTGCTGACACGTGCCATTGCCAGTGAGGAAAACCTTGGTGGCAGTCGTCCGGCAGATGATCTGCTGGAGATGGAAGGCATGGACGAAGACCTGGCCTTCACGCTGGCAGGGAAAGGCATAGTGACGATGGAAGACCTGGCGGAACAGGCTATTGATGACCTGATGGATATCGATGGCATGGACGAGGAGCGCGCGGGTAAACTGATTATGACGGCGCGTGCGCCCTGGTTTGCAGAAGAAGAACAAGGGTAACCGTCGAGGAGACGCCTTACGATGAGCGACGTTACAGTACGACAATTTGCTGATGTAGTCGGCTTGCCGGTGGACCGCCTGCTGGCGCAGCTGGGCGAGGCCGGCATGCAGATCAGTGATGCGGATGAAACAATCTCCGACAAGGAGAAGATGCAGTTACTCAGCTATCTGCGTAAGAGCCATGGCAGAACTGAAGCCCCCACCGAGACACAGCCGAAAAAAGTGACGCTGCGTCGCAAGATGCACACGGAGCTGAAAACCGGCTCATCCGGTCGCGGCGCAACAGCCAAGACGGTCAGCGTCGAAGTTCGCAAGAAGCGCACTTACGTCAAGCGTGCCGAACTGGTTGCCGAAGAAGAAGACCGGCTCAAGCAGGAGGCCGAGGAAAAGGCGCGCCTGCTGGCCGAACGTGAAGCCAAGATCCAGGCCGAGAAAGACGCCCTGCGCCGTGCCGAGGAAGAGGCTGAACGCAAGGTGGAAGAAGAGCGCAAGCAGAGCGAGGAAGTCCTGCGCCTGAAAGAAGAGGAAGAAGCGCGCAAGGTAAAAGAAGCGGAAAGCAAGGTTTCGGATGAAGCCCAGGCACAGGCGCGCGCCGAGCAGGAAGCGCGCCAGCAAAAAACCGAAAAAGAGCGCAAGACGCGCCACCGCGAGCCAGTTGCCGATCAGCCGACCAAGTATGGCCGCAAGGAATTGCACGTTGCCAAGGGCAAGGGCGGGCGTCGTAAAAAACCCAGTGGACGTCGTTCAGGTGTTGCCGTCAAGTCATCCGGCGAGCATGGCTTCGAGCGACCGACTGCACCGGTTGTACGCGAAGTGGAGATTCCGGAAGCTATCTCCGTCGGTGACCTGGCGCAGAAACTTTCTATCAAGGCGACCGAGCTGATCAAGTCACTGATGAAGATGGGTGTCATGGCTACCATCAACCAGTCACTGGACCAGGATACGGCGGTTCTGCTGGTTGAAGAACTGGGCCATACCGCCAAACAGGTTTCCGAAAACGATCTGGAAATCGAGATCGAGCAGCAGGCCGCCGCCAAAGTGACGGGCGAGCAGGTGCCACGTCCGCCGGTTGTGACCATTATGGGTCACGTCGATCACGGCAAGACTTCATTGCTCGACTATATCCGCCGCACCCGCGTTGCCGCCGGCGAAGCGGGTGGTATCACCCAGCACATCGGTGCCTACCACGTCGAAACCGGCAAGGGTATGATCAGCTTCCTTGATACACCCGGACACGCGGCCTTCACTGCGATGCGTGCACGTGGTGCCAAAGTGACGGATCTCGTTATCCTGGTAGTGGCAGCCGACGATGGCGCCATGCCGCAGACCATCGAAGCGGTTGAACACAGCAAGGCGGCCGGTGTGCCGGTGGTTGTCGCCATCAACAAGATCGACAAGCCGGACGCGGATCCCGAACGGGTAAAAACCGAACTGTCACAAAAGGGCGTCATTCCGGAAGACTGGGGTGGTGATACCCAGTTCATCGAAGTGTCTGCCAAAACCGGGCAGGGCGTTGATGAACTGCTCGACGCCGTGTTGCTGCAGGCCGAACTGCTGGAACTGAAGGCTGTTGTGGACTGCCCTGCACAGGGTGTTGTGATCGAGTCAGCCCTCGACAAGGGCCGTGGCCCGGTAGCGACAATCCTGGTGCAGAACGGCGTACTGAAAAAAGGCGACACACTGGTGACCGGTCACGAGATCGGGCGCGTACGTGCCATGTTTGATGAGTCCGGCAAGCCGATTGAATCGGCCGGACCGTCCATGCCGGCAGTGGTGCTGGGTCTGTCCGGAACACCGGCGGCGGGCGAAGACGCGCAGGTTATCAATGACGAGCGCAAGGCACGCGAGCTGGCCGAATTCCGTCAGCAGAAACAGCGCGAAGTGAAACTGTCCCGTCAGCACCAGTCCAGACTGGAAGACGTGTTCAGCAACATGGGCAAGGGCGTGAAACAGACGCTCAATATCGTGCTCAAGGCGGACGTGCAGGGCAGTGTCGAAGCATTACGTGAAGCCTTGACCCGCATTGTGACCGATGAAGTCACGGTCAACGTGGTGTCCTCGGGTGTCGGTGGTATCACCGAAACCGACGCCAACCTGGCGCTGGCATCCAATGCCATTCTGATCGGCTTTAACGTGCGTGCCGATGCCTCGGCGCGACGCATTGTCGAAGAAAACGAAATCGATTTGCATTATTACAGTGTTATCTACGATGCCATTGACCATGTCAAGGCGGCTGTCTCCGGTATGTTGTCACCGGAAGTCACCGAAGAGATCATCGGTCTCGCCGAGGTGCGCGATGTATTCCGGGCACCAAAGATCGGTGCGATTGCCGGCTGTATGGTGACCGAAGGCGTGGTGCGTCGTAATGCCCCTATCCGGGTATTGCGCGACAATGTGGTTATTTATGAAGGCGAGCTGGAATCGCTGCGTCGTTTCAAGGACGACGTCAACGAGGTGCGCAGCGGTACCGAATGCGGTATCGGCGTGAAGGGCTACAATGACGTCAAGCCCGGCGACCAGATCGAAGTCTTCGAACGGACAGAGAGGGCGCGTACGGTCGAATAATCCGGCCGTTGAGATCGCGCCGGTTTCCGGTAGCGACGGTGAGTTGTCATGCCCAGAGATTTTCCCAGAACGCGCCGTGTTGGCGAGCAGATTCAGCGCGAACTCGCGACTCTGATTCGTGACGAAGTGCGCGATCCGCGCGTTGGCCTGGTCAGCGTGTCGGCTGTTGAGGTTTCGCGTGATCTGTCTCATGCCAAAGTCTACGTCTCGACCCTGGGCGAGCAGGAAGAAATCACCGAACTGCTGAAAGCGCTGGAAGGTGCGGCGGGCTTCCTGCGCCACCTGCTGGGGCAGACACTCAAGATGCGGCATGTACCGCAACTCCATTTCAAACAGGATCATTCCCTTCAGGAAGGGGCCCGTCTGAGCGCGTTGATCGATTCTGTCGTGAAGGCAGATGCGAAACCCGACGACGATACCGATCCTGATAACAACTGAGGATTTTACCGATTATGGGTCGACGCCGCGTACGAGGCCGGGATGTAAATGGCATTTTGTTGCTGGATAAACCGTCGGGGATAACCTCCAACGACGCCCTGCAACAGGTCAAACGCCTGTATTTTGCCAAAAAGGCCGGTCATACCGGCAGTCTGGACCCACTCGCGTCCGGTGTGTTGCCTGTCTGTATGGGCGAGGCCACCAAGGTATCCGCATTCCTGCTGGATGCCGACAAACGCTATGAAGTGCGCTGCCAGCTGGGCGTGAAGACCACCACGGCGGATGCGGAAGGTGAAGTGGTCAGCACCCGCCCGGTGGAAAACTACAGCGATGCACAGATTGAATCGGTGCTGGAGCAATTCCGTGGCGCCATCGAACAGATCCCGCCCATGTACTCGGCGCTCAAGCACGAAGGTCAGCGACTCTACAAACTGGCCCGCCAGGGTGTCGAGGTGGAGCGCGACCCGCGCCCCGTGGATATCCACGAACTCACCCTGACCGGGCGCGGCGACGATTGGCTGGATATTTCGGTACATTGCTCGAAAGGCACCTATGTCCGTACATTGGTAGAGGATATTGGCGAGAGGCTTGGCTGTGGTGCACACGTGTCGGCACTGCGGCGCACGGCCGTTGGCCCGTATGGTGATGAAAATCTCGTCACCCTGGAGCAGCTTGAAGCGGTCAAGGAAGAAGATAAACGTGCCACTGATGACCTGCTGCTACCCATTGAAACTGCGCTAACTCAATGGCCAAACGTGAATTTATCCGCTGATGCAGCGTTCTACCTGCGCCAGGGGCAGGCCGTTCTGGTGCCGCGCGCACCGACCAGCGGCTGGGTGCGACTGTACGAGGGCGAGCATACCTTCCTCGGCATGGGCGAAATTCTCGACGACGGCCGGGTCGCCCCGCGCCGGATGATGAAAGGTGCCTAAGCTATTGAGCGAACAGGCCTGTACAGGTAAACTACCCGGCTTGCGTCTGGCCTGTTCGCTGGATGCAACAATACGACTTACATTTTGGAGCAAAGCATGGCTTTATCAACCGAACAGAAACAACAGATTGTCACTGATTACCAGCGCGCGCAGGGCGACACCGGTTCCCCCGAAGTACAGGTCGCGCTGCTGACCGCAAACATCCAGGAACTGACATCACACTTCCAGGAACACAAGCATGACCACCATTCCCGCCAGGGTCTGTTACGCATGGTCAGCAACCGCCGTAAATTGCTCGATTACCTCAAGGGCAAGGACGTCAGCCGTTACCAGGACCTGATTGGTCGCCTGGGTCTGCGTCGCTAATACCTCTTCGATATTGCATTCAATCAACAGCTGTAGCCACCAGTTAAGGACTTGCCAGTGAATCCGATCAAGAAATCGTTCCAGTACGGCGACCAGACCGTGACCTTCGAAACCGGCGAGATCGCCCGACAGGCCAATGGCGCTGTCATGGTCAGCATGGGAGAGACCGTCGTCTTTGTCACCGTGGTAGGGTTAAAACGCGGTTCGGAAGGCCGGGACTTTTTCCCGCTGACGGTGGATTACCAGGAACGCACTTACGCCGCCGGGCAGATACCAGGCGGCTTTTTTCGTCGTGAAGGACGCCCGAGTGAAAACGAGACACTGCTGTGTCGCCTGATCGATCGTCCGATTCGCCCGCTGTTCCCGAAAGGTTTCACCAACGAAGTACAGATCATCGCTACCGTGATGTCACTCGACCCGGATATTGATCCTGATATTCCTGCACTGCTGGGTGCTTCTGCGGCCTGCTCGATTTCCGGTTTGCCGTTCAGTGGACCGGTTGGTGCAGCCCGTGTCGGCTACATCGATGGCGAGTATGTCCTGAACCCGACACGCAGTCAGCTGGAAGATTCCCGGCTGGACCTGGTCGTGGCCGGTACTTCAAAGGCCGTGCTGATGGTTGAATCCGAAGCGAAGGAATTGCCGGAAGATGTCATGCTCGGATCCGTTGTATACGGACACGAGCAGATGCAGGCCGCCATCAACGCTATCAGCGAACTGGCTGCCGAAGTCAACACACCGGCCTGGGACTGGACTGCACCGGAACCGAACGAAACATTGGCCAAAGCCGTTGCCGAAGCCAGTGAAGCGGCATTTGGCGAAGCCTACCAGATTGCCGACAAGCAGGACCGCTACGCGCGACTGGATGCCATTCGCAGCGAAACCATCGACAAGCTCGCCAGTGATGACGCGAGTGGCTTCAGCGCCGAGGATATCCGCGGTGCAATGGACAAGCTGGAAAAACGTATCGTCCGCAGCCGTATTATCGAAGGCAATCCGCGCATTGACGGACGCGACACCAAAACCGTCCGTCCGATTACCGTTCGCACCGGTGTATTGCCGCGCGTTCACGGTTCCGCCCTGTTTACCCGTGGCGAGACCCAGGCGCTGGTGGTTACCACGCTCGGTACAGAGCGCGATGCGCAGATTATCGATTCCCTGCAGGGTTCATATCGCGAGCACTTCATGCTGCACTACAACTTCCCGCCTTACTGTGTCGGCGAGACAGGTCGTGTCGGCAGTCCCAAGCGCCGCGAAATCGGCCATGGCCGCCTTGCCAAGCGTGGCATGCTGGCCGTCATGCCGTCAGTCGAGGAATTCCCCTACACCATTCGTGTCGTGTCCGAGATTACAGAGTCCAACGGTTCCAGCTCCATGGCCAGCGTCTGCGGCAGCAGCCTGTCCATGATGGACGCCGGCGTGCCGTTGAAAGCACCGGTGGCCGGTGTTGCCATGGGTCTGATCAAGGAAGGCGAAGACTTCGCCGTGCTGACCGACATCATGGGTGACGAAGATCATCTCGGCGACATGGATTTCAAGGTGGCCGGTACAGAAGCGGGTGTGAATGCCCTGCAGATGGACATCAAGATTGACGGTATCACCAAAGAGATCATGGAACAGGCGCTGGCCCAGGCACAGGAAGCACGCCTGCACATTCTCAAGGAAATGAACGCCGCCATCGATACGCCGCGTGAAGAGATGTCAGCCTATGCACCGCGTTACATTACCATGAAGATCAACCCGGATCGCATCCGCGACGTCATCGGCAAGGGCGGCGCAACCATCCGCATGCTGACCGAGGAAACCGGTGCCAGCGTTGATATCGACGATACCGGCACCGTCAAGATTGCTTCCGTGGACCACGCCGCCGGTGAAGAGTGCAAGCGTCGTATTGAACAGCTCACCGCCGATGTCGAAGTCGGGCACGTGTATGAAGGCAAGGTTGCCAAGCTGATGGACTTCGGTGCTTTCGTGACCATCCTGCCAGGCAAGGACGGGCTGGTACACATCTCCCAGATCAGTGACGAGCGTGTCGAGAAGGTCAGCGACAAGCTGTCAGAGGGTGACACCATCCAGGTCAAGGTGCTGGAAGTCGACAAACAGGGCCGTATACGCCTCAGTATGAAGGCGGTATAAAAAAAGGGCCGTAAGGCCCTTTTTTTATGGATACCGGCTTTCGCCGGTATGACAGTAAGCCAGTTCAACAGTGAGCTAGTTCAACAGCAAGCTGTCCTTTGAGCTGTCCAGCATGCTGTACAGGTTATCCAGGCCATCGTCATACTCGACCTGCATGAGGCCGTTATCAGACTTCTTGCCGAGGTTCTGCTTGTTCCAGACCAGTTTACCGGTCTGCGAGTCATACACGCGTAGCAGACCACCCTTGCAGCCTACAGCGACGCGCTGGCTGTCCGGGGAAATATCCGTGACACAACGCTTGCCTTCGGTCATGGACTCGGTAATTTCAAGCTCGGTGCGTTCACCGGTAGTGGTGCTCAGCAACACAACCTTGTCCGCCTTGCCGTAAGAGTGGGGCAGGCCGTCGTCACCGAAGGTAATCAATGAACGCTTCGGCATGACAATGGCGAAAAACTTCAGGTCGGGTGAAACACGAACACTGGAAATACGGCGTGGCTTCTTGGCGTCGCCGCTGGCCCATTTCAGGGTGTGTTCCTTGCCGCTTTCGATGTCGTATACATTGCGCAGCGAGATCAGTTGTTTGCCATCCTTGCTGAATTGCAGGGAGCTGAACTGGCGCGGAATCATGAAATCACTGCCCGAGTAGGTTTCGACAACATGACGTTTGTCGCTGTCGGTATCGATGACAGCGAACTGGTCACGGCCGACGAATGCCACGCGGTTACCGGCATCGGTAATACCCAGCGCGTAGACGCCTGCATCGATATGTTCGATGGTGCGGGTGATGGTGAATTTTTCCAGATCCATCACGTGTAAATCGGAATTGTATTCAAAGGCGACCTGCTGGTCCTTGTCGTTGGTGCGTGCCGTACAGGTATTCACCACGATGGCGGCGAACTTGCCGTTATTGGAAGGCACAATCGGCCCGACATAATCATGGAAACCGGTCTTGGGGTCGCAGTTACCGTTCTTGGCATTGATCTTTGACAGTTCAATACGGGCCGGCTGCTTGCCCGAGAAATCCATGTAGCCACCGATGAAGCCAGGCAGCTGTGTTTTCTGGTTGTTATCCATAACACCCAGTGAACTCGGTATCACCAGCACCTTGCCGCTCGGGTAGGAACCCGTCATCACCACATCCTTGAAGTTGCTGATCCCCCAGCGGCGGTTGCCCACGCGGCCATACTGGCTACCGAACAGTGCATCCAGATCCTTGCGGTCACCCAGCGCCTCGACCAGTGCGCCACTCTTTGCATCCCAGATTTTTATACCACCGGTATGCTCGACCTTTTCGGCCAGCGTATAGCCTCCGGCACCACCTGTAATAAGATGTCTGCCATCTTCAGTGAAGTGGATCGAGTAAATATCAGCTTCGGATGCATGGCTTGCGCCTGACAGTAGCACCAGGCTCAGCGCGGTTGTCTTGATCAGGTTCGAACGTGTCATAGTGTGTTTAGCCTCAACAGGTCATCCTGGTCGTAGGGGACCGTAAAAGCGGCTCCCTGCAGGGTGTAGATTCTCAATTCTGTGCGCCAAGGTATTGACGAATCAGTCTGGGTGGAGTATCGGCATGACCCTACACAGCTTGAGGACAGTGTTGAGAAATTCTGTTGCTTAACCGCTTGTTATGTCTATTCCCGCATTAAAAATATCTATACTAGATTAGCCAAAACAACAGGATATGGATTGAAGCTAGAAATTATCTTGGGTATTGCCGATGCGCCTGTGCTGACAGGGTTCAGCGACAAACAGGAACAACACCGGCCTGAATCGAGAGAATAAGAATTTACTTATAGTGCACAGATATGGTGCAAGAATAGCGCTGGATCACTGACTTTCCCCGGCGATCAGGTAGGCTGCAACGCGCTGATCGAGCCAGTAATGCGGGCGCAGGGGCCATCGTCCGGAAACAAATCCTACATGACCGCCGCTGCGATAAAGTTCGAGTACTACGCCAGGACCCGTTTCGTCGCTGCGGGGAATGGCGTCGGGAGTCATGAACGGGTCATCCAGTGCGTGAATAATCAGCGTCGGTGTGGTGATGCGTGATACAAACTGTCGGCTGCTGGATTTTGTGTAGTAATCATCAACACCGTCAAAACCGTGCAGGCGTGCGGTGACTTCATTGTCGAACTGGCGGAATGTGGTGAGTTTCGACAGACGTGACATATCAATCGGCATGTCGACATGCTGTGCCTTGCGACGCAGTGAGTGCCTTAGCTTGCGCAGCAGGTAGGCCTGGTAGAGGCGCGACAACCCGCGCTCCAGCCGGGCTGCGGAATTGGCCAGGTCAAACGGTACCGATATCGCAACGGCGCGCTGTAGCTGCTGCTGTTGCGGGTTCTCGCCCAGCCATTTCAGTAATACATTCCCGCCCAGTGAGACACCGACGGTATACAGGTCGCGTTCGGGGTAGCGCTGCCTGATATGCTCAATAATCGTTTGCAGGTCGCCGGTTTCGCCTGAGTGGTAGCCACGTGGCAGCCGGTTGGGTTCACCGTTACAGCCGCGAAAGTACATCTGTACACACTGCAGTCCGGAACGATCCAGCGTCTCCAGAAAGCTGGAGGCGTAGTGTGAATCTAATGAGCCTTCCAGGCCATGCAGCAGGAGTACCAACGGCCCCGTCTGTTCGCGTGTCCAGTCCAGGTCGAGGAAATCGCCGTCGGTGAGTTCAAGTCGTTCGCGTTTCAGAGGCGGGGGTCTGCGAACACGGAACAGTGTCGGAAAGAGTGTCTGCAGGTGGGCGCCCGGTAGCCACCAGGCAGCCCGGAACCCGCCATCTGCCGGCATCCTGGTCAGGAGAGCAGTCGCTGAATGGCGCTGCGCAGTGTATCGACGTTGAACGGTTTGTCGAAAATGGCCGAAACCCCGCTTTGTTCCACACCGGCCAGCCTTGCCTTGTCGGTTTCAGAAGTCACCATCAGCACCGGCACGCTCTGTTGGCTGCTTTCACTGCGGATATAGGTGCTGAGTTCCCTTCCGTCCATCTCGGGCATGTTGTAGTCCGTGACAATCAGGTCGAAGAACTGGCTTTCGATAATGCCAATGGCCTGTTTGCCGTTTTCGGCTTCGCTGATTTTTTCGACACCGAGCTTCTCCAGCATACTGAGAATAATGCGCCGCGATGTGAAACTGTCATCAACCACCAGTACATTCAGTTCTTCCGGAGCAATGTTCTCCAGTTCCAGCGGTTCCGGTTCCAGAAAATCCAGCGCGTTGTACATGGCGGTACGAAGCTGTTCCTGGGTGCAGGGCTTGGGAAGGATGGCGATAACACCGGCCTGGCGTAGTGGTTCCAGATAATGGATATCCGTCTCGCTGGAGATCAGCATGAAGGCAACATCAATCAACTGGTCATCCTCACGCATGCGCAGAACCAGATCGGTGCCGGTCATATCGGGCAGGTGCATGGTACTGATCACAAGGTCAGGCGTGTTGGCCTGCATCAGTGCCAGCGCGGTATCACCATCCTGGGCCCAGCGAATGGCAGGCGTTCCCATCGCGGTGAGGTAGCCATCGATTATACGATGTTGCGTAGAGGAGGGTTCAACCAGCAGTACATCAAGTTGTTGTAATGAAAGCAGGCTCATTGATGGGCCCGGTTGGCGAGCAGTTCATCGACCACGCCCGGATCGGCGAGTGTGCTGGTGTCACCCAGGCTATCGATTTCATTGGCGGCAATCTTGCGCAGGATGCGGCGCATGATTTTTCCGGAACGGGTTTTGGGCAATGCCGGCGCCCACTGCAGGACATCAATGGTGGCGATAGGCCCGATTTCGTTACGAACCAGTTTGATCAGTTCGGTCTTGAGCGCGTCAGTCGGTTCAATACCCTTGACCAGGGTGACGTAGGCATAAATACCCTGGCCCTTGATGTCATGCGGGTAGCCGACCACGGCCGCCTCGGCAACGGCATCGTGCAACACCAGCGCACTTTCCAGTTCCGCCGTACCCAGGCGGTGCCCGGAGACGTTCAGTACGTCATCAACACGCCCGGTAATCCAGTAATAGCCGTCCTTGTCGCGGCGCGCACCGTCACCGCTGAAGTACATGCCGGGATAGGTTGAAAAGTACGTCTCCTTGAAGCGTTTATGGTCACCGTACACGGTGCGCATCATGGCCGGCCAGGGGCGCGTGATGACCAGGTTGCCTTCGGCCTCGCCTTCCAGCAGCTTGCCCTCGTTATCGACCAGCGCCGGCGCCACACCAAAAAACGGCACGGTTGCCGAACCGGGTTTGGTGGCAATTGCGCCGGGCAGGGGCGTAATCATGTGGCCACCGGTTTCAGTCTGCCACCAGGTATCGACAATCGGGCAGCGTCCGTCACCGACAACATGGTAGTACCATTCCCAGGCTTCCGGGTTGATCGGCTCACCGACTGTGCCAAGCAGGCGCAGGCTGCTGCGGCTGGTCTTCTTGACCGGGCCTTCGCCTTCTCGCATCAGCGCGCGTATGGCGGTTGGCGCAGTATAAAAAGTTGTGACCTGGTGCTTGTCGCACACCTGCCAGAAGCGCGAGGCATCCGGCCAGGTGGGAATACCTTCGAACATCAGCGTCTTTGCGCCATTCGCCAGCGGGCCATACACAATATAGGTATGGCCGGTAATCCAGCCAACGTCGGCGGTGCACCAGTAGGTTTCACCGTCCTGGTAGTCAAACACATACTGGTGTGTCATGGCGGCATACAACAGGTAGCCACCGGTGGTGTGCAGGACGCCCTTGGGTTTGCCGGTGGAGCCCGACGTATAAAGGATGAACAGCGGATCCTCGGCGGACATGTGTTCCGGCTCGCAGTTTGCATCGACGGTAGCGGCGATCTCATGCAGCCACACGTCACGTTCCTCGTGCCACTGGATGTGGCCGCCGGTACGACGTACCACAACCACCGTGTGCACATCCGGGCAACCTTCCAGCGCCTTGTCGGTGTGTGCCTTGAGCGCCACGGCCTTGCCGCCGCGAACACCTTCATCGGCGGTAATCACCACACGGCAGTCCGAGTCGAGAATGCGGTCCTTGATCGACTCCGCCGAGAAGCCACCGAACACTACCGAGTGCACCGCACCGATGCGCGCGCAGGCCAGCATGGCGTAGGCCGCTTCCGGGATCATCGGCATATAGATACATACCCGGTCGCCTTTTCTGACGCCACGCTTTTTCAGCACATTGGAGAAGCTGCAAACTTCACGGTGCAGCTCGTTGTAGGTAATGCACTTGTCCTGGGCCGGGTCGTCGCCCTCCCATACAATGGCTGTCTGGTCGCCACGCGTATCCAGGTGCCGGTCGATACAGTTATAGCTGGCGTTAAGCTCGGCGCCGCCAAACCACTCGATGCGGGGCTCGTTGAAGTCCCAGTCGAGCACCTTGTCCCAGGGCTTGTACCAGCTGATGAACGCTTCTGCCTGCTGACCCCAGAACCCGTCAGGATCGTCGATGGAGCGCTGGTACATGTCGCGGTACTGTGTTTCATTAATGTGTGCCTTGGCAGCAAAGGCGGGGGGTACCGGGTAGACCTTTTCCTCGGACATCCACAAACTCCTTCTGGTGGCTGGATAGGCAAGCCTGTATTGTTGTTCAGATTTGGCACATTGTACGGACAATCGGGAAGCAGTATCAATGCGCTTCGGGTGTGTGGGTGGATGTCAGCGACCCGGCTCCAGTGAGAAAGTAATCGTGCAGCCTTTACCAGGCGCTGCTTCGGCATGGATTTCGCCATTGTGCATTTGCACGACACGTCTGACACTGGCAAGGCCGATGCCCGTCCCTTCAAATTCCGTTGAGGTATGCAGTCGCTGGAAGGGCTCGAACAGCTTGTCGACATACTGCATATCAAACCCGGCACCGTTGTCGCGCACATAAAAATATTTTACGCCACGCTGCCTGCGCATCCCGACCTCAATCATCGGGTTTGCGGTATGTCGAGTATATTTCCAGGCGTTGTCTATCAGGTTGCCCAGTAGTTGTTCAACCAGCTTCGGATCCCCGCGAACCCGCATCCCGGGTTGTTCGCGGCAGGTGATCTCACGTTCTGCGTCCGCCTGCCGGTGTTGCTCGAGCAGGGCTGTCGCAATTGCGCTGATATCACAGTCAGCGGGTTTCACGGTCGCCTGTGAAAGGCGTGAGAGCTGTATCAGGTCATCGATCAGCGCACTCATGTGCTGGCCGGCATGGTGAATACGGTTCAAGTGATCGAGGTCTTCTTCGTCAAGTTTGCCAGCACTGTCTTCTTTTATAATCTGTGCAAAACTGATAATTGCCCTGAGTGGCGTACGCAGGTCATGCGCCAGGGTGTAGCTGTAGGCTTCGAGTTCGTTTTTGGCAAGTTTCAGTCTGTGAGCACTTTTTTCCAGTTGTTCTTCGGTGCGCAGATGTTCCTCGATTTCTTCATTCAGGGGGCGTAGCGCAATACGTCGCAGGACATAGCCCAGCATTACAATGAGTGCCAGGGAAAAAGCGATTAACTGGCTTAACAGAGTCAGTGTATATGCGCGAATATGGGACGTGTCGACAGTCAGGTGGATAGATGCAGATGCATTGTCACCGTAGTGGATGGTCTGGCTGAACTGCTTCCAGTGTTCCGGGTGTTCAGCCTTTTTGTAGCTGCCCAGTTCAAAGCCGTTGGCTGTGACGATGTCGATACTGCTGATGTGCGTACTGCTGGAGCCCCAGTTGAGCGCAGCGCTTTCGACAGAACTGTAGTCGCCGCGGGTCAGGTCCTCTGACACCAGGTTGGCAAAGATCCTGGCCTCATTCGACACGGAGGTTTCCAGTTCGGTGATATTGCGCTGGTAAACCTGGGAAATAATCAGGCCATCTGCAATGGCCATGAAGATGCCAAGAACAGCGATGAAGCCGATAATCGAGCGCCTTGTCCTGGACAGCTCTTCTGTCACCCGGAATCTCCGTCAGCACGTTTCAGGGTGCGCAGAATGTCGCGCAGTGTTTGATAATCGCTGTCTTTCACGCGAACCATGGCGGTCATGCCGGGCTTGATGGCTTCCATGATCTTGCGGCCATTCGCTGACTTGTCGAGAGCCAACAGCAGGTTGCCGATACGCTTGACCCTGCTGCGATCCATGCGCTTGCTGGCGACGAACAGGTGTTCCGCGATTTCCGGTGTGTAAGTGACGAGTTTCAGGCCTTTTGCCCGGTATTTCTTGTAGACGGCCTCTTTGACACCCCCGGCATCGAAATCACCGGAGAGCACACCGAGCGCCACATTGTTGTGCGAGCCGAGGAAACGGTAGGCTGCCAGGTCTTCGAGTCTGATGCCGGCCTGTAGCAGCATATAACGTGGTAGCAGGCTGCTCATAGTCGACTCCGGGTCGCCAAAGGCGAAGCGTTTTCCCTTCAGTTCAGCGAGTGAGCGGATGGTGCTGTCGCTGCGGGCAATGATCGCGCCACGAAAAGTGGCCTTGCCGTGTATCACCTGTTTTGCCAGCAAGGGTTTTTCGCCATACTTTTCCGTCAATGCAATGTACGAAGCCGGTCCCAGGTAGGCGATATCGAGACGGTCTTCGCCGATAGCCTGGATATGCGACTGGTAGTCCGGGCTGATGCGGATTTCCACCCGTCTTCCGAGTCCTTTTGACAGGTAGTCAGCCAGAGGTGTGAAAGCGGCGAGCAGACGGGAGGGCGTCTTGTAGGGGTGAATGCCCAGCAGGAGGGGCGTGTCGGCAACGGCGCATGGTAAACCGGTGACCAGCAGTACACCGCAAAATACTAAAACAAACTGTGCAAACTTCATGGCCGCTGCTCCGGACAGACTGGAACGGAATGTTGTCTGGTCATTGTACGGATAATCTTCGTACCGCTTCAACGTGCTTCTATCGTCGCTACCCGCGGCAGCAGGTCAATGCGCCATATCCCGATGGCCCAGTGCAGAAAACTGGCCGGTGATTCCTGTTCCAGTTCGGCAGGCACCGTGTGACCCAGGAAGCGCAACGCACGCGCCAGTTGCCGTGTGGGTTGGTTGCGATCGAGCGGTGCGGCAAAGGTCTGTTTGCTGAGCTTGGCGCCATCCGCCTTCACCGCGACCGGCAGGTGCAGGTAAGCGGGGGTCGGCAGTCCGAGTTTTTGTTGCAGCCATATCTGGCGGCAGGTGGAATCCAGCAGGTCAGCCCCGCGCACGATATCGGTTACACCTTGCGCTGCATCATCGACCACCACGGCAAGCTGGTAGGCAAACAGACCGTCGGCGCGGTGCAGGATAAAATCACCGACCTGCGTTACAAGGTTTTCCTCCACGGGGCCTTGCAGACGATCCGTAAAATGGATCACGCTGTTATCGACGCGGGCGCGTACCGAGCGTGCCTCGCGGCCCTCCTGCAGGCCACTGCGGCAGGTGCCCGGGTAGATGCCGCCGGGCAGGTCGGCCTCGCGTATTTCCCGGCGCGTACAGGCGCAAGGGTAAGCCATGCCCTGTTCAATCAGTTGTTCAAGCGTGGCCTGGTAAGCGGCATGCCGCTGACTCTGGTACATCACCGCGCCGTCATGCCGCAACGCAAAGTCTTCCAGCGTTTGCAGGATGTCCTCTGCCGCGTCCGGCATTTCACGTGGCGGGTCGAGGTCTTCCATGCGTACCAGCCAGCGCCCGCCCTGTGCGCGCGCATCAAGATAACTGCCCAGTGCAGCGACCAGCGAGCCGAAATGCAGCGGTCCGGTAGGTGAGGGTGCAAAACGGCCAATGTAGGGGGTGTCCGGCATGAAGTGCATAGTACTTGGCCAGAGCCGGCCTTGTCAGCAGACGAAAAAGTCTGCACGGAGATACCCTGGATCACCCGGTACGCTTGCCGGATAACCCGGTGGACGACCGGCTGGTCGAGAGCGAAGGGTTATCCCTGCTGCCCGGCAGCAGGGAATTTTTTAGCCGCGTTGTTTTTCCCGGATTTCGTCCAGCGTCTTGCAGTCGATGCAAAGCGTGGCGGTCGGGCGCGCCTCGAGGCGGCGGATACCGATTTCGATACCGCAGGCTTCGCAGTAACCGTATTCATCGTTTTCCAGGTTCATCAGCGCTTCATCGATCTTTTTGATCAGCTTGCGTTCGCGATCGCGGGCGCGCAGCTCCATGCTGAACTCTGATTCCTGCGTGGCGCGGTCATTCGGATCGGGGAAGTTGGCGGCTTCGTCCTGCATGTGATGGACCGTGCGGTCCACTTCTTCCATCAGGTCATGCTTCCATGCATTAAGAATTTTACGGAAGTGCGCGACCTGTCCTTCGCTCATGTATTCCTCGCCCTTCTTTTCGATATAGGGCGCGATACCGGGTACAGGGCCGGCATTGGCGGAGAGCGGGGCAGGTGCTGGCCTGTGCGCTGATTTCTTTTTCGGCGCCTTTGCTCTCGGTGTGAGTACTTCTACCGGTGCCTTTGCGGCAGCTTTCTTGGCAGACGTTTTCTTTGTAGCTACTTTCTTCGCAGGGGCTTTCTTCGCAGCGACTTTCTTCGCAGCGACTTTCTTCGCAGCGACTTTCTTCGCCGCGACCTTTTTCTTTACCGGCGCTTTTTTAGCGGCAGCTTTTTTGCTGGCGGGTTTTTTCTTCGCAACGGTTTTCCTGGCGACAGCTTTTTTCTTCGCTGGTGCCTTTTTCTTTGCCGGTGCCTTTTTGGCGGCGACTTTCTTCTTCGTTACTGTCTTCTTTGCCGCAACCTTTTTCTTCGCTTTCGCCTTCGCAGCCTTTTTCTTGGCAGCCATGCAACTTCTCCAAATTAAAACAAGCGGTGCTCTATATCAGAAACCCGTACCCGTGGCAAGTATTCTGCCCCCGGCCGACCAAGTGGCGTAGTTTCCGGCTGTGCATCGACGGAGTCAAGCATGAATCGGTTAAAAGTGTCGGGTCAATGAGGCTTGTTGCGGGTTTCACCAGTGCGGTACGCTAGACGGATTTGGTGGGCAGGATAATTTTATGGGTCGGTTAACAACCTTGCTGTTCGATGTTGATGGAACACTGGCGGATACGGAAGAAATCCATCGTCAGTCTTTTAACAAGGCATTCAGGCAGGCGGGTCTGGACTGGGAGTGGTCACCGGCCTTGTATGCTGAATTACTGGCGGTCACCGGCGGCAAAGAGCGCATCAAGCACTACCTGGCGACACACCGGCAGGATTTCGAGCCGCCACTGAAGCTCGATGAATACGTGGCTGGCCTGCATGCCGCCAAGACCGACATCTACACCCGCACCATGGCGGCCGGTGACCTGCCGCTGCGCCCGGGCGTATTACGCCTGATCGAGGAAGCGCGTGCGGCAGGGCTGAGGCTGGGCATTGCCACCACCACCACCCCGGCCAATGTGACCGCCTTGTTACAGCACAGTATCTCGCACGAGGCCATCGGCTGGTTTGAGGTGATTGCCGCCGGTGCCGTGGTGCCGGCCAAGAAACCTGCGCCGGATATCTACCATTACGCCATGCAGGCCATGGACGTAAGTCCGGATGAATGCCTGGCGCTGGAGGATTCCGCGAACGGTCTGCGTGCGGCGCGCGATGCCGGACTGGAAACCCTGATCACAACCAACGATTATACCCGTGACCACGATTTCACCGGTGCGGTACTGGTGGTGGATACGCTCGGTGAGCCGGATGCGCCCATGACAGTGCTTTCCGGCGAACCGTGCGACAAACCCTGCATCGACGTCGAGTGTCTCCACAGACTGCACGCGGCCACCCGGGGAGAGGCAAGCTGAGTGACCGCGCGGCGCATTGAATTCATCACGCCGTTTCATGTGATGGCGCTGCTGGCGCGGGCGCGCGAGCTGGAAGCGCAGGGGCGCAGCATTGTACACATGGAGATCGGCGAGCCGGACTTCTCCACCCCGCAGCCGATTATCGATGCCGGCATCCGCGCCCTGCAGGAAGGCCGCACCCATTACACCCCGGCCGTGGGCCTGCGCCAACTGCGCGAGGCCATTGCCCGCGATTACCGCAAACATGATGGCCTGGATATCGATCCGCGCCGCATCCTTGTCACGCCCGGTGCCTCCGGCGCCCTGCAACTATTGCTGGCGCTGCTGGTCGATCCCGGCAGCGATGTGCTGATGGCCGACCCGGGCTACCCCTGTAACAGCAACTTCGTGCGCCTGTTCGACGCCCGGCCGGTGCGTGTGCCGGTTAGCGCCGATCAGCACTACCAGCTCGACGCCGCCAGCATTGAAAAACACTGGGCCGACAATACCTGTTGCGCCATGATCGCCAGCCCGTCCAACCCGACCGGTACCGTGATCGCGCCGGATCGGCTCGAGGCCCTGTATCACGCCGTACGCCAACGCGGTGGCAGCCTCATTGTCGATGAAATCTACCAGGGGCTGACCTACGGTGAGCGTCCGCGTTCCGCGCTGGCACTGGGCGATGACGTATTCGTGATCAACAGCTTTTCCAAGTACCAGGGCATGACCGGCTGGCGGCTTGGCTGGCTGGTGGCACCCGAGGCCCACATCGACGCCCTCGATGCATTGGCGCAAAACCTGTTCCTCGCCGCGCCGACCCTGGCCCAGTACGCCGCACTGGCAGCGTACGAGGATGACGCGCAAGCCATCATCGAATCACGCCGGCAGGCATTTCAGCAGCGCCGTGATTACCTGTTGCCGGCGCTGACCGCGCTGGGCTTCGATATCCCCGTGCAGCCGGAAGGCGCCTTTTACCTGTACGCCAACTGCGAACGCCTGACGGACGACAGCTTTGTCTTTACACATGATGTGCTGGAGCAGGCCGGTGTCGCCATCACCCCCGGTATCGACTTCGGCGACTGGCAGGTGAAGCAGCACGTACGTTTCGCCTATACAACGGGTATGGATAATTTAAAGCTCGGTGTCGAACGCATTGCCGGACACCTGAAAAAATAATGAAAGACCTTCTCAACGGCCCACGTTACCTGCTGCAGGGCGCGGCCCTGTTAACGCGCCCGAAACTGCGCCGCTTCGTCATCATTCCGCTGCTCATCAATCTATTGCTGTTCGGTGGCCTTATTGCCTGGGCCTACCACTGGGTCGACGGTACAACGCAATGGATGTTGTCGCGCCTGCCATCGTGGTTGCAGTGGTTGAGTTTCTTTATCGTACCGCTGTTCTGGACAACCAGCCTGGTGGTGATCTTCTACAGCTTTTCAGTCGTCGCCAACCTCATTGGTGCGCCCTTCAACGGGTTATTGGCCGAGGCGGTGGAAGCGCACCTGACCGGCAAGGCTTTCGCGTCGAACTGGCGTGACGTGGTGCGCGACATACTGCCGGCGACCTTTTCGGAACTGCGCAAGCTGCTGTACTACCTGCTGCGTGCCATCCCGCTGTTTATCCTGCTGTGGATTCCGCTGGTGAATGTACCGGCGACGGTGCTGTGGGTGTTATTCGGCGCGTGGATGATGACAGTGCAGTACATCGATTACCCGATGGGCAATCACCGGCTGTTTTTCGCCGATCAACGGGCGCGGTTACGCAAGCGGCCCTTACTGGCATGGAGCTTCGGTGGGCTGGTGATGGTTGCCACGATGATTCCGGTGGTGAACTTTGTTGTCATGCCGGCGGCGGTGGCGGGGGCGACGGTGATGTGGGTTCGGGAGGAGGGTTTGCAGAAGCGCTGAACTCCCCCCCATCCCGCGCCAGCCTCGCGGCGCCAAACGCCGCTTCGCTGTGCAGTGCCTGTGAAACCGGCACCCCCAGTTTCTTTGCGCGCAGTTTCTCCCAACGCCTGTTATGCGCGCCACCCCCTACCGTCAGAACCTGCTTCACTACAGGTGCGCCGCACGCGCGGAGCAGTCGATAGCCCTCAGCTTCGATATTCGCCAGGCCTTCGAGGATGGCCTGGAAAAATTCCCGCTCAGATGCCGGGCGAGGGGTCAGTCGTGGCGCCAGTGCCGGGTCGGCAATCGGGAAGCGTTCGCCGGGCGCGGGTAACGGGTAGTAGTCGAGGCCGGTGGGATGGTCAGGGTCGAGCAGGCGACTGTAACGGTTGATGTCGCAGTGATTGAAAAACGGTTTCAGCACGGCACCCCCGGCGTTTGAGGCGCCGCCGGCCAGCCAGCGGTCACCGAGGCGGTGACTGTAGATGCCATGGTCGGCGTCGAACACCGGCTGGTTGGACAATACTTTCACCACCAGTGTGCTGCCCAGTGAAGTGACGCCGGTACCCACCTGTGTTGCGCCGGTGGCGAGGAAACCGGCAGTACTGTCGGTGGTGCCGGCGACCAGTTGTGCGCCGGGCCAGTGCCAGCGCGTGGCCAGTTCATCAGACAGTGCGCCGACAGGGGTGCCCGGCGCGACGATTTCCGGCAAGGCGGTTAGATCTACCCCGACATCCGCCAACCATTCGGACCATTGTCGCGCGACCGGGTCGTAGCCGAGTTTCAGCGCGTTGTTCTCGTCGCTGTAGCGGAATTGCCCGCTGAGTTTTCCGGTCAGCCAGTCGGCCTGGTGAAGGGGGATGGCTGCGCTGTCGGGGCTGTCGAGTTGATCACGCAGGTACAGGTACTTGGCCAGGCTGGCGCTGGCGCCACGCGCGGCACTGTGTTGCGGGGCCACGGCGCTGACCCGTTCGGCCGCCTGTAGCGCGCGCGCGTCGTTATACATCAGTGCCGGGGTGAGCGGTGTGCCGTCCGGCTTGCACAGCAGCAGCGTGGAGGAGGTGCCGTCGAGCGCAATCCGCACCACCTGTGTATTGCGCAGGGAAGCCGCCAGCTTGTCCAGCGCGTCGCACAGCGCCTGCCACCAGAGGGCAGGGTCCTGTTGCACACTCTTGTCGGCGGTGCCGCGTTCGGGCGCAGGCAGGGGCGTGGTTACGGAGGCGAGTACTGCATCATGCGCATCGATCGCGCAGGCACGCATGCCGGAGGTGCCGACATCAATCCCGATGAAGGCCTGCCGGGTGCTCATGGGGGCTCAGGGCAGCTCGACCCGCTCCGGCGCTTTCCAGACCGGGTCGCGGTGTTCGGCGACGATGGTGGTGTAAACCCCGCCGCGCACGTTGAAGTCGGCCGTCAGGCGCATGAAACGCGGATTACAGACCGACACCAGCTTGTCGAGGATCTGGTTGGTCACGTCCTCGTGGAAAGCGCCCTCGTCGCGGAACGACCAGATATACATCTTCAGCGATTTCAGTTCCACGCAGTACTCGTGCGGCACATACTCCAGCTCCAGCTCGGCGAAATCCGGCTGACCGGTCTTCGGGCACAGGCAGGTGAATTCCGGCATGCGGATACGGATGGTGTAATCGCGCTGAGGGTGCGGATTGTCGAAGGTTTCGAGTGCTTTGCTGGGCTGTGTAGACATGCGCGCAAGATACAGTATGCGGTTCAAGCAACACAAGTGTCAGGGGGGGCAGGGCATTGCTTTCCAGCGACATGTTCAGGCCATGGGTGCAGCCCGTTAAATCCTTGTGTTCCGGGTATTCAAGGAACCAACCCGGGTGGCCACTGGTCCACCCAATTCTCCACATACACTGGTGAATCATTGTGAAATCCAGAATGTTGTCCCTGTTGTTATGCCTGTTACCAGTGGCGGTAGTACAGGCCGACGAAGTAGAACGGGTTTTATTTCTGGTCATCGAAAGCAGCGAGGTTATAGCCTCCAATACCCGGTCAGGCACTTTCGAGAGTGTGAAACTGAAGGCGAAGGAACACATTGAAGCCCATGAGACCGGTAATGCGGTAGCTGTTATTGTGACCAATCAGCGCTTTGTAGCTTATGGCGTCATTGCCGGCGGTTGGCAGAGTATCCGCCGCGAGGCTGGCGAGAAAACTGAAGCCATTCAGGTCGAGGACTATTCAGCGACTGTGCTCACCAGTAAACGCATTCTCAGCTTCTATGGTCGTACGGGTGCCTGGAATCAGGTGCCTCGCCGCTTGCAGTTCCGTCGCTGATTGTCTGGCGCCAGCCTGACGGGGCCCTTCTATCCGCTTATCCCGGATATACGCCAAACAACACAAGTATCAAGGGAACAGGGAGTTGGCATTTTAATGTCGAAACAACACGAAATCCCGGGCCCGTCATTGCGAGCGCAGCGAAGCAATCTGTTTGATCGGGTGCGAGGCTGTGGGAGATTGCTTCGCTACGCTCGCAATGACGGGAATGCTGCGCCGGCATGACGAGGGGTGTTTTGGTGTCATGTCAACCTTGTCAGACATAGCCGGTATCGGTACAGTTCGGCCATGCGACTGAGCAAGCTTAAACTCTCCGGTTTTAAATCTTTCGTCGACCCCACTACCGTGCACTTTCCGTCCGAGCTGACGGGTGTGGTAGGGCCGAACGGGTGCGGCAAATCCAACGTCATCGACGCGGTGCGCTGGGTCATGGGCGAAAGCTCGGCCAAGCACCTGCGTGGCGACTCCATGGCCGACGTCATCTTCAACGGCTCCACGGCGCGCAAGCCGGTGGCGCAGGCCTCGGTCGAGCTGGTATTCGACAACGCGGACGGCGCGCTGGGCGGCCAGTATGCCAACTACAATGAAATCTCCCTGCGTCGCCAGGTCACGCGCGACGGGCAGTCGGCGTACTTCCTGAACGGCACCCGTTGCCGACGCCGCGACATTACCGACATTTTCCTCGGCACCGGTCTCGGGCCGCGCAGTTATTCCATCATCGAGCAGGGCACCATTTCGCGCCTGATCGAGGCCAAACCGGAAGACCTGCGCAACTTCCTGGAAGAGGCCGCCGGCATCTCCAAATACAAGGAGCGCCGCCGCGAAACCGAAAATCGCATCAGGCACACCAAGGAAAACCTCTCACGTCTCGATGACTTACGTGATGAAATTGAGAAACAACTTGAAAAGCTGAAACGCCAGGCGCGCAGCGCTGAACGCTTCAAGGATCTGCGCGAGCAGGAACGCCGGGTCAAGGCCGAGCTGCTGACGCTGCGTTACCAGTCGCTGCACGAAGAAAGTGCCGACCGCCGCAAGCGCATCCAGGAAAACGAGACCGCGCTGGAGGCTGTCATGGCCGCATTGCGTGCGGTCGAAGCCGGGCTGGAGACAGGTCGCGACGCGCATGTCGAGGCCACCGACCGCTTCAATGAAGTGCAGGGCCGCTTCTACGAGCTGGGCGCCGAAGTGGCGCGCATCGAACAGGCCATTCAGCACGGCAAGGAAACCCGCCAGACCCAGCAGGAAGAGCTGGAGAAAACCGAGCAGGCGTGGAACGAAGTACAGGCGCACATCAAGGTCGACAGCCAGCGCCTGGAGCAACTGGCGAAAGAACTGGCCGAGAACACCCCGGCCCGCGAGCAGGCACGGACCCGTGCCGACGCATCGCGCGCCAAACGCGAGGCGGCCGAGCAGGCCATGCAGACCTGGCAGAGCGAGTGGGACACGTTCAACACCCGCGCCAATGAAATCACCCAGACCGCGCAGGTCGAACGCACCCGCATCGATCACCTGGAGCGTCACCTCAACCAGCTGGCACAGCGCCGCGAGCGCATCGAGCAGGAACAGAAGCAACTCGACAGCGCCGCGCTGGAAGCCGAAATCACCGAACTGGAAAACCAGGCCACCGAACGCCAGCAAGTGGCGACCGCCTTGCAGGGTCAGCTCGAAACCCTGCGGGCGCGCATCGACGAACTGCGCGAGAGCACGCGTAACCAGCAGCGTGAACTCAACCAGGCGCAGGGCGAGCAGCAGGACATTCGTGGTCGCCTGTCGTCCCTGCAGGCCTTGCAGCAAGCCGCGCTGGGCGAGAACGAAGGCGAGATCAAACACTGGCTGGAAGCACAGGGCCTGGACGATGCCCCGCGCCTCGCCAAACAACTCGACGTGGACAGCGGCTGGGAACGCGCCGTGGAAACCGCGCTGGGCTTTTACCTTGAGGCTGTGTGCGTCGATGGCAGCGATGCCGTGTCCGACACGTTGGCCGACATCAAGCAAGGCACGCTGTCATTGGTCGACACCCGTGCGAATGTCGCCGAAGAAAGCGCCAGCGCCGGTACCCCGCTGACACAGAAAGTCCGCGCCCCCTGGTCGCTTAACGGTCTGCTGGCCGGTGTCTACGCCGCCGACAGCCTCAACGAAGCCTTGCAGATGCGCCCGCGCCTGGCCGCGCACGAATCCGTGGTGACCCGCGACGGTATCTGGGTCGGCCCCGGCTGGCTGCGCGTCGCGCGCGATGCCGACGGCAAGTCCGGCGTACTGGAACGTGAGAAAGAAATCAATGCGTTACAGGGACAACTTAAAGAAAAACAACAACTGATAGCCAGCCTCGAAAGCGCCCTCGAAAGCGGTCGCGGCGAACTCCAGACCGCCGAGGCGCAGCGCGAGGAAATGCAGGTCGAGGCCAACCGCGCGCACCGTGATTTCAGCGATGCACGCGCCCAGTTCGATGCGCGCCGCACCCGTCTCGAACAGATCCACAAACGCAACGAAGCGCTGCAACAGGAAGCCGGCGAAATCGCCAGCCAGTTGAGCGAAGACACCAAGGCCGCCGACGAAGCCCGCGCCCGCCTGCACGAAGCCCTGTCCACCATCGATACCCTGGCCGACGAACGCGAACAGCGCTCCGCGCAGCGCGACCAGTTGCGCCAGGCCCTCGAACAAGCGCGCAGCGAAGCCCAGCGCGACCGCGACCAGGCGCACGAACTGGAACTCAAATACCAGTCCATGCACACCGAGCAGGAAACCACTCGCCAGAACCTGGAACGCATGCGCGGCCAGCAGGGTCACCTGCAACAGCGCCGCGAAGAACTGCGCCAGTCACTGGCCGACGGCGAAGCGCCACTGAAGCAGCTGGAAGAAGAACTCGAAGTCAGCCTCAAACAGCGCCACGAAGTCGAAACCGAACTCGCCGACCGGCGCCGCAAACTGGAAGCCGTCGAGCACAAGCTGCGCGAAGACGAACAGAAGCGTCACCGCGAAGAACAGCAGGCCGAACAATTGCGCGACCGCCTGGGCCAGGAAAAACTGCATTGGCAGGAGATCAAGGTGCGCGGCGAGACGCTGCTGGAGCAGATCGCCGAAAGCGGTTTCGAGCTGGCGCAGCTGGCCGAAGAAATGGCCGAAGATGCCACCCTGGAAGCCTGGGAAACCGAGGCCGAATCACTGGCCAACCGTATCGCCCGGCTGGGCCCCATCAACCTCGCCGCCATCGAGGAATACGAAGAGCAGTCCGAGCGCAAGCAATACCTCGACGCCCAGCACCTGGACGTCACCTCGGCACTGGATACACTGGAAAACGCCATCCGCAAGATCGACCGCGAGACGCGTACCCGCTTCAAGGAGACCTTCGACAAGGTCAACAGCGGTTTGCAGGCCATGTTCCCGCGCCTGTTCGGCGGCGGCCACGCCTACCTGGAACTGACCGGCGAAGACCTGCTCGACACTGGCGTGACCGTCATGGCGCGTCCCCCGGGCAAGCGCAACAGCACCATCCACCTGCTGTCCGGTGGCGAAAAGGCACTCACCGCCGTGGCGCTGGTGTTCTCCATCTTCGAACTCAACCCGTCACCGTTCTGCATGCTCGACGAGGTCGATGCACCGCTCGATGACGCCAACGTCGCCCGCTTCTGCAGCATGGTGCAGGAAATGTCCGAACGCGTGCAGTTCGTGTTCATCACCCACAACAAGATCACCATGGATCTTGCCAACCAGCTCACCGGCGTCACCATGCACGAACCGGGCGTCTCGCGCCTGGTGTCCGTGGATGTCGATGAGGCCGTGCAACTCGCGGCGGTCTAGACGGATATGGATGATCTACGCGTCATCCTGCTACTGACCGGCGCCGCCTTTATCGCCGGCGTGTATCTCTGGACCCGCCTCCAGCAGCGTCCCGCCAAACGCAAAACCCGACGCACCGCGCCGTCGATGAGCGGTAACGTGGACACAGACCTGGACGTGGCCGACGAACTGGCGCGCATGGAACAGCTGGTAGCAAACCCGGGCGGCGACCCCGACTGGCACGACCCGCTGGAAGCCGAAGCCCCGCAACAGACAACCCGTGACTTCAATAATCGCGTACTGGTGATTTCGGTGATTGCCGAAGACGGCGATCCGTTCCAGGGCGAAAAACTGCTCAAGGCCTTCGCCAACAACGACCTGGTGCACGGTAAAAAAGGCATCTTCGAACGCCACGTGGAGCAGGGCGGTCACGACATCGCCGTATTCGGCATCGCCAACCTGGTCAAACCCGGCACCTTCCCGCGCGACATGCCCGCCTTCACCACACCGGGCGTGAGCCTGTTTTTGCAATTACCCTGCGCCATCGGTGCGCTGGACGCGTTCGACGACTTCGTCAACACCGCCGAACGCCTCGCCGTGGAACTGGCCGGTGAACTGCGCGACGAGAACCACCAGTTACTCACCCACCAGGGACTGATGCTGGTGCGCGAACAACTGGCCGAGGCGCAGGCGCGCTCACGCGTCGCGGCATCCTGACTCCGACGGGACCGGCCTTGAACGTCAAACAACGCGTCGAAAAACTGCGCGAACAGATCCGCTACCACAACTACCGCTACTACGTCCTCGACAGCCCGGAGATCCCCGACGCCGAGTACGACCGCCTGCTGCGCGAACTGCAACAACTCGAAACCGAACACCCGGAACTGATCACCCCCGATTCCCCCACCCAGCGCGTCGGCGCACAACCGCTGGAAGGCTTCGGCGAAGTGCGCCACGAAGTCCCCATGCTGTCACTGGACAACGCCTTCAGCGACGAAGAACTGGCCGAGTTCGACCGCCGCGTGCGCGAACGGCTGGAGATCGACACTGTCGAATACGCTGCCGAACCCAAGCTCGACGGCCTCGCCATCAGCCTGCTCTACGAAGACGGCATGCTGGTGCGCGGCGCCACCCGCGGCGACGGCAGCACCGGCGAAGACGTCACCCAGAACGTGCGCACCATAGAATCCATCCCGTTACGATTAATGGGTAAAGACTATCCCAAACGCCTGGAAGTGCGCGGCGAAGTCGTCATGCCACTGGAAGGCTTTCACCAACTTAACAAACGCCAGCAAGCCGAAGGCCACAAACCCTTCGTCAACCCGCGCAACGCCGCCGCCGGTTCACTGCGCCAGCTCGACCCCAGAGTCACCGCACAACGCCCGCTTGAAATGTACTGCTACGGCATCGGCCTGGTAGAAAACGGCAAACTGCCCGACCGCCACAGCGCCATCCTTGCGCGCCTGCGCGACTGGGGCCTGCGCGTGTACAAAGGCGTTACCACCGTGCGCGGCCTCGACGGTTGCATCCAGTACTACAAAAAAATGGAAAAACGACGCGACAGCCTGCCGTTCGACATCGACGGCGTGGTGTTCAAGGTCGACAGCATTGACGAACAACAACGCCTCGGCTTCGTCGCCCGCGCCCCGCGCTGGGCCATCGCACGTAAATTCCCCGCGCAGGAAGAACTCACCCGCGTGCTCGACATCGACGTGCAGGTCGGGCGCACCGGCGCCATCACCCCGGTGGCGCGGCTGGAACCGGTGTTTGTCGGCGGCGTCACCGTCACCAACGCCACCCTGCACAACGAAGACGAAATCCGCCGCAAGGACGTCCATATCGGCGACTGGGTGATCGTGCGCCGCGCCGGCGACGTCATTCCCGAAGTCGTGTCAGTGGTCAAAGACCGCCGACCCAAAAACGCCAGACCCTTCGTTATGCCGACAAAATGCCCGGTGTGCGGCTCCGACATCGAACGCGTGGAAGGCGAAGCCATCGCGCGCTGCACCGGCGGCCTGTACTGCGAAGCGCAGCGCAAGGAAGCCATCAAACACTTCGCCTCGCGGCGCGCCATGGACATCGAAGGCCTCGGCGACAAACTGGTCGAACAACTGGTCGATGAAAAACTCGTCAACGACGTCGCCGACCTGTATAGCCTGGATGTCGATACCCTGGCCGGCCTGGAACGCATGGGCAAAAAATCCGCCGACAACCTCATCAAGGCACTGCAAGACAGCAAACACACCACGCTGGAACGCTTCCTGTTTGCGCTGGGCATCCGCGAAGTGGGCGAAGTCACCGCGCGCGCACTGGCCAGCGCCTTCGGCGCCAGCGATACCAAACTGTCAGACAAAAAGCGCACCCGCGCCGACCTCGAACGGCTCGCCAAGGCTACACAGGAACAACTCGAAGCCATCCCCGACATCGGCCCCGTCGTCGCCGGCCACATCGTCAAGTTCTTCCAGCAAACCCATAACCGCGACGTGATCGACAAGCTTCTTGATGCCGGCATCACCTGGCCACCCCAGGAAGTCGCCGCCGCCCAACCCCTGCAAGGCAACACCTACGTACTCACCGGCACACTCGCCACCCTGACCCGCAACGACGCCAAGGCACGCCTGCAGGCACTGGGCGCCAAAGTGGCCGGCAGCGTATCCGCCAAAACCAGCGCCGTCATCGCCGGAGAAAAAGCCGGCTCCAAACTCGCCAAGGCCGAAAAACTCGGCGTGCCGGTGTTGTCCGAAGACGACCTCATTCAACTCCTGGAACAGGGCGAGCAGGGCGCATGAGCGGCGAAGTCCAGTACTGGCCCCTGCTGATCGGCTGGACCGTGGTGGTCATGCTGTTACTGTTCGGCTGGAAACGCCAGGCCGCCATCGCCGCCGCCGGCATGGCCATCGTTACCTACGCCGTCGTCACCATGGGCCTGGGCCACACGTGAAAAAAGCACTGCGCCAGGCCGAACGCTACCTGGCAAAAACTGACCCGGTCCTCGCCCGCATGATCGAACAGCACGGCCCCTGCACCCTGCAACGCGACCCACACCCGCGCTTCCACACCCTGGTGTGGGCCATCGTCAACCAGCAACTCTCCGTCAAGGCCGCGCGCAGCATCGAAGGCCGCCTGCTCAAACACTTTGACAGTGACGTGTTTCATCCCCAACATTTTTACCGCGTACGCGAAACCACCCTGCGACGTTGCGGCCTGAGCGGCGCGAAGATACGTTACATCCGCGAAATCGCACGCCGCGTGCGCCAGGACGAACTGGACCTGCATGGTCTCGATACACTGGATGATGAACGCGTGGCAGAACGACTGATGGACCTGCCCGGTATCGGGCAATGGACCGCCGAGATGTTGTTAATGTTTTCACTGGGCCGGATGGATGTGTTGCCGGTGGGGGATCTTGCGTTAAGGAAGTCCATGCGGGTGCATTGGGGGTTGGGGGAGGATGTCCCGCACGATACCTACATTGAACTGGCGGAAGCCTGGCGCCCATACCGGACGGTGGCGAGCTGGTATATCTGGGCGGCAGTGGACTAGACAGTAACGCGCCTTCAGGTAGCTACTGTTGATCCATACAGCAGCATTCCGGATACAGGCGTTGTCCGCTTTACACAGGGTTATCACGGAGTTGCAGCGCCGCGTTTGCAACAAAAAATGGACGTATTAGACGGCACACGCCGCCTATCCACCCAAATTCCCGATATCACGGCGCACGCCGTCTACTATTACCGCTTGAAACCTGCCGTTAATTTGTATAAAAGTAACAGTAGGTTAGGGGGATTTCATTTTGCGCAAAAAAGTCATGATAGACGGCAATCGCCGTATAGCCACCCGACTGGGGGAGCTATATGGCCCGCGCCGCGTGTTTCCGGATATACGGCATACGCCGTCTAACTATAGTTCTAGCGGTCAAACCGAAATTTCTTATAAAGCTGAACAGAAAAAGCGGACAGACAGGATGAAAAAAACATGATATTAAGCGAAGGCAGAAAGCGCTGCGTTTCAAGCGTGCTTGGAAAAGACAGCGCTTTCTGCCTTCGCTTACCTAAGTGTTCATCCGGTCAGTCCGCATTTTATGATCAGCGGAAACTGATACTTCAGAGGGTTGCCGTAGAACAACGCACTACAGCAGACACGTGCTTCGCACGTGCAGCTGAGTTACACCGTTATGTGGCAAGGACACTGAGTGATGGATGCACTAATTAAGGCCGGCGGTATCTATAGTTTCGGTTTCGTAATTTTCCATCTCATGTTTTGGCGTATCTTTAATTGGGGGGAAGACCTTAGGACATTGTCTTTTTTAAATAGGGCAATAATGCAGGTTATGAACGTAAGCCTTATTTTCACATTCGTCATATTTGGCTATATCTCTCTGTTACATACTAAGGAGTTAATGGAATCAGCATTGGGCCATAGCCTCCTTGTTCTTATCGCACTGTTTTGGTTGTTTAGGGCAATTGGGCAAATCGTATTTTTTAAACTAAAACATTGGGGGTCTGTCGTATTTTTTCTTGTGTTTTCCTCTGGGGCGGTGCTTTATGGTATTCCTGCTGCATATGCCACATAACCACCGCACCCAGTTCGCCGCTTTGCGGCTCGGACGCCGCAAACAGCGCGGCGCCGCTGGTGCAGGCCGTTAGGCATTCATGCTAAATGGGGAATAATATGCAGAGAGTAGTACCGCAGTACTTTATTGGAATGCTAATCCTTGGGGGGCTTTTGATTGGTTGTGCTTCACAACAAACGCAGCCAGACCCTGAAGTACAAAAGCTTATCGCAAAAGCCGAATCGGGGGATACAGAAGCCCAATTTAAGCTGGGTGCTGCTTACGATTATGGTAAGGGTGTTCGTAGTGATGGAAATGAGGCCAAGAAATGGTACCGGAAAGCCGCGGAGGCAGGTCATGCAGAAGCGCAGAATAGCTTAGGAAGTGGGTACCAGGCAGACAAGCAATATGAAGAAGCAATAATTTGGTACGAAAAAGCCGCAAAACAAAATCATGCATTAGCAACTAATAATCTCGGCTACCTTCATGATCTAGGCTTAGGTGTCCCCAAAGACAGGCAAAAGGGTTATGCATTGTACTTACGTGCTGCGGAGTTGGGCTGGGCTGAGTCAATGTTCAATTTAGGTCAAATGTACGGATCTGGCCAGTTAGGCCAAGCAGATATGGTTAAAGGCTGTATGTGGGCAATAAGAGCATTGAAATATTCCAAGCATGGTAGAGTCAAGGAACAAGCTGCGGGTACAGTTAAGTACTGCAAACAGACATTATCTACAGAAGACTATAAGAAAGCAGAGCAGGATGCTAATTCATGGTCACCACAATCAGCGCTGAGGTAAGAATGCCTAACCATGTTCCCCAGCTGACAGCCAGCTTCGCAGGCTGCAGCTGGGCTTAAACGTTATGAGCGGGAATGGATATGAGTAAAAATAAGAGCCATCACTTAGGGAAGGAAAACTGGAAATCTTTCTTTGAAGAATTCATGGCAGAATCTGATAGGGCTGCCGTGGTGCTGGGTGCTGCGAAACTAGATTTACTGCTATACCAAATATTGGAGAGATATCTTACTCCGTGCCCAACAGGTAAAGATGAGCTTCTAGATGGCGACTCTCCATTGTCGACCTATAGTTCTAAAATTAACCTTTGTTTTAGGCTGGGCTTAATCGATAGTCAGCTTTCAAGAACACTACACCTCGTTAGAAGAATTAGGAACAACTTTGCTCATGAGGTATCGGGTTGCGATTTAACTTCAGGGGCTCATAAAGATCGCGTTCGTGAATTATGCTCACCGTTGAAGGATTTCCCCATATATAAAGATGTGTCTGAGAAAGCTAGTGAGGAGTACGATATTTCTGGTGCGCCTCTCGATTTTAGGCTATCACTAGCGTTCGCATCGGTAGCTCTCGATAAAAAGCTGGACACCATAAATACTATTGGAAATGACGACCCGCAACCACTAATAACAAAGCGCATATTGAATTATGAATCGGAAAGCTCATAACAATGCGGCCCAGTTGGACGGCTTCGCCGCCACTGGCCTTAAACGTTATGCCGCTTAATAGATACAGGAAGAATTCAATGTCACGAGTACCAATGATGCTGCTTATCGGAATGATGGTGCCTTTAAATACTATTGCGGCAGGATCAGCAGAAACACTCCTAAGTCATTGTAAAGGTGTTAGAGACAGTTCGTATTGCTCTGGGTATATAGCCGGGTTTTATGATGGGCGGACAACGAACGATTACGGGAAAAAAGAACTAATGAGCTGCCCACCAACGAAACCTAATGGGATGGATCTAGCCATTAGTTACACTCAAATGAAGCAGGTATTTATAAAATGGGCGGAGGCACATCCAGAAAACCTTCATTGGGCTGATTGGCAGGCAGTTCGTCAAGCGTTTGCCGAAGCGTGGCCATGTCCTTAGAGCGCGTGCTGTTACGGTATAACAACAGCGCCCAGTTAGCCGCTTCGCGGCTGGGACGGTGCAAACAGCGCACCGCCCCTGGCGCTGGACGTTAGATGCCTGATGCACAGTAATTGCAATATGGAAAATGTGGCTAAAGTATTGGAGGTTTGGAATTCTTATCTCTGTAAGAAGATAGACCTTGGTGGGTTGATTTCCCGAAATCCAGCAGCACATAAATGGAAGGCCACATATCGCAGCATTGTTTTGCGAGAACTCACGTTTTGGCGTGTAACTGACCTATTGAACCAAATGGTGGTTCTTTCAAATACCGGGCATATTCTTGGTGCAAGAATCCTGCTCCGTAGCACCATTGAGACGCTTGGTATTCTTATCTATTTAAACCAGAAAATGAAAGCCGTACTGGAGGGAAAAGAAGAATTCAATGCTTTTTCTGACATGACATCACAGTTAATGTTGGGGTCAAAGAATAAGACTACAAAACTCAACGCAATTAATGTTACACACACAATACTTGAAAAATGGTGCGAGAAGAAATATCCCGGGATTTTCGAAATTTACGCAGATCTTTGTGAAAGCGCCCACCCAAATTATGAAGGCGTCTGCTTTGGTTACTCGTTTGTAAACGAGAAAGAATATGAAACGGTTTTTGAAAACAGGTGGGCTGAGTTGTATGCCTCCAACCTGGGAGAATTGACATTGGAGTTTATGCGCGTGTTTGAAGAAGAATACAACAATGTCTGGCCAGCTGAGTATGAGAAGCTAGAGAAGTGGCTCGTTGAGAATGATCAAAATCTTGAGGCTGCGAGAAAAGGCGTCTAACCATCCCGTCAACCCGGACTGGCTAACCCGCCGCTCCTCGTTCCTCGTCGCTCTGGGTTAGCCAGCTGAACTAGCACCACTTTAGTAGACAGTCACCCACTGTTTTACTAGAGAGGCCCGGAAATGGGACAGACGAAGAAGCGTAACTACGACCGATACACCCTTGCATTCAAACAACAAGCCGTTAAGTTAGCGAATCACCCAAGCGTTACAGCCAAAGATATAGCAGAAGGCCTCGGCATCCATGTTGTCATGCTCTACCGGTGGCGAATGGAGCACAAAAATGGTGAGTTACGAGAGAACAGGCATATGAAACCGCCCAAGTCATCGCTGAAACGGCGTAAGACACGTACAGATCCGGCCAAAGCCAAGGACGACGAACTGATCAAGGCCAACAAGCGGATTCGGGAACTGGAGAAAACGCTGGGACTTCGCACGGAGGAGCTGGACCTGTTAAAAAAAGCGCGGCGGTTCTTCGAGAAAGCAAGGCGGTGAAGTTCGCCTTTATCGAGAAGAACCGAGGCCAATATAAGGTCACAAGGCTATGCGACTTGCTGGGTGTCTCCCCCAGCGGCTTCTATGCGTGGCAGTCACGTCCGGAGAGTCAGCACCGCCAGTACGACAAAAAACTCATGTCGCTCATCAGGGAGCTGCACCAGGGATTCCGGCGCAGTTATGGTGCCGCCAGACTGCACCAGGAGCTGATCAATAAAGACTATCCATGCAGTCGAAGGCGAATCAACCGCCTGATGCGTGAGCTGGGTATCAAGGCTTCCACGACAGGCCTGTATGCCTGGCGACCCGGTCAGCATATGTTTTACTCCTGCACGGGCAACCGGTTAAAACAGGAGCCGAGACCCGAGGCACCGGGTGTGCAGTGGGTGGGGGACTTTACCCACATCAAAACCCGATCTGGATGGCTCTACCATGCTGTGGTGCTGGATCTGTTTAGCCGCAAGGTCGTGGGCTGGTCGTTTAGTCGGAAGCGGAACGCAGAGTTGACCAAAAGCGCCTTACGCATGGCCTTGTCACGTTGCACACCGGAGGCAGGATGTATCTTCCACTCGGATCAAGGCATCGAGTATGCGGCCCATGAATATCGTGCGCTGGTAGAATCGGCGGGTATGACGCGAAGCATGAGTCGTAAAGGCAATCCACTCGACAATGCAACGGCGGAATCCTTCTTCCATACCCTTAAAGCCGAGCTGGTACACCACCGGCTGTTTGAGAATGACATTGATGCCGTCGCACATATCGTTGAATATATAGAGTTCTACAATCGAGAGCGCCTGCACTCGGGGATTGACTACCAATCGCCGGAGAAATATGAAAAGCTGTGCGCATAAAGTGTCCACGAAAGTGGTGCTAGATCACTCGGCTGGTGTACAACGTTATGTGTAAAAAAATGAATAAATAGGAGGTAGGAAATGCCGCATATCATAATTGAGTATCCGGAACAGGCGATGAAAGATGTTGATATCACTACGGTCTTAAAAACTGCACGTGATGCTATTGTCGACAGTGGGTTATATAAGTTAAGTCAAATTAAAACCCGGGCGTATGCGTTTGGTGTGCATACCTATGCTGATGGCACTGATCCTTATATTCATATACAGGCAAGGATTTGTTCGGGGCGCGATGAAGACAACCGAAATCGTATGAGCCAGGTCATTCTTTCAGGAGTAAAAACGCTGGAGCTCCCTGTTTCGGTAATAACGGTTGAAGTGGTTGACATGGATCGAGCCTCTTATGCACGATAGGTTGGATCAGTCTGAATATCTATTAGGGAATAATGCACAATGAATAACATACAGGTAAAAACACATAACTATTCATTCAACATTGACCATTTTTACACGCCGCTTTGCTCTGTGTAAAAATAGCATGTTAATTCGAGCGTTTGCGGCCTAAGAAATATTAGGGGGGCTAATGAGACTGCGATTGAGATTGTTATGGTTAATGCTTTCCTCGTTTTGGAAAAGCCGATAGTAATCTTAGATGAAGCTGTTTTAAATTTAACAGTGTTGCCAAACGATATTGATATTACAAAAATTACGAATGACCGCTATAGCGCGCTCATGGATCTTGGAAGAATGGATTATGCATTTCGTTGCGGCCTGAGAAATGCGATGCTTAAAAATAAATGGATACCAGTAGCTACCTTCAATACTCTTCGTTTTCGATATGCCTAAAGAGGGAAGCATGATAAGAATCACCGGGTTTGCGATATTGAGCGTGTTGCTACACGGGTGCGCTGCCATGCTGGTTCCAGAAACCAGTGACCCCAGAGAAAAATTAGGTTGGGCCGCTGAATTGTTCAACAATCAAGAAAGGCCTCTCCCCGCAGAGAGGCTGATACGGGAAGCTATTGAAATATGCATTGACTCCAATGACTATTCCTGTCTTGGCAGAGCTAATGTGACATACGGATTCTTCTTTAGATCTGATTCAATTGGAAAATGGGAGAAGTTCTACCGAGAAAACGGATTTATGGATAAAGAAGCAACTTTTGATAATAGGCTCGAAATATCAAAGCGGTATTTCGAAAAAGGTATCGCGTACTATGTAAAGACAGGAGAATATGATGCGCTCACTAATGCGTATCTGAATTTGGGGTTCGCATACTATTTCCTTGGAGAGCATAAAGAAGAATGCGGGCCTTATGAAAAAAGTCTGGAGGCATATCAGAAAAATATTACTAGAAACCCCGATGCCAACGTGGCCGTGCCAGAAGGTGCGTCTAGTTTCCCTGAGTATGTTGCTGGTCAACAAAAACGCGCTGGTTGTATTTAGGCATAACAATTCGGCCCAGACGGACGGCTTCGCCGCCGCTGGCCTTAATCATTAAGTTTCATGGATAGGGAATGGGGCCTTACACAATCCTATCTTTATATGGGTGCCAGAAGCGCCGGAAAAAGGCCTATGCTATGGGGCGCGGTCGGCTTTCTTGTGGGAAGTATGGCTTTATCGGGTTATATCCATTTGGCCTGGATATTTGATTGGGGTGAGTCGAGAACAGGATCATCCACAGCCGGGCTAATTTTTATTTTTATACCAATTTATGTCCTTATATCTGGAGGTATAGGTTATCTTATTGGTTGGGGCATTGACCGAGAAAAGTTTAATAATGAAACGTAACAGGAGAATCGGAATGAAAAAAACATTAATAACAGGCGCTCTGCTGTTGGCAGTTTCCACAAACTTGTCTGCATCGGACCAGGCATTGGTTATCTCGGCAGATGCCCCGGCGCTGCAATGGGGTCCATGTCCTGCCTTTATACCGGAAGGATGCGAGATTGCGGTATTACAAGGCGATCCCGCACAAAACAATGTTGATATTTACTTTAAGGTGCCTGGTGATTTCAGTATTCCATACCACACGCATACGTCACAGGAACGCATGGTCCTGGTTTCGGGCGAACTCGAAGTCACGTATGATAATCATGAAACGGCTGTTATAAACAAAGGTGATTTCGCGTACGGGCCGGCAAAATTGCCTCATAAGGCGTATTGCAGGAAAGGCGATGATTGTATTCTTTATATAGGGTTCGTCGCCCCGCTGGATGCAATGCCGATTGAAGAAAAGCAGCATTAGTTTGTACGTGCGGGAGTTCCTGCGGTTTGGTTGACTCCCCGGGAGGCTATTCAGGCTATGCCAAACATCATCCACAGAATCGGGATCAACTGTCCCCCCGGTAAAGTATTCGAATTATTAACAACAAACGAAGGCCTGTCCAAATGGTGGACAACGGACACTTCCGGCGCAGGCGATGTCGGGTCTGTTATCGAATTTCGTTTTGAGGGTATGGGCCCCGATTTTGAGGTCATAGAGTTACAAACTGACGCGCTCGTGCGGTGGAAACACGCGGGTGAGATGCCTGGCGCATGGATGGGCACTGAAGTGTCGTTTCAGCTGAGTCGTGAGGGTAACCAGACCTGGGTGTTATTTTTGCATTCGGGGTGGAAAGAACAATCGGAGTTCATGGGGCACTGTAGTACCAAGTGGGCTGTATTCCTGCTTAGCCTGAAAGATGCCATCGAAACCGGCAAAGGCAAGCCGTTTCCGAACGATATTCATATTGACCATGATGAGTCGTGATGAAGGTGCATAACCCGCCACATCCCGGTGAAATGCTTCGTGAGCTCGGTCTGGAACCCATAGAGATAGTATTGCCAGGATAGAGAGCTTGGCTATATACATATAGTATGCATACTATTTATTTATGGACCTTGAATGGGACCCTGCGAAAGCGCGGTCAAATTTCACGAAGCATGGAATCCGCTTCTCTGACGTAGAACCCGCTTTCTACGATCAGTACGCCATCACTATGCCCGATCCCGGGGTATCGAGTGAAGCGCGGTTCGTCCTGATTGGAATGGATGCCCTGGGCAGAATCGTGGTTGTTGTTTACACATATCGCGGCAGTTTAATACGGATTATTTCTGCGCGCGCTGCAATGAAGCCAGAGTGAAAAAGTTATGAAAAAGGAATACGACTTTAGTAAAGGCAAACGAGGACCCGTTGTAAAAAACACGGGTAAAACTCGTATTACCATCTACCTGGACGACGATATCATCGAGGCGTTCCGTGAGAAGGGGGATAAGCTTGGTCGAGGTTATCAAACGCTGATCAATGATGCCTTGAGGGAAATACTGTCGAAGAAGGGTTCTGCCGTGGATGCCAGGACCCTGAGGCGAATCCTTCGTGAAGAGCTTAAAAAGGCAGGCTGAGCAGGAAGGCCCACTTACCGGTTTCATGTCACAATTGATTAAATGAGCAATCTCATAAAAGGCCCCGATGGTAAACCGCGTTGCAGCTGGTGCAGTGCGACGCCGGAATACATTGACTATCACGACGAGGAATGGGGCTACCCGGTAGACGACGATTATCACCTGTTTGAAAAGCTGTGTCTGGAAAGCTTCCAATCCGGGTTAAGTTGGCGAACCATCCTTGCCAAGCGCGAGAACTTTCGGGCCGCATTTCGCAACTTTGACTTCGATGAAATGGCGCGTTTTACACAGAAAGACATCGACAGATTGCTTAAGGATGCAGGGATTGTTCGTCATCGGGGTAAAATCGAGGCGGCGATCAATAATGCAAAATGCGCAAAAGAGCTGATCAAACAGGAAGGTTCATTAGCCGCTTACTTCTGGCGTTATGAACCCGACAGGAAAAAGCTTGCTGAACCGCAAACTGTCTCTACCTGCGAAGAATCCGTGGCGCTATCGAAGGATTTAAAGAAAAAGGGCTGGAAGTTTGTCGGCCCAACCACGGTTTATGCCTTTATGCAGGCGATGGGGCTGGTTAATGACCATGCAAAAGGTTGTGTGAGCAGAACCAAAGTGGCGAATGCCAGAAAGCAATTCAAACGGCCATGATGTGCCTTGGTGATCTTTAAAACGTCCGAACTCAATTTTCATTATTTGAGCGACGAGCCCGGTTATCGGCCGGCACCTTACTTCGCTTCTCGTGGAATGAAGTGGATACAACACTATGATGCACCTGGTACGGAAGATGATGAACTCGTGTACTACCTGACAGCATCTCACCGTCTTGTTTCCCTGGGGCTAACCAAAAAGAAGCAAATGGAACTCGGCCTCAATCAGGACTAACTCTGGTGGTTTCCAGCATCAATCGTTCAACCGCTTGAAAATAATGTAGTAAAAGCGTAGGTTCTCTTCAAATATTAAGGGGCGTGCCAGGTGAGGTGGTGCGGGATATAGGGAGATTTTACGTGTTGTAACACGGCATTTTTCCAGATATACAATGCTAGGTTTCATAAACCTGGAGCTCATGTTGCCAATCGATCCTGCACAGTTCACGAACAACGAAGCATGGCTGCTGCTTCAACTCAATGATGTCCCGGTACAAACCACGCAAGATGGTGATTTTAACGCATTGGCAATCATGGAGCTTTCAACAGGCATGATTTTCGGCATGGAGATGGTTCGAGTGACCGAATCGGAGATGTCAGAGTTTCAATCAAGAAAGTTGTTGGCTGCAGCGGAGGCGCAGGCCGGCTCACGACCACAACAGCTATTCATTGATTCTGAGCGTAAGGCGGATAATGTCTCCTCAGTTGCTACAGCAATGGGCATAAGCATTGAGCGTGCACCATCTGACGAACTGGCGCCTCTTTCCCGAGAGGCGAGAGATGGGTTTGCAGCGCATATTTCGAGAGGTCCGCCTTGATAACACCATTGGTACCACCAATTTTGGACGTTATGCATAAATAGAGAAATTAGGCGATGAATGAGCATGAGAAAATAAATTACGTTGAATTCCCTTCGAGCGATATCGAATTTACAAAGGACTTCTTTAAACAGGTATTCGGGTGGTCATTTCCAGGTGGTCGTCGCTTTCACTTCACAGAGCCAAGTGGCAATGAGTTTGCGGTTTGGTCAGATATAAATGCATAGCAAATGCACCCGGTCCGCCCCTGCGGGGCTCGGACGCCGCAAACCTCGCGGTGCCGCCGGGGTGCATGCCGTTAGCCCGTTATCTATAAATGACAAGCGAGGAAATAGATATGGAAGTGACAAAGTACGAAAAACTATGGATTGATGGTCTGAATCGTGGAGATGTTTCGGTCGCAGATGAGGCCTTTTCACCAAACTGTGTTATCCATATGGCGGGAGCGCCGGAGCCAGACCTTTCGGTTGCTGCATTTAAAGATTTGGTCGGTGGTTTATTGACGGCGTTCCCGGATTTACAGCTGACTGTAGAAGACCAAATTATCTCGGGTGACAAAGTCGCGACACGATGGTCGGCTGTTGGAACGCACACAGGTCCTCTCGGGGATTCTCAGCCTACGGGCAATCGGGCGCGGTTTGAAGGATTGATTTTTGATCGAGTGGTAGGGGAGCAGGTAATCGAACGATGGGAGCAATGGGACCAAATGGGCATGCTGCAACAGATTGGTATCGTTTGATCTGGTACAGCCAGATAACAAGACGGCCCAGGTGGACGGCTTCGCCGCCACTGGCCTTAATCGTTATGCATCTTAATAAAGTCCGAGTGACAAAATGAAGAAAATGTTAATTTTAGGTGCAAGTGGTGCTACGGGTCGATTACTTGTAGAAATACTGCTTAAGAAGGGTGTTGAGATAATTGCCATTGTTCGTAATGCAAGTTCACTAACAAACATAGTTGGCCCTCATCCAGGCCTGCAAATAGTTGAAGCAGATATATCCGAAATACCTGAAAGTGACCTTGCTCAGTATGTTAGAGACTGTGAAGCAGTTCTATGTTGTCTGGGACATAATTTAACTTTCAAAGGCATGTTTGGTCATCCCAGACGTCTTGTGACTAATGCTGTTAAAAAAATCACCAAAACTGCTGAGACAGTTCACGCTAATAACAAAATGAAAATAGTTCTCATGAATACAACAGGCAATAGCAATCGCGACATTCCTGAAAAGCCTCCATTTTCCCAAAGGTTTGTTATTTCTATTTTGCGTTTCTTGCTTCCTCCTCATGTAGATAATGAGAATGCTGCTGATTTTCTTCGCCTTGAAATTGGACAAAACAACAATAGTATTGAGTGGGCAGCGGTTCGCCCCGATGCTCTTGTAAATGAAGATCAAATCAGTCAATACGATATATACACATCTCCCATTAGAAATGCGATATTTGATGCTGGCTCAATCAGTCGTATCAATGTTGCTGATTTCATGTCTGAGTTAGCTATAAATTCAGAGCTATGGGATGAATGGAAGGGAAAAATGCCAGTCATATACAGTCATGCATAAAAATGTATAACAAGACACGGGGGCTCGTTAGTACCACTGTTATGTGCCAACCAGGAGATTAAGAATAGATAATATCGCATCTGCATATTCAAGAGGCATTCCGTGAGAAGGGGGATAAGCTTGGTCGAGGTTATCAAACACTGATTAATGATGCATTGAGGGAAATACTGTCTAAGAGGCCAGTTGTTAATGTCGCGGGTGTTTTCTGGAAATGACATCAGGAGGATAAAGCCATGGCGTTAAAAGTAATCGGGGCCGGCATGGGCCGGACAGGTACGGCATCCCTGAAGGTTGCGCTTGAAGCCCTGGGTGTTGGTCGTTGCTATCACATGAGCGAAGTGCTGAAAAACCCTGAGTGTACTGCGGACTGGGTCAATGTGGCCGCAGGTAAGGCGGATTGGGACGGGATATTCAGTGATTATTCCGCAACCGTTGATAATCCCGGCTGCAACTACTGGAAGGAGCTGGCGGCATATTACCCGGACGCGAAAGTGATACTGACCGTTCGTGATGCGAACAAATGGTTTGACTCAACCAACGAGACGATTCATTCTGTTGAGTTTGCCGCGTTCATAAAAAATTCTCCGTTTGGGGAGATGGTGCAAAAGACCATTTGGGACAGGATGCAGAATCGTATGCAGGATAGCGTGTATATGGTCGATTTCTTCACCCGACGCAGCGCAGAAATCGTTGCTTCTATCGCGGCCGACAGGCTCCTTGTCTACCAGGTCAGTGAAGGTTGGGAGCCACTTTGCCGGTTTCTCGATGTCCCGGTTCCGGACATGGCGTTTCCGCGCATCAATAGCCGGGACGAGACCAAACAACTGTTGTCAAACCTGATTGCCGCCAGTGGCGATCAACTCAGTGAGGACGCCATGGCGGCGGCAGGTCGTGAACTGCATGGGCACTGAAAAATAATGGGTGTTGTCTCGTTGGACATCATTGACTATTAGCCTGTGAAACTACTCTACACGCACGAGAATCCGATTCTGGTTGGCAATGCCAAAAACATTGTCGAGAATTCGGGCATAGAAGTCATCATGAAAAATGAGTATGTATCAGGCGGCATCGGCGAGCTGTCACCCCACGATACCTGGCCGGAGCTCTGGGTGGCCAATGATGCCGACTATGAACGAGCGGAAAAGCTGCTACAGAAGGCTTTTAACCAGGAAAACACCAAAGAATGGCGCTGTACCCATTGCGGTGAGCTTAACGATGCCTCGTTCGATTTCTGCTGGAAATGTCAGAGTGGACGCATGTAATATTCGCACAGGGTTAATCTTGAATATGTACTACTGATCTAAATCTCTGGAGCGCGAAGGATATCATGAGCAATACTCAAGAATTATTCATTACCAGGTTCTTCAGACTTGAGTCGTCTGGCGGCATTATTCTTATGTTCGCGGCTATGCTTGCCCTGGTATTCGCCAATACACCGCTACAATCTTATTATGCTTTATTTCTTAATACGCCTGTAGAGATTCAGGTCGGCACGTTTGCTATCGCAAAACCCTTACTACTCTGGGTTAATGATGGGTTAATGGCGATATTCTTTTTCCTGATCGGCCTGGAGTTAAAGCGGGAGCTTATCGAGGGCGAACTTTCGGATAAGCGCAATATCATTCTGCCCGGTATCGGGGCAATTGGTGGCATGGCGGTTCCTGCGCTCATTTATACGTATTTCAATTTTGCAGACCCCGTGGCCATGAAAGGCTGGGCAATTCCGGCTGCAACGGATATTGCTTTCGCACTGGGCGTCTTGTCGTTAATGGGTTCACGAGTCCCTGTCAGTATTAAAATATTTCTCACTTCATTGGCAATTTTTGATGATATCGGGGCGATTATCATCATCGCTGTTTTTTACACGGCAAAGATATCGCTTACGTCGCTTGCTGTTGTGGCCTTTTGTATAACCGTTCTTGCCTTGTTGAACAAGCGCAATCCCGAATCGACAAGCCTGTATATCGTGGTTGGTGCTGTTATGTGGGCCGCCATGTTGAAGTCCGGTGTCCATGCAACATTGGCTGGCGTTATTCTGGCCATGTTTATCCCGATGAAGTCAAAAACAAATACTACATACTCGCCCTTGAAGAGAATGGAGCATGACCTTCATGCTGTTGTTGCATTTTTTGTATTGCCACTATTTGCCTTCGCCAATGCCGGCATCAGTCTTTCCGGTGTCGGATATGAACAGATAGCCCACAGCGTTCCATTTGGTATTGCGCTCGGTTTATTCGCAGGAAAACAGGCGGGTGTTTTCGGTTTTTGTTGGCTGGCGATCAAGCTTAACCTGACCAGGTTGCCAATGGGTATGTCCTGGAGTTCACTGTATGGTACTTCGGCCTTATGCGGCATTGGTTTTACAATGAGTCTGTTTATCGGGTCACTTGCATTCGAGGAAACGGGTGTTAATCAGACATTCGATGAACGGCTCGGCATTATTTTAGGTTCATTGGCATCTGGCATTATTGGTTATATGGTTTTACGTATGAGTTTGCGTTCCAACAATCAACTCAGCAAGGACGCGGCAAAAAATGTGGGTTGACGTTAGTGATTTTCATCCAGGGAGCCTCTGATTAATTCAGAGTTCACGTCATTGCGAGCGAAGCGCGGCAATCTCCTGCAATGGAATCAGTCTGTTAGAGATTGCCGCGTCACTTCGTTCCTCGCAATGACGAATTAATCAGAGGTTCCCTGGTATATAACGGTATTTGTGATTATGTTTATCAGCGTACTGGACCTTTTTAAAATCGGCATCGGCCCATCGAGTTCCCATACGCTCGGTCCAATGGTTGCGGCCTATGATTTCGTTAGTCGTATAAATGAACAAAAGCTTGTTCAATCCGGCACAGAAAGGGTATTTATCCGGTGCACCCTGAAAGGGTCACTGGCTTTTACCGGAAAAGGGCATTCTACCGATCACGCGGTGGCTTTGGGGTTGCACGGTTATCAACCGTACAGTCTTGCGGATAAAGACGTTACTGAACTGCTCAAACAGGTCCGGGAAAGTAACGGTATTGTCCTGGATAACGATACCTGCATTGGTTTTGATCCTGAGGAACACATCGTTTTTGATAAAGGCGATCCCTTGCCCGAGCATCCCAACGGGATGGTGTTTGACCTTACGGATGCTGACGGCGGGATACTATATTCCAAAACGTATTTTTCCATTGGTGGCGGATTTATCAATACCCTGGAAGAAATCAGTCAATTGCAGGCGCCCCTTAAAATGGAGTCTTCTGCTTCATGCCAATATGCTTTTGACTCGGCCAGTTCAATGTTACAGATGGCGAAAGACAGTGGTCTTTCAATTGCCCGGATGAAACAGCTTAATGAACTCGAACATCTGTCTGAAAATCTGCTTTTAGAGGGCATGGACAAGATATGGGGTGCCATGCAAGCGTGTATAGAGAAAGGGCTGAGTGCTGAAGGGGTTCTTCCCGGTGGGCTGGGTATTTCCCGTCGCGCAAAACACCTGTACGAGGATATTAAAAGCAATCCCGATAGCGCCAATATCAATGATTGGCTATGCGCGTATGCCATGGCTGTGAATGAGGAAAATGCTGCGGGACAAATGGTGGTCACCGCACCAACAAACGGTGCAGCCGGTGTGATACCTGCGGTTCTCTATTATTTTGTCAACCATGAACAAGGCACTATTGAGCAGGTGCGGGCGTTTCTTCTTACGGCCAGTGCCATCGGAGGTTTGATTAAACACCGAAGCTCGATTTCCGGCGCTGAAGTGGGTTGCCAGGGTGAGGTCGGCTCGGCGGCGGCGATGGCTGCTGCGGGTCTGTGTTCTGCCCGTGGTGGTACGCCTCAACAGGTAGAAAATGCCGCAGAGATCGCCCTTGAGCACCACCTGGGTATGACGTGTGATCCTGTTAATGGTCTTGTGCAGGTGCCATGTATAGAACGTAATGGTTTTGGCGCTATCAAGGCGTATACAGCGACCTCTCTGGCGCTCAGGGGAAGTGGTGATCATTTCATGCCGCTGGATAGCTGTATTGAAGCGATGAAACAAACCGGACTGGAAATGTCGCATAAATATAAGGAAACATCGCTGGGTGGCCTTGCCGTAAGTATCACTGAATGTTGATGTATAACTTATGTTTTAAATGCCACACTGCTGCAACAGGCAATCGCTTGAACTCTGTATCAGGTGCTTGAGCTCATTTTTTGAAAAGCCCGATTTGGCCATGGTGATCATGCCGGAAATCAATGCGGTTACGTGATTGCCAAAGTCCTTGCTGTCCATTTCAGTACTGATTTCGCCTGCAGCCTGTGCCTGTTTGAAGCGTTTGACGAGGGTATCCCGCAACAGGGGCAAGGCTGAGTTCAGCATCGCCCTTGTTTCTTCATCGTGTTGCTCGTTTTCCAGTATGGAAAGCATCACCATACAGCCTCCGGGATGCCCCGGGTTGTAGTGCAGGCGTATGACTTCGTTCAGCACGTTCTGCAGCGCGATCGGCAATGACCTGGCATTTGTTATTGCATCGATGAAGCCGGACAGGGCGCTGTTCATGTAAAGCCTGAGGGCTTTCTGGAACAGTTCGCGCTTGCTGCCGAAGGTGTTGTAGATGCTGGTCGGGTTGAGCTGCATGACCTGTTCGAGTTCTTTCATGGATGTTGCCGAGTAGCCTTTTTCCCAGAACAGCAGCATGGCGGCTTCCAGTACCTTGTCTTCGTCAAAATTCTTCGTTCGGGCCATCGGGTCACCTGCTTTTAAACCGTATAGCAATTATAACATTCACTACAAAAAAGTCTTGACAGGTCTGGCGACGGGCAATAATGTAGTGAACGCTACAATAAGTAGCCAGATCTTTCATTATCAGGGAGATGCATCATGAACCATTATTCCACGGCAAATATTGGAAAGCTCAACGCGCTGGAGCAGCACGTGTTTGCGCCGGAAGGGGCGCCCATCAGGCTGGTGGGTAAAGCGTTTCTCGGTGAACTCATCGGCCTGACGGGTATGGAGGTGTCGGTCAACAAGGATGCGCCGAATACCGGGGTCGACTTTTACCACTCGCATAATGACAACGAAGAGGTTTATGTCTTTATCGGTGGCGCAGGCGAGATGGTGGTCGGTGATGACCGCTTTCCGGTAGAAGAGGGCAGCGTGGTGCGCGTGGCCACCGGCGTCAAGCGTGCATGGTGGAATACGGGACAGGACGATCTCTATTATGTCGTAATCCAGGCGCCGGAAAATGGACTCAAGGCATCAAAGCTGCATGATGCGCAACTGGTCGATGAAACAGTGCCGTGGGTCTGAGGCCTGCAGGGTGGATGAAATATCGCTGAAGTGGACATAACTGACAGGTTCACACTACCGGTGCATTTCCTTCACCTTCTGTCTCCCGGATGACCTGCATGACCTCATCTCCATCCATGACTTCCTTCTCGCGCAGATGCGTCGCCAGTGTGTCCAGGGTCTTGCGGTGTGAGGTGAGGATCTCCTGCGCGCGGCTGTGGCCTTCTTCCACCAGGGTGCGGACTTCCTCGTCGATCTGGCGTGCGGTTTCTTCGCTGTAGTTGCGTTCTTCCTGTTCCATGCCCAGGTACATCAGTTGCTGGTGCTTGCCGAAGGTAAGCGGTCCCAGCTTTTCGCTCATGCCGAGCCGGGTCACCATGGAGCGGGCGATTTCGGTGGCACGTTCCAGGTCGTTTGAGGCGCCGCTGGAAATGTCGCCGTAGACGATCTCCTCTGCCACTCTGCCACCCAGCAGGATGGCGATCTGGTCCTTGAGTTCGCTTTCGGTGGACAGGAATTTCTCTTCCACCGGTAGCTGCAGGGTGTAGCCCAGCGCCGCCACGCCGCGCGGGATGATGGACACCTTGTGCACCGGCTCTCCGGTCGGTACCGTGACGGCCACCAGGGTGTGGCCGGACTCATGGAAGGCGACGCGTTCCTTCTCTTCGGCACCGAGGCCGCGGTGTTTCTTTTCCGGGCCGGCGATGACGCGGTCGATGGCGGCCTCGAAGTCTTCCATGGTGATGGCCTGGTGGTCCAGGCGCACGGCATGGATAGCGGCTTCATTGGCGATGTTGGCGAGGTCTGCACCAACAAAGCCGGGCGTGCGCTGCGCTACCACCCGCAGGTCGACGTCGTCGGCCAGTGTCATGCCGCGGGTATGGACCTTGAGGATGGCGACGCGCGCCTCCAGGTCGGGCTTGTCGACCACGATCTGGCGGTCGAAACGGCCGGCACGCATGAGTGCCTTGTCGAGAATTTCCGGGCGATTGGTGGCCGCCATCACTACCACACCGACCGAGGGGTCGAAGCCGTCCATCTCGGTGAGTAGCTGGTTGAGTGTCTGTTCGCGCTCGTCGTGACCGCCCATGGCCGGGCCCATGCCGCGGGCGCCGCCAATGGCATCCAGTTCGTCGATGAAGATGATACAGGGGGCTTTCTGGCGCGCCTGTTCGAACAGGTCACGCACCCGTGCAGCGCCTACGCCGACGAACATTTCAATGAACTCCGAACCGCTGATGCTGAAGAAGGGTGCCTTGGCCTCGCCGGCCACGGCGCGCGCCAGCAGGGTCTTGCCGGTGCCGGGCGGGCCCATCAACAGTACGCCCTTGGGCATGTGGCCGCCGAGGCGTTGTATGCGTGTCGGGTCCTTGAGAAAGGCAATTGTCTCGGTCAGTTCCTGCTTGGCTTCTTCGGCGCCGGCTACGTCGTCGAAGGTGACCTTTACGTCATCCTCGGAATGAATGCGTACCTTGTTGCCGATGTTGAGGAAGCTTCGCCCCATGCCACCCATGCGCTTGGCCATCCAGCCCCAGAGCAGAAACAGCACGCCGAAAGGCAGCACCCAGTTGAGGAAGAAGTTGGTCAACCAGTTGTCGCTGCTGCGCACTTTATAGGTGACGCCGTGCTTCTCCAGGTCTTTCGCCAGTTCAGTGTTCCACAAGGGTACGGTGATAAAGTGCTTCGGTTCCAGGGTGGTCGGTTCCTTGATTGTCAGGGTACCGGTAATGATCTTGTCCGTGACGATGGCTTCGGCGACCTCACCATTTTCGACATGTTTGAGAAACTCGCTGTAGGGGATCTCTGTCTGGCGCACCTCGCGGTAGCCCTGCCACATGTAGAAGGATACCAGCAGGAAGATGAGATACAGCCATAGCGTGAAATCGGGCCGCTGCCAGAACTTGAGCTCGGATGGCTTGTTGATTTCGATCTGCGGCTTGTCGTCACCGATTTTGAAGTCACTCTTGTTCATATTACCCTCACCGGTTTAGCGGGTGCCCGTAGTCGTCAGCGGACAGGATACACCGGACAATGCGATTCGTCCTGTACGATGTGAAAGCAGGGCAGGCTAGTTATGCAGGCTTCGAGTATACTCGGTCGCGGTGAATAACGATAAAGGTGCCATGCGCGTGCCAGCTGCTCCACCCGATGCAACACAACAACCGCCGCCCGTCTCTTTTGCTGAAGCCTTCTTCTACTGGCTGAAACTCGGCTTCATCAGTTTCGGTGGCCCTGCCGGCCAGATCAGCATGATGCACCAGGAACTGGTCGAGAAGCGGCGCTGGATTTCCGAGCATCGTTTCCTGCATGCGCTTAACTACACCATGGTGCTGCCGGGGCCGGAGGCGCAGCAACTGGCGACCTATATCGGCTGGCTGATGCACGGGGTGTGGGGCGGCATTGTCGCCGGCGTGCTGTTTGTGCTGCCGTCGCTGTTCATTCTGATGGGGCTGACGTGGGTCTACCTGGCGTTTGGCGATGTGCCGGCGGTGGAGGGGATTCTGTACGGTATCAAGCCCGCGGTGACGGCGATTGTGGTGTTTGCGGCTTACCGCATTGGCTCGCGGGCGCTGAAGAACAATGTACTGCGCGCACTGGCGGTGCTGGCGTTTATCGCGATCTTCGCCTTTGATGTGCCTTTTCCTTATATCGTGCTGATGGCCGGCCTGATCGGTGCGGTCGGTTCGCGGGTTGCGCCGGACAAGTTCAGGACGGGCGGGCATCACGGCGATGGCAAGAATTCTTACGGCCCGGCGATTATTGATAATGATACCCCGGTGCCGGCGCACGCCCGCTTTAGCTGGGGTCGCTGCATCGCGATCGGGCTGGTTGGTGTGTCGATCGGTGCCGGTGTGCTGGCGCTGTTGGCGTCGCGCTGGGGTTGGGACGGCACACTCACGCAGATGGGCTGGTTCTTTACCAAGGCGGCGCTGGTGACGTTTGGCGGTGCCTATGCGGTATTGCCCTATGTCTACCAGGGCGGTGTCGAGCATTACCAGTGGTTGACCGGCGCGCAGATGATCGACGGCCTGGCGCTGGGTGAGACCACGCCCGGGCCGCTGATTATGGTGGTGGCGTTTGTGGGTTATGTCGGCGGCTGGACCCGAGAGCTGTTTGGCCCGGACCTGCTGCCGCTGGCGGGTGCCGCCGGCGCCAGTGTCGCCACGCTGTTTACCTTTCTGCCTTCGTTCCTGTTTATCCTGATCGGTGCCCCGGCGGTCGAGGCGACGCGCGGTGATGTGAAGTTCACTGGACCATTAACCGGCATCACTGCCGCAGTGGTGGGTGTGGTTCTCAACCTGGCGGCGTTCTTTGCCTATCACGTGTTGTGGCCGCAGGGGTTCGACGGTCGTTTCGAGTGGTTCTCCGCCCTGATCGGTGCAGCAGCGTTTGTGGCGTTGTTCCGCTACAAAGTGGGAGTGGTGACGGTTATTGCCGCGTGTGCGGTGGTGGGGCTGGGGTACTCGCTGGTGTTCTGAAATGTCCTGGTAACAGGACTGTTTTCGGGTCAGTTCAAGGCCACTTGCACGCAGGACGGGGTGGGGTGCTACTATGCAGGTAACACAATTGCACAGGCAGGCTAACGCCATGAAATATCTTGGGTTATATAAGCGCTTGCGGGCCGATCTCATGGCGGTATTTATTGTTTCGATTGCGCTGGTTCTGGCGGGGTGCGGGAGCCCTGAAGACACGGATATCAAGACTGTCGGCATTGTGCTGTTCGGGGATTCGCGACAGCCGCAGGTGAATGGCTTTCAGGAGGAGTTAACCCGGCTCGCCAACGATGAAGATTTTTCAATACGCTATTTAATCCGAAATGCCGGCAACAAAAGACCTGCATTGAAGGTGCTTGTCAAGGAACTGGCCGATCAGAAGGTTGACCTGCTTGTGGCGGCGGGTGGGCTTGAAGCAGACACTATGAAGGAAATGGTTGACGGTACGAAGATACCGGTTGTAGTGCTCTACGTGAATTCGATCATCGAGAGAGGTCTCGTTAAAAGCCGTAGTGACCCGGGCTGGGATGTGACAGGTGTGGACAACCTGAACGCAGAGTTGTCAGGCAAGCGTGTTGAGCTTATGCGCGATCTGTTGCCCGGTATGAAGAAAATCCTGATTTTGTATTACAAGTCTATCGCCCCTTCGCGAATCGGTGTTGAAAAAGCAAAAGAAGTCGCCGAAAAGAGTGGTATATTCGTGGACGCCAGGGCGGTTTCCAGTCGGGATGAAATAAAACAAACGATGAAACGTCTTGAGCCGGGTGAGGTTGACGCCATGTTGACCGTACCGACAGCACCCATCGACAACGCATTGACTGAAATAATTTTACCGAATGTGTATCGCTTGAAACTCCCGCTAATGACGCACTCCCGGCCCCTGGCGGAGAAAGGGGCATTGGCCAGTTACGGGGCCAATTTTTATGATATGGGCAAGCAGGCCGCTCGTCTTGCAGGCAAGGTGCTGCAGGGTGTTGAAGCGGGAAAAATACCGTTTGAGACACCCAAGATAATTATTTATACAATGAATGAAAATGTCAGGAAGGATATGGAGATTGATCTGAATGACGTGGCACGAAGCCAGGTGAATGAATATATCTCAATCACTAAATGAAGAGAATCCCCGTTAAAACGCCACGGCGTGTTGCCAGCAAGATCATTCTCCTTGTCGTAGCCCTGGAGCTGTTCTCTATCGTCTTGTGGGGGGCGTTGACCTACAACGGCTCACGCGACGAGCTACTCAAATCCAGGAGTGAGCAATTACGCGAAATAGCCCTGAGTACGACGAATGAAATAGGGAGATTTTTTCTGCCGGTATTCATCGAGTCTGAAGTCATCTCCGAGCTTCTGGCCGGCGGAGCCACTGGCTCAGCCGTACAGCCCGTGATCTTGTTGAACGCTTTTTTAAATCGTCGACCCGAGGTTGAGGAAGTCAGCCTGATTGACAGTGAAGGAAAAGAAGTAAAGCGTGTTTCCCGAATGAGCGGGTTGGGTAAAGACGAGGTGCGGGTATTTAATGATGACGCTGTGGTACAGCGTGCCTTGTCGGGTAAACGAACTATCGGCTCTGTTATGTTTACCGAATATCTGGAGCCAGCAATACGTGTTGCAACCCCCATGCGCTCTGAAAACGGACGGATCGGTGCGGTGCTGGCCATTGTTAACCTGAAGTGGCTGTGGGATACAGTGCAGTCCATATCGGTAGGGAAAAGCGGTTATGTGTATGTGGTTGATGAAGCCTTGCAGCTGGTTGCCTACCCGGACCCGAGCCTGGTGTTATCAGGCAGGGATTTATCCACTTCAACAGTCCCTGCTGCCCTGTTCAGTCAGGCTGAAAGCAGTATGTTGAGCATATATACCAGTATTTCCGGCGATGTCGTAGCGGGTGTCAGTCATTTCGATCCTGTGCACCGGTGGTGGCTGGTTGTAGAACAGCCGGTTGATGAAGCACTCGCCCCGCTGGATCGGTTGATCAGCCGTTTTATCCTGGCTTTTATCCTGGCGACAGTTTTAACCGTGGCTGCTGTGGTTTATTTTTCCAGGGTGATGATGCGTCCACTGGAGGAGCTTGAGCGTGCCATTGACCAGTTGAAGCAGGGTGGCAGGGAGGTTCGTGTTGATGTCCCGGAGAATACCGAACTGTCATCACTGTCAACTTCGTTTAATGAAATGGCCACCAACCTTGACGAGACAAGTTATAAGCTGCACTACCAGGCCTACCACGATGAATTGACCGGCTTGCCCAACAGGGTCCGGTTGTTTGAAACGCTTGAAAGTGTTCTGGATAAATGCAATCAATCCACCAGAAAACCGTTTGCGCTGTTATTGCTCGATCTTGACAGGTTCAAGGAAATTAATGATTCGCTCGGCCACAAATGCGGAGACATATTGCTCAAGGAATTGAGTAAACGATTGCAGGGCGTGCTGAATGAAGATGAATTGCTGGCGCGCCTTGGTGGTGATGAATTCGCGATTGTTCTGAAAAATGCAGATAGCGTGGACAAGGCGAGAAAGGTGGCTGAAAGAGCAAGGCAGGTTATCCAGGAGCACTTCGAAATGGAAGGCCTGCGGCTGCTGATCGATGCCAGTGTCGGTATTGCAATGTACCCGGAGCACGGTACTGACAGCAGCACACTGATGCGACACGCAGATATTGCAATGTACCATGCCAAAAAGGCAGGGGTGGGTGTTGCGTTATACGATGACAGTTATGATATACACAGCCAGAAAAGGCTGTCTCTCATCAGTGGCTTGCCCAGGGCTATAAAAGAAAACGAGTTAATTCTCCACTACCAGCCCAAAATACGTGTTTCAGACAGGACAGTATCGAGTCTTGAGGCGCTGATCCGCTGGCAGCACCCTGAACACGGTTTGTTGCCTCCCGATCAATTTATACCCATTATCGAGCTCGGCGATTCCATTATCGAATTAACGAACTGGGTGATTAACCGGGCCTGCCTCGATTGTCGAAAGTGGCAGGATCAGGGTATCAGTGTTGATGTTGCCGTTAATGTGTCAACCCTTAATATCCAGGATGAGCAGTTCATCAAACGCCTGGACAGGATACTCGGGGAGCATCATATTCATCCGGGGCAATTACAGCTTGAAATAACTGAAAGCGTCATAATGTCGGACACAAAAAGAGCACAAAAAACGATCCGTGCACTTGACTCGATGGGGGTGGGAATATCCATCGATGACTTCGGAACCGGCTATTCTTCGCTGGCGTACCTGAAAAGAATTCCGGTGGACGAGCTGAAGATCGACAAGTCATTTGTTATGGATATGGAGCAGGATGACAATGACGCTGTCATTGTCAGGTCAACCATCGATCTTGCGCATAACCTGGGACTGGAAGTAACGGCAGAAGGTGTTGAGACTGCTGGTGCACTGGATCTCCTCGATGTGCTGGGTTGCAACTATGCGCAAGGATATTATATTTGCCGCCCCGTTCCAGCGGATAAGATAGCCCCGTGGATCGATACCTGGAGCGAAGAAAATAATGATCACGTCAACATCCACACCAGGGCAAATTCAGAACGTTCTTCATGATCTCCGGCTGAGATAGCCCCGGCAATACCCCCAGCGTTGTAAACTGTCTGATGCGAATCCCGATTTCGATCTTTTTGTGATATCCCCGGGGCATGTATAATGCACGCTACAGGTAGCAAGCATGAAGCCGGGGGGCAGAAGAGATCGAATGGAAAAAACAGACAAGATGCCAATATGGGTGTTTCTCGCATTTTCGAGTATTTCAACAAGAAAAGGGGCCATGCTGCTGATCTGGGCTTGTGTATTGTTTACCGTTTACACCATTCCCTGGGCCGGAATTTTCACTGACCATGAGTGGGTCGCGAACCTGTTCGTGATCGAGGACTGGAGCTGGTTTGCAATGATGCTGCCGATTTCGTTCTGGTACTGGATCAGTTTGAAGTGGATCGACAGGCATACCGGGTGGACAAATTGAGTATTGAACAGACGCTACAGGAACGTAGCGGATCAACATGTGAACTATGTGCGGCAACCGATAACCTCGGTGTTTATGCTGTCCCGCCTGACGCGGGCGACAGTGCAGACAAGTGCATCCTGGTCTGTGCAACCTGCCGCGAGCAGATTGAAGACCCGGACAAGGTCGATCCCGATCACTGGCGTTGCCTGAACGACAGCATGTGGAGCCAGGTGCCGGCTGTACAGGTGATGGCGTGGCGCATGCTTACGCGCCTGCATGCAGAAGGGTGGCCGCAGGATCTGCTCGACATGCTTTATCTCGATGAAGATATGCTTGGCTGGGCAATGTCCGGTCTCACGGAAGAGAATGACGGGAATACTGTCAGGCACGTCGATAGCAATGGCGCCGTGCTCGAGGCGGGCGATACGGTCACGCTGGTCAAGGACCTGGATGTCAAAGGTGCGAATTTCACTGCCAAGCGCGGCACAGCTGTCCGTGGCATACGGCTGGTGGCGGACAACCCGGAACAGATTGAAGGCAAGGTCAGCGGTCAGCAGATTGTGATCCTGACAAAATTTGTAAAGAAATCGAACTGAAGAGATTAAGGAACCTCTGATTAATTCATATTCCGTCATTTAGTTTATATCCCGTCATTTAGTTCATTTCCCGTCATTCTGGCGTATGCCAGAATCCAGTGGTTTCAATGAGAGGGATACCGGCCTTCGCCGGTATGACGGATTAATCAGAGCTTCCTTAAACGTTGTATCGCCCGCCCGGTTGCGATACAACAGGCATAATCATGATGGATCCCATGCCTGCGCCACATGCCAAATCCACCGGGGAAGTGCTGGAAGCACTGCACACCTCGCCGCATGGTCTTGCCCTGGCTGAAGCTGCAGCACGCCTGCAGGTACATGGCCCCAACGAACTCCCGAAAGCCCGGCCACCCGGGCTGCTACAGGTTTTTGTCCGTCAGTTTTACAGCCCACTGATATATGTACTGCTGGCAGCGGCAATTCTTTCCCTGCTCATCCAGCATGTGACGGATGCGGGTTTTATCGCAGCGGTACTGCTGATCAATGCGGTTATCGGAACAGTCCAGGAATATTCAGCCCAGCGCGCAGCCACGGCGCTCAATGAGCTGGTGGCGACGCATTGCCGCGTGTTGCGTGACGGTGATACCTATGAATTCGATGCCAGCGGGCTGGTGCCCGGGGATATCGTGTTACTTGAATCCGGTGACCGCGTGCCGGCTGACCTGCGCCTGCTTGCCGCGAACGATCTCGAGGTGGATGAGTCCCTGCTGACAGGTGAATCGCTGCCGGTTCACAAGGATCACACGCCGGTGTTGCCTGTTGATGCGGTACTGGCCGAACGCCGTAATATGGCCTTTGCCGGCACACTGGTGTCGCGCGGCCGTGGCCGCGGGGTCGTTGTTTCAACCGGGCTGGCCACTGCGCTCGGCCAGATTGCGGCGGACGTACTCGGGCACGCGCTGGGTAAAGCGCCGCTGGTGGTGCGTATGGAACGCTTCACCCGCTTTGTGGCCATTGTTGTCGGTGTGGCTGCTGTCATCATGGCGGTGGTGGCGTTATGGCAGGGCATGTCCTACAGCGAGGTTTTCCTGCTGGCTGTGGCACTGGCGGTATCGGCTATTCCAGAAGGTCTGCCGGTGGCGCTGACGGTGGCGTTGGCAACGGGTATGCACCGTATGGCAAAGCGTCATGTCATTATCCGTCGACTGGTTGCCGTGGAAGCACTGGGTTCCTGTACCTTTGTCGCCACCGACAAGACCGGGACCCTGACGGTGAATCAACTGACGGCCCGGCGCATCCTGTTTCCCGGGCTGGAACCGTGGGAAGTCACTGGCGAGGGCGTTATTCCGGAGGGTATGATCCTGGCGCCGCGTGGCGCACCGACCGCTGCGGAAGAAGCCCTGCTGGAACGCCTGTGCCAGGCAGCCGTATTGGCCAGCGAGGCTTTCCTGGGACACCGCGACGGCAGCTGGACGTGGCACGGCGATGCGGTTGATGTGGCGTTACTGTCGCTGGCGCACAAGGCCGGTTTTAACCGCGAGGAGATGCTCAACGCCTTTCCGGAACTGGCCATCATTCCTTTCGAGTCGGACCGCATGTACGCAGCGAGCCTCAATCGGGTTGAAGGCGAGTCGCGTGTGTCTGTCAAGGGTGCGCTGGAGCGTGTGCTGCCGATGTGCTCGAAGATGGCAACCGGCGGCGGCGATGTACCGGTTGATACGGCACTGCTTGAAGGCCACGCGCAAACGCTGGCCGAACAGGGCTTCCGTGTGCTGGCAATTGCCGATGGTCAGGTGAATGTTGACAGTAGTGAGCACTTTTCCGGCGAACACCTGCATGACCTGACCTTGCTCGGCCTGGTGGGAATGATTGACCCGCTACGTCCTGAAGCCAGGGCCGCCGTCGCAGCCTGTCGTCAGGCCGGTATCGCGGTGGCCATGGTGACCGGCGATCATCCACAGACGGCACTGGCTATTGCCCGTGAACTTGAGCTGGTGCAACGCGACGAGCAGCTGGTGACCGGCCCGCAATTGCGCCAGGCGGAAGATGAAACGGCGGTGGACCGACTGGTACGCGATGCGCGGGTTTTTGCCCGCGTCGAGCCACGCCAGAAACTGGATATTGTGCACTCGCTGCAGCGACAGGGGCATTTTGTTGCTGTCAGTGGTGACGGCGCCAATGATGCGCCGGCTCTGCATGCCGCGCAGGTCGGAATCGCCATGGGCCTCAGTGGCACCGACGTCGCGCGTGAAAGCGCGGATATGATTATTACCGACGATAATTTTGCTTCTATCGTAGCCGGTGTCGAGGAAGGGCGCGTCGCCTACGCCAATGTGCGCAAGGTAATATTCCTGCTGGTGTCGACCGGTGCTGCCGAGCTGGTGTTGTTTACGCTGGCGCTGTTTACCGCCCAGCCGCTACCGCTGCTTGCGGTGCAATTGCTATGGCTCAACCTGGTGACCAACGGTATCCAGGATGTCGCGCTTGCGTTTGAACCGGGCGAGGGTGACGAGTTGCGGCGGCCGCCACGACCGCCACGCGAGGCGGTGTTCAACCGCCTGATGGTGGAACGTGTTGTGATTTCCGCGCTGGTCATCGGCGGTATGGCTTTTACGGTCTACCAGTGGTTATTGGGGCGTGGCCTTGATATTGACGAAGCGCGTAACGGCACGCTGTTGCTGATGGTGCTGTTCGAGAATATTCACGTGTTCAACAGTCGCTCCGAAACGCGGTCGGTTTTCCGGCATAACCCGTTGCGCAACCCGATTCTGTTGGTTGGAACGGTTGCAGCGCAGCTGATCCATATTGGTGCAATGTACACGCCCGGCCTGCGCGACGTGCTACGGATACAGCCGGTGTCGCCACAACACTGGCTGGATTTGTTGCTGCTTGCCCTGTCGGTACTGGTGGTCATGGAATTGCACAAGCGGTTCAGATAAGTGCAGGTCAACCGTTACAGGGTTTAAGGCAATGCAATGTATTGAATTACAATAACTTGAAATAGCATGAGTGTCGGGGTAGCGTGTGACTGTCAGGCGTGGGCAATGAAAGGAAGCAGGTAGACAGCATGTTCATAAGATATTTCTGCATTGCTGCCTTACTGCTGGTGTCAGGGGGTTGCAGCCGCCCGATGGAAGAGCCGTTGCGCGTGGGCAGCAATATCTGGCCCGGTTATGAAAGTCTCTATCTCGCCCGTAGCCTCGATCTCTTTCCAAAGCAGACTATCCACCTGGCAGAGTTGCCTTCCGCGACGACAGTGATGCAGGCAATTTCTGCGGGCTCTCTTGATGCAGCCTGTTTGACACTTGATGAAGTACTGACCGCCCGCTCACGGGCTGTGGACCTCCAGGTGTTGCTGGTCATGGATGTGTCAGCCGGTGGCGATGTAATACTGGCCCGCCCGCCAATCCGCAGCCTGGGCCAGTTGCGCGGAAAAACAATTGCTGTGGAAAATACTGCCGTTGGGGCCATTCTTCTGGACGGAGCACTGCGGGCAGCGGGGTTGCAGCCTGAAGACGTGACGCTGGAATTTGCCGGCGTTGATGAGCACGAGAGCATCTACCAGTCTGGCAAGGTTGATGCCGTGGTGACGTTCGAGCCTGTGCGTAGTCATCTTCTGGCACAGGGTGCTGTGCCGTTATTCGACAGCCGCCAGATTCCGAACCGGATCATCGATGTGTTGGTGGTCCGCGCTGAAGCAATTGAAAAGTACGAGTCACAACTTCACGACCTTGTCCGTGGACATTTTTCTGCACTGGCCTATCGACGCGACCACCCTGATGACGCTGATCGTCGCATGGCGCCGCTATACGGGGTTGAGCCGGAGCAGATGAAGACCCTGTTTGAAGGCCTGAAAATCCCTGGGCTTGCTGAAAACAGGCACCTGCTTGGCGGTAGTCCACCCGCACTGGAAGCCACGGCTCGCGCACTGACAGAGGTTATGAATCGTGCGGGGTTGCTCCGCGATGAGGTGGAGATTTCCGGTATGTTCCAGCCCCGTTTTCTACCGGCCGGGTCGCTCTGATATGCGCACCCTGAACCTGCGTGTCTGGTTTCCGGTATTTATTACCCTGCTACTCGGCCTGGTGCTTCTGTTGTGGAGTGCCCTTCAGTACCGCCACCTTGTCGAGCGCACCCAGCAACAACAGTTGTCACTGTGGCGTGACACCTTGTCCAACCTGCAGGTCAATATCAGCCATGAACTTTTACGCGGTGATAGAGAAGAAGCCCAGTTTCTGGTCAGTCAATATTCAGTTAATCCTGACTTGTTGGTGCTGGCCGTAATCGATCACCGCGGCAAGGTGTTGTTGGCCAATCGCTATGAATGGCGAGCTCAGGCTGAACAAAGCCTGCCAGGGTATGGGCGCCTTGTTCATGGCCACGGTGAACCGGGTGATGGCCTGCATCTTGATATTCACATCGACGACAAAGGCGATACTATCCATGCAACCCTGCCTGTTTCACTGACCGGAGAAGGTGATGGCCTGGGTAATTTGCAGCAGGGAAAGATTTACTTCCTCTACGACCTGACGCGGGCCAGGCAGAGCGTGCGCAACCTGCTGGTCGCGGACATGTCGATTATGTCGCCGTTGCTGTTACTGGGGGCTGCGCTGGTATGGTTGATATTCCAGTACTTCATCAGCAGACCCCTGGATATATTGCGTGCTGCCAGTATCAAGATGTCAAAAGGGCAGTTTGAGCCGGTTGAGCTGAAGGGCAAGGGCGAGCTGGCGAGGCTGGGGAAAAGTTTCAATGAAATGGCGCGGCGAATAACTACCGAACAGCGCCGCCTGTATGATAGTGAGCAGCGCTTCCGGAAGCAGGCGGAAAATCTGAACGAAACCTCACAACGTCTGGCAGAAGCACAGCGCATGGCGCATATCGGTAACTGGGAGATAGACCTGACCAATGAAATATACTGGTGGTCTGAAGAAACCTGCCGTATTTTTGAAATTGATCCGCAGAAAAAAGATCTTACACTGGAGACATTCCTCGAAGCCGTTCACCCGGAAGACAGGGCCAGGGTCGTGGCTGCCTGCGAGGCAACCCTCGAGAACAGAGTGCCATACAATATCGACCACCGGCTGTGTATGCCGGATGGCCGGATAAAATATGTCCAGGAGCGTGGCAAGACGTTGTATGACGATGCCGGTAACGCGCTGCGCTTTACCTGTGCAGTGCAGGACATTACTGAGCGCGTCAGCATGGAAGAGGCCCTGCGCCGGGCCCAGAAAATGGATGCTATCGGGCAGCTTTCCGGTGGTATCGCGCATGACTTCAACAATCAGCTTGGTATCGTTATCGGTTACCTGGATATCCTGAAAAATGATGCCGGTATTGATGACCGGTCGGGCAAGTGGATCGATACGGCCACCCGCGCAACACTGCGCTGCATGGATCTTACACGGCAACTGCTGGCATTTTCCCGCAAGAAAGGCCTGGAGAAAGACATTGTCGATCTTAATGCCGTACTGGAAGACCTGGAGACCATGGTGTCGCGTTCGGTCACACCTGAAATAGAGGTGCAGTATTTCCTGGCGGATGAATTGTGGCAGACTGAAATTAACGCCGGAGAATTCCAGGATGCGATTCTGAACCTGGTGATAAATGCCCGTGATGCCATGCCGGGTGGCGGGAAGCTCCTGATTGAAACAACCAACAGGTGGCTGGATGCGGATTATGCAGCAATAAACCCTGAAACCACGGCGGGTGATTATGTAGAGCTAATGATCAGCGATACCGGTACCGGTATGGATGGGGAAACTCTGGAGCGGGTTTTCGAGCCGTTCTTCACCACCAAGCCTGAAGGCAGGGGCACCGGGCTGGGCATGGCGATGGTCTATGGTTTTGCACGTCGTTATGGCGGTAACGTCAAGGTGTATTCTGAAGTCGGTGTTGGAACGACGGTCCGTATGTATCTTCCGCGCGCAACAGGCGAGGCGCATGCCGGGAGTAGCGACATGGTTGAAAGGGGCGAGTTACCCGGTGGCAGTGAGTCTGTTCTGATTGTCGATGATGAGTCCGATCTTCTGCAGCTTGCTGACCAGTATCTGAGCCGACTGGGTTATCGAACCTTTACTGCGGAAAACGCCCCGCAGGCCTTGCAGATACTGGAAGGCAATGAGCAGGTCGATATACTGTTCAGTGATGTTGTGATGCCAGGTGGGATGAACGGCTATGAACTTGCGCAACAGGCAACGGAAAAAAGGCCGGGTATTAAAGTCTTGCTGACCTCGGGCTATACTTCAAAAATCATTGCCCATAATGGTCTGGCGCGGTTTTCCGCGCACATGTTGAACAAGCCTTATCGTGAGGCGGACCTGGCCCGCCGTATAAGAAGTGTACTCGATGAGGGTGGATCGAAATGATCCACGGCGGTATCTAGTTTTTGCAGCAGCCTGTTGCGTACAGTGTTACACCAATCATAACAAGGACAATAACGGCACCACTAAGCGTGAAAGCATCCAGAAACATATTCGTCTCCCTTTGAAAGTTACTGGCTGTAATATTAGCTAAATCTAATATTAATATCAATTAAATATTAACGAAATTGTATTACTTATTGATATATATAATATTATTGCTTCTCTCAGATCAGGTTCAGGCGGTGCATCCGACGCCAGAGTGTACTTCGGTCTATTCCCAGGTTACGTGCGGCCTTGGCGCGATTCCCGTTAGTGACAGCGAGCGCATCGAGTATTTCTTTCTTGTGCGGGTCGGATTCCGTTGAAGCTGTGTTGGTGCGGGTGCGTACTTCGCAGTTGTTACGGTGATGGCGTATATCAAACGGCAGGCAGTCCGGACTTACCCGTCCGTTCCTGGCCAGGATCATGCCGTGTTCAACAGCATTATTCAGTTCGCGTACATTGCCCGGCCACGGGTAGTTCATCATCATCTGCATCGCGTCATAGTCACATTCAATATTGTCGGGGTAACCACGACTGACCAGCTGGTCGCAGATATAATGAACCAGTAGCGGAATGTCGCCCGGCCGTTCGCGCAGGGCAGGGATCTCGACCGGGATTACGGCCAGTCGGTAATAAAGGTCGGCGCGGAAGTCACCGGCATCGACAAGTTCCCGCAGGTTCTGGTTGGAGGCAACGATAATACGCACATCAACATTGATGTTCTTGTCCGATCCCACCATCTGGAAGGTTTGTTCTTCCAGTGCCTTGAGTAATTTCGGTTGCAGGTGCAATGGCAATTCGCTGATTTCATCCAGGAACAGCGTACCGCCGTGTGCGCTCTGTAACCTGCCTTTACGGTCCTGGGTTGCACCGGTGAAGGCGCCTTTGACGTGTCCGAACAGTTCGGACTCCAGCAATGCATCCGGTATGGCTGCACAGTTGATTTCTACCAGTGGCTCGCTGCTCCGGTCACTCATTTCGTGGACCATACGTGCGATCAGGCTTTTTCCGGTACCGGACTCACCCTGTAACAAAACCGATGCGCAGGTAGATGCAATCTGTTCCATCATGACCGATATCTCGATCATGTGTGGATCCTGTGTAATGAGCCCTGCGCTTCGCTCGTCATTCAGCACGGCCTGCAGGCGACGCCTGTCGGTAATATCCGACATAACCATCAAATGTACCGGAGAAGGCTTGCCGGGAACCGGCACAGTGGAGGTATTCACTTCCAGGAAGCGGGTTTTTCCATTGCGCGTGATGCGCTGCTCGAAGTGATGCCTTCCAACGGGCAGGTGATCCATGGCCAGCGAGCTATTGGCGGCTGTGGTCAGTGACTTTTGCAAGTCTATACCGGTACATGCCTGAATATCACTGACGGAATCAAAGTCCGTAAATCCCAGTAACTCGTCAGCTGCCGGGTTGTGGAAAAGGATCTTGCCCTTGTAGTCGGTGAGTATTACTCCTTCGTGAATGTGCGCAATGACTGCGTCCATCAGCGGCGCAAACTGCTCCAGCGTTTTCATTCAGCCTCCTCATCTCACACTGCAATTTTCCGATGTTCTAGTGCATCAGAATATTATTGAGTACTAAATATATCTCTCTGCACTTTGCAGGACGTTGATGCAGATCAAATGCAACACTTTTGTGTTGCAACGGGTGAAAACCGTTGCACAATTGTTGCATGCTTATTTCTGTCTCGAAAACAGAAAAGCTTTCAACAGGTAATGAACTAAAGCGAAAGGAATGTATCAGGTACTTGTGTTGCAACGACACAAACAGAGATATAGAAAAATCTAATAGAAACATAAACATGTAAACCTGGTACGGGCCTTGCTCTAGTCACTGTAAATTAATGTTCCTGCCCCTATGTGTTTCGCGTTGCGGTGCGAAAAAGTCAGGACATCAACTGACAGTATAGTGTCTGAGGAGACAGCCGTGAGGATAACAGGTCATAAGCCGGTCAAGCGGGTCAGTTCTGTTGTACAACGCCGCGAATTTCATTGGCCGGACTTCTGTCGGCAGCCTGCATCGTTTCATTTTATCCTTCTTGGTTTCTTTATTTCCAGTCTTGTTGCATCGCTCGCGCTGGCCGCGGAGAGCACGGGTGGCGAACAGATCGTTACGGTGCAGGCCAGCAGTGCAGCGAATGCCGTCACCCTGGGCGGTACCGTGGTTGCCTACAAGGAGGTTACGTTAACCGCCCAGATTCCGGGCCGCATTGACATGATTGCCGGTACCGAGGGTGACAAGTTCAAGAAAGACGACATCCTGGTTGCCATAGACGATTCGCAATTGCTGGCAAAACGCCGCGAGGTGCTATCGCAGATCGCTGCCGCACAGTCGCAGATTGCCAATGCCCGCGTCCAGTACGACCGCGAGATCTTGTCACCGCAGGATCGCAGTATTTCACGTTCGGGCGGTATGGGTATGCCCGGTATGTTCGACCAGATGTTTACCCAGCCGTTTGCCCAGAGTGTTATGCCAGGCAACTACGGTGGTAATCGCTGGGTGGATGAACGCGCCAACCTGTATGCCCGTGGCACACAACTCAGCCAGGCTGAGTCGCAACTGGCAGCTGCACAGTCACAGCTCGAACAGATCGACGCAAAGTTGCGCGATACGCGATCTTTCGCACCCTTCGATGGTGTCATTATCAAGAAGATGGTGGAGAAGGGTGACACGGTACAACCCGGACAGCCGTTGGTTGAATATGCTGATCTGACGTATCTGCAGGTACAGGTCAATGTACCGGTACGGCTCATGAGTGGACTGAAGAAGGGCATGATGGTGCCGGTCAGGATCGACGTCGGTAATGTCCGCGTCAATGCGCGTGTTGCGCAGATCTTCCCGACGGCGGATCCGGTT